>UQQY01000043.1 GCA_900543295.1 uncultured Oscillospiraceae bacterium | reverse complement strand
GAAAATTCCTCCGTTTCACATCATAAGCAGTGTAGTTTTTGCTGCTGAGTCCAGTATAGCACTTGCTTTTGCATAAGTAAAATAGTATTATAATATGCAGAGTATAATAAAATAACTATGGAGGGGAATATGACAATCCGGCATCTGCGCATTTTCACTGAGGTCTGTTCCTGCGGCAGTGTAACCGGTGCAGCGAAAAAGCTGTATCTTGCCCAGCCGTCTGTGAGCCTTGCCATCCGCGAGCTTGAGGAGCATTATGGCGTCAAGCTGTTCGACCGCATTGCAAGAAGACTTGATTTGACGGAGGCGGGCGCGCGTCTTTTGACATATGCTACGCACATTATTTCGCTGTTTGACGATATGGAGCGGGATGTGCGGCAATTTGACGGTCAGCGCGTCCGGGTTGCGACCAGCCTTACCATCGGAACCTGCCTGCTTCCCGAGCTTGCCAGGCGCTTTGCAGAAATACATCCTGAAATTGAATTGCAGGCGATGATTGAGAATTCGGAATGGGTGATAGAAGGCGTGCTTGCCAATAACTATGACTTCGCCATGGTAGAGGCTGTTCCAGATGATCCGCAGCTTTACACCGAACAGCTTATGCCGGACGAGCTTGCTGCAATCTGTGCGCCGGGACATCCCTTTTTAACCAGGGAAGGCGGCGTTTCAGCCGCAGATTTTGCAGCACAGAGGATTATCATGCGGGAAAAGGGCAGCGGTACGCGGGAGCTTTTTGACAGTGTAATGCTGGTACATAACATCAAAGCTAAGCCTTTTTGGGAGAGCGCAAATACACAGGCAATTATTGCGGCGGTATCTGCGGGAATTGGCGTGTCCGTCCTGCCTGAAAGGCTTTTGGAAGAGGCGCTCCGTGAAGGAAAGGTGTGCAGGCTGTCCTTGCGGGACGTCTCGTTCAAACGTTCGTTCTATCTGATTTGGCATCGAAATAAGTATCTTTCACCTGCGGCGCAGGATTTTATGGGGCTGTGCCGCAGTCTGCATAAGAAGAAAGGAAGAGTAAATGAAACGGATTACAATTCGCAGTATGAATAAGGCGGATATTGACTTTTTTCCGCCTGCCTTTTCAGAGCAGGGCTGGGATAAACCGCGGGAGCTGTTCGTTTCGTACTATGAGAGACAGCAGAGAAGGGAAATTCAGGTTTTTGTGGCGGAGACGGACGGAATCCCGGCGGGGTATGTCCTGCTTTTGCCGCAGGAAGCGCACGGCCCTTTTGCGGGAAGAGCCATTCCGGTGATTTCGGATTTTAATGTACTCGAAAAGCATCAGCGCGCCGGCATCGGAAGCCGTCTTTTGGACGTGGCGGAGGCTGCCGCGGCAGAAACCGCAGATGAGGTCTGTCTGGGGGTCGGGCTGCACAGCGGATACGGTCCGGCGCAGAGGCTTTATGTGAAAAGAGGATTTATTCCGGATGGAAGCGGCGTATGGTATCAGGATAAGCTGTCCGCGCCGTATACGGCCTGCGTAAACGACGACGATCTGGTGCTCTATCTGAGTAAGAAGTTAAATTAGCTTGACAGATAGAACACAGCAGAAACGAAACCAATGCTAGCGCCACATATGAAAGTACTTTGGCAGAACGATGCAATATTAAGTATTCTGGTCAATAACGCTCCTGTTTCTTGGGATTGTACGCGCGTTATATTCACGGAGCAGGTTTATCTAAAAGCTCCGGCAAAGCTGCCAAAAGCGCCGCTTTGTCGTTTGGCAAACTGCCGTCCGTTACTGCGTCGAGCAGCTTTTTTAGTAAATCGCCGACAGCCTTTCCTTCAGGAATACCGGCGGCAATCAGATCGCGTCCGCTTACGGCAAGTTTTTTTAAAGAAAAACACGCGTCCGCAGAAAGGAGCCGACTGGTCTTTTCCCGTATATTCTGCAAGAACGCAAGGCGCTCCGGATGCGGCGATTGCGCCAAACAGTCGGCCTCCTTTAATGCGAGCAGGTCAAAGAAGAAATCTGCGCCGAATTGTCTGAGCCGCCGCAGAATGATCCGGTCATCTGCTGTTACCGGAATATCGTGCCATTTAACAAGCGCACATACGGCGCTTAATGTTTTTCGGTCGCTTTTTAAACGGTTCAGAGCCGTGCGGGCATATGCCTCAGAAATTTTGGCATGGCCGAAAAAGTGGTCGATTCCATCTGAATCTGTCGTGCGGCAGGCGGCCTTCCCAGTATCGTGAAACAGCGCAGCAAGCCGCAAGCATGCAACCGGCGGCGTATATGCGGCTGTATATACAGTATGCGTCCATACGTCGCAGCAGTGATGCGGATTGTGCTGCGGCAATTTGTACAGTGGTTTTAGCTCCGGCAGAATGCGAAAGAACACATCGGAAAAGGAGAACAGGACGTTTGGGACAAATTCACCGCAGAGAAGTTGTGTAAGTTCCGAAAAAATGCGTTCCGCCGAAATGGAGGAAAGCAGATACGCTGTTTTATGGATTGCACGGGCAGTGGTCTCTTCTATGGAGAAGCCCAAAACAGACGCAAAGCGGAGTGCGCGCAGAATACGCAGTGCATCTTCACGAAGACGCTGTTCCGGATCGCCGACACACCGGATGATTTTTGAGGACAGATCATCCTGCCCGCCAAAAGGATCAAAAAGCGTTCCGCCGTCGAAGGCCATGGCGTTTACGGTAAAATCGCGGCGTGCGAGATCGTCGCAGAGATTGTCTGTGAAGCGGACGCTGTCCGGACGCCGTCCGTCGGAGTAAACGCCGTCAATCCGAAAGGTTGTAATTTCAACCGGATGTCCCTCGGAGAGAACTGTGACCGTTCCATGCTGTGTACCGGTTGCAATTACCGCATATTCAGAAGAAAGCAGCGCTTTGACATCCTGCCATGGGGCAGCAGTTGTCAAGTCCCAGTCATGCGGTATGCGGCCAAGCAGGCTGTCGCGCACACAGCCTCCAACGGCGGCTGTGTGATAGCCTGCATCATTCAGCTTCTCGATCAGACAGGCGGCATAGCGTGGGATGACCATAGGAGAGACCTCCGTTATTTTGTATGGATGTTGATAAACTCAGGCTTATATTTGGAATGGACGATTTTTTGCGTGCTGTAAAGGCCGTAATACCCGGAAAGCAGATAACTTACCGCGATGGCAATCAGAAAGTACGGCATACCGGAAAAGCCGAACAGCTCGCACGCGATTAACAGCGAAGCAATCGGACAGTTGGTAACGCCGCAGAAAACCGCAGACAGTCCGATTGCCGCAGCAAAGGCGGGAGGAAGGCCTAAAAGGGAACCGGCGACACAGCCGAAAGTAGCGCCGACGAAAAAGCTCGGCACAATCTCGCCGCCCTTATAGCCAAAGCCGAGAGTGACGGCCGTCAGAAGAATTTTTAGCAGAAATGCTTCCGGCCGCGCAATGCCTTCCATGGCCTGTTCGATAACAGATATGCCTGCGCCGGTATAATCGCGCGTTCCAAGCAGAAGCGTCAATGCGACAAAAATACAGCCGCCGATGAAAATGCGCAAATAGGGATTTTTAATTTTTGCCGCAAGATGAGAGGCAGTGTGCATCGTGCGGCAGAAAAGAATGCTGACCAGCGCGCACAGTGCGCCGAGCGCCAGAATACGAAGCGCTGTCAGCACGTCGAAGGAGGCAATCGCTTCGATATGAAACGATTCCGGTTTGATTCCGAATAAAGAAGCAACATAGCTTGCCGTTACAGAAGATAAAACGCACGGAACAAGCGCGGAGTAGTACATCACACCGACGCTTACAACCTCCAGACAGAAAATGGCCGCAGCGACCGGCGTGCCGAAAAGCGCCGCAAAGCAGGCGCTCATGCCGCATAGCGTAATAATATTAAGCGAATCCTGCTTCATGTGCAGAAAACGACCGCACTGCTGGGCGATGCTTCCGCCGAGCTGGAGCGCTGCCCCCTCGCGTCCGGCAGAGCCGCCGAACATGTGGGTGAGGATGGTGGAGATAAAGATAAGCGGCGCCATCAGAAAGGGGATGCGTCCTTCCTCTCGCACAGAGGCGAGCACCAGATTGGTTCCCTGCTTGCTTTCACCGGCGAGCTCGTACAGCAGCGCAATGACCAGACCGGCGAGCGGAAGAAAATAAAGCAAAAACGGATGGGTTCCTCGCAGGTCTGTGACATACTGCATGGCAAAATAGAATCCTGCGCCGACTGCGCCGATAAACGCGCCGATTGCACAGGAGATTACGCCCCAGCGAAGAAAATGCAGAAAAATAATGCCGCCGCGCTTAAGACTTTCCCATTCGCGGCGCATGATAATTTGTAGCTGTTCTTTCATCGAAATATTCCTTTTTGGATAGTAGTGCTGCATTTCATATGGATTCCTTCCTATTATAATGAATTTTTACGGATGGGACAACGCCGGGTTTGATGAATTTCTTCTTTATATAAAATGTAAATCAATCGTTGACAAACAACTATGCAGATTATATACTGCGGATATAGAAAATTCCGAAAGGAGCGCTAAAGTGGAAAAGTTTATTGTAAGTCGGAACGATTGCGTATATGAGGCATGGCCTGATCTTGTGCAGACGGCCTCCGGCGCACTTCTATGCGTATTCACAGAGTGCGTGCATCACGCAGATCGCACAGGCAGCCGTCTGATGCTCACAAGAAGCACAGACCGCGGCAGAACATGGAGCGAAAAGATTCCTCTCACGGAGAAAGCGCCGGATAAAGAGCACCGTCTTGACTGTGCGCGGATTTCCCGTCTGCCTGATAATACGCTTGTTATCGTATGCGATTATGTGGTCGGAGAGGAGGACGACGGCTATGCGGAAATCTGGCTTTGGCGCGGAGATGCGGAGGGAACCCGTTTTGTAGGGCCAGAGATTACGCCGGCAAAGGGGATTGTTCCGACAAAGCTTACCGTCACCAAAACGGGACGGTGGCTTCTTGGCGCGCATTATTATGAAAAGGAAATCGGAAAGCTTGTACAGTATGTTTGGTACAGCGATGATGGCGGGAAAACGTGGAGCGGACGCATTACGGCGGCGAGAGACGCGCGGTATAATCTTTGCGAAGGCGATATAGCAGTGCTGGATGACAACACGCTTGTTATGCTGCTGCGTGAAAACTCCGGTTTGGGCTATGACTGTATGAAAGTTATCTCGTACGATAACGGCGAAACATGGACGGGCGTATATCCTTTGCCCCTGCCAGGGTGTCATCGTCCTGTATCGCTGCTTTTGCCAAACGGCGAATGTCTTGTTACCTATCGTTTTATGCAGGGAGGAAAAGGCTGGCTCGGCTGGTGGACGCAAAATTTCTTTGCCGCTTTGATTTCTCAGGACGATTTGAGGGAAACGGACCGAATTCGGCAGGGCACGCGTATTCTGCCTGTTGATTTTGACCGCAGTCCGGTATCCGATCTTGGTTATTCCGGTTCTGTCTGCTTTGATGACGGAGAGATTTATGTTGTAAGCTATATTGTCGACGACGCACCCAATGCGCATATCCGCGGCTATTCTCTCAGACGCAGCGACTTCATTTTCGATTGATTCGCTTTAGAACCGCTAAAAAAGGGACCCGCCCCAAGTGGGCGGGTCAAAATATATAGTAGGAGATCGAATAGAGGAAAGCAATAGAAAAATGCAGATGGCTTATACATTAAAGATCAACTTGCTGTAGGTTGGGAAGGGCCAGAAGTCCTCGGCAGTGAGAGTCTCCAGCTCGTCGGCGACTTCGCGCGCTTCAGCCATCGCGGTAAAGACAACGTCTTTGTAATAGGTAGCCTGATCCTTTACATCGCCGTGCTCTTTGACGCCTAACACGGCGGATTCCAGATCACAGGTTTTATGATAGAGGCAGGCGGAGAGATTTGAAATTTTTTTGACCAGATTCTCCTCCAGCTCGCAGTTTAAATCGGGACAAAGCGCTTTTTTGTTGAGCGCAGCCGTGGAAAGCGTACTTGCATACTGAGAGACTGCCGGAATAATATCCTTTTTGAGCATGTCGATCATGGTCAGAGCTTCGATGTTGATTGTTTTGCTGTAATTCTCAAGCAGGATTTCATAGCGGGAATGCATTTCCGCGGAGGTAAAAATCTTATGCTTGGTGAACAGTTCGATGTTTTTGGGATCAATAAAGTGCGGAAGCGCATCAACTGTTGTTTTAAGGTTTAAAAGCCCTCTCTTTTCCGCCTCTGCCACCCATTCATCCGAATAGCCGTTGCCGTTGAAGATGATGCGCTTATGATCGGCGAGCGTTTTCTTAATGAGCGTGTCAAGCGCGCCGTTAAAGTCCTCGGCACCCTCTAAAATATCCGCAAACTGCGCAAGCTCTTCTGCGACAATAGTATTCAATACAACGTTCGGGCCGGAAATGGAGAAGGTGGAGCCAAGTGAACGGAACTCGAATTTATTGCCGGTGAAAGCGAACGGCGAGGTACGGTTTCTGTCGGTGGTGTCCTTCGGAAAGCGCGGGAGGATATGCACACCGACCTTCATTTCGACGGCGTCCTTATGGGAATAATCCTTATTGTTTACGATGGCGTCAAGGATTTCTGTGAGCTCGTCGCCCAGGAAGATCGAAATGATTGCGGGAGGCGCCTCGTTTGCACCCAGACGATGGTCGTTTCCGGCGCTTGCAACCGAGATGCGCAGCAAATCCTGATATTCGTCAACCGCCTTGATAACCGCAGTCAGAAACAAAAGAAACTGCGCATTTTCTTTCGGCGAATCACCCGGATCCAGCAGGTTTATACCGGTATTTGTAGAGATTGACCAGTTGTTATGCTTGCCGGATCCGTTGATGCCGGCGAACGGTTTTTCGTGCAGCAGGCACGCCATACCGTGTTTCAAGGCAACCTTTTTCATCACCTCCATGGTGAGCTGGTTGTGATCGGTCGCCATATTTGTATCAGAGAAAATCGGCGCAAGCTCATGCTGTGCGGGAGCAACCTCGTTATGCTCCGTTTTGGCATAGATGCCGAGCTTCCAAAGCTCTTCATTCAAGTCCTTCATAAAGGCCTTAATGCGCGGCTTGATCGTACCGAAATAATGATCCTCCATTTCCTGCCCCTTCGGCGGCTTTGCTCCGAACAAAGTGCGGCCGGTGAGAATGAGATCTTCACGCTGATCGTGAAGCGCTTTGTCTACCAGAAAGTATTCCTGTTCCGGACCAACCGTTGTGATGACGCGGGTTGCGTCTGTGTTGCCGAACAGGCGAAGAACACGCAGAGCCTCTTTATTGATCGCTTCCATGGAACGTAAGAGCGGCGTCTTTTTGTCGAGCGCCTCTCCGCCGTAGGAGTAAAAGACGGTTGGAATACAGAGCGTATTATCCTTAATAAATGCGTAAGAGCTCGGATCCCATGCGGTATAACCTCTTGCCTCAAAGGTAGCGCGGAGACCGCCGGACGGAAAACTTGATGCATCCGGTTCGCCCTTGACAAGCTCTTTTCCGGAAAATTCCATGATGACTTCGCCGTCCGCTGTCGGAGAAATAAAGCTGTCGTGTTTTTCAGCAGTAATACCGGTCATTGGCTGGAACCAGTGAGTAAAGTGTGTGGCTCCTTTTTCAATCGCCCAGTCTTTCATTGCATTTGCTACGACGCCTGCAACAGTGGGATCCAGCTTTTTTCCGTTTTCCATTGTCTTTTTTAACGCCTTGTAGGTATCCTTTGGGAGTCTCTCCCTCATAACGCGGTCGTTAAAGACCATGCTGCCGAACAATTCCGGAACAGCGTGCAGCGCTTCATTTGCCATCATATGTTTCCTCCTTGAAAGAAATGTCTTCCAAAAGACGGGACAGCGCCGTAATTTAAAATTTGGAAAAAGAAAAAGGCACTGCGGGCAATAAACCCACAGCGCCTTTGCTGTCTACGCTTACGCATTATATGCCAGAGAGTTTTGTTTGTCAACCCCTTTTTTAAAAAAATGCAAGATTTTTTGTTGTCGATTTCATATCTAAGGTGATATTAGACGAAAAAAGCTGTAATTTGCGTGATTTTTGCATGATAATTTAGAAAATGATTCATACTGTTGACAAACTGCGTCTCCTATCATATAATATCGCTAACGGACAAAGGCGTCCGGAGACCGCATGCGGCATTTGCTGTCGGCATGCGGTCTCCGGACGCCTTTATTTTACACTAAGGGAGGCTTTGTTATGCCTTATCAGCAGTACGCAGGTCCGCGGGAAGGTGAAGTCCGAATTCCTGCCGGATGTGCGATTTCAGGGATTTTTAACAAGGATGGAAAACGGATTTCCGGTCAGTCGATTATCGATTCAATTGCGGTAATGCACGACCGTTCCAATGGCTTGGGCGGCGGTTTTGCCGGTTATGGCATTTATCCGGAGTATAAAGAATTCTATGCGTTCCATGTGTTTTATGACAGCAAAAAGGCGAAGGAGGATTGCGAAGCATTTCTGGATCGCCATTTTGACATCATCAATCTTTCGGAAATTCCGGTGCGCAAAATGGCTGAGATCACCAGTGAGCCGCTGATCTGGCGCTATTTCCTGCGTCCTCTGCAAACAAGGCTGAACCGAAGCCATTTGGATGAACGGGAATACGTTATGCGCTGTGTAGTCCGTGTGAATACGGAAATTCCAGGCGCATATGTATTTTCAAGCGGCAAAAACATGGGTGTGTTTAAAGCGGTCGGCTTTCCTGAGGATGTCGGAAAATACTATCGCCTTGAGGAATATGAGGGCTACTGCTGGACGGCGCACGGCCGGTACCCGACCAACACGCCGGGCTGGTGGGGCGGAGCGCATCCGTTTGCCATGCTTGACTATTCAATTGTGCACAACGGCGAGATTTCTTCCTATGACGCGAATCGCAGATATATTGAGATGTTTGGCTACAAATGTACGCTGCTGACCGATACCGAGGTTATCACCTACATCATAGATTTTCTTGTCCGCCGTAAACAGCTCACGCTGGAAGAGACGGCAAGCGTAATAGCAGCGCCCTTCTGGAGTACGATTGAAAAATATCCGGAGAAAGAACGGCAAAAGCTTACCTATCTGCGCAATGCATTTGCAAGTTTGCTGATTACCGGACCTTTTTCCATTCTTTTGGGCTTTGAGGGCGGCATCATGGCGCTGAACGACCGGTTAAAGCTTCGCTCTATGGTGGTGGGCGAGCAGGATGAAACCGTTTATTTTGCAAGTGAGGAATGCGCAATTCGCGTGATTGCGCCGGATGTGCCGAAGATTTGGTCTCCGCGCGGCGGGGAACCGGTGATTGTCAGACTGAATGGAGGTGTGCAGGCATGACGGGTCTTGATTTTATTTATCCTGAATACGAGCTTGTGCGCGACAGCGCAAAATGTATTGCCTGCCGCGTCTGCGAGCGTCAATGCGCCAATGAGGTAACCCGCTACGATGCGGAAGCCGGTGTAATGGTGAGCGACAGTTCGAAATGCGTCAACTGTCATCGCTGCGCGTCGCTGTGCCCGACTCATGCGATCAAGATTGTGAAATCGGATGACACGTTCCGTTTGAATGCCAATTGGTCGGCGGCAAGCATTACATCCGTTTACCGCCAAGCGGGAACCGGCGGCGTTCTGCTCTCCTCAATGGGTAATCCGGAACCGTTTCCAATTTACTGGGATAGAATCTTAATCAATGCGTCTCAGGTTACCAATCCCTCTATTGATCCGCTGCGTGAACCCATGGAAACAAAAACCTTTTTAGGGCAAAAGCCGCACGACATTGTTCGGGATGAAAACGGTGCGCTTCAAAATAATATGGCGCCGCAGCTTTCGCTCAATGTGCCGGTTATGTTTTCCGCTATGTCCTATGGCTCTATTTCTAAAAATGCGCATGAAAGCCTTGCGCGCGCGGCGGTAAAGCTTGGTACATACTATAACACCGGCGAGGGCGGCCTGCATGAGGATTTTTACCGTTACGGGCCCAACACCATCGTGCAGGTGGCGTCCGGCAGGTTCGGCGTACACAGCGAATACCTGAACGCAGGCGCGGCTGTGGAGATCAAGATGGGGCAGGGCGCAAAGCCGGGCATCGGCGGGCATCTGCCCGGCGCGAAGATCGTGGGCGATGTGGCCCGCACGCGCATGGTGCCCGAGGGAGCGGACGCCATCAGCCCCGCGCCGCACCACGACATCTATTCCATCGAGGACCTGCGCCAGCTCGTCAACAGCCTGAAGGAAGCCACCCATTATGAAAAGCCCATCATTGTGAAAATAGCCGCCGTACACAATGTGGCGGCCATCGCCTCGGGCATTGCGCGCTCGGGCGCGGACATCATTGCCATCGACGGCTTCCGGGGCGGCACGGGCGCGGCGCCCACCCGCATCCGGGATAATGTGGGCATCCCCATCGAGCTTGCGCTGGCGGCTGTGGATTCCCGCCTGCGGGCGGAGGGCATCCGCGGAGATGTGAGCCTGGTGGTGGGCGGCTCCATCCGCTCATCGGCGGACGTTGTCAAAGCCGTGGCGCTGGGAGCGGATGCGGTGTATATCGCTACCAGCGCACTGCTGGCATTGGGGTGCCACCTGTGCCGGACCTGCCAGTTGGGCCGCTGCAACTGGGGCATCGCCACCCAGAGGCCGGACCTTGTCAAGCGGCTGAACCCGGACCTGGGCGCCGCGCGGCTGGTGAACCTCGTCACCGCCTGGCAGCATGAGATCAAGGAGATGATGGGCGGTATGGGGATCAACTCCATTGAGGCGCTCAAGGGCAACCGCCTGATGCTGCGGGGGGTGGGAATGACAGAAAAAGAGCTGGAGATCCTGGGGATTTCTCACGCCGGCGAATAGTATTTTCCCCTTCTGTATGGTATAATAACCCCAAAACTGCCGCTTACGCGGCTGCGCGTGTGCGCTGCACACGCCCCTGTGCTGACGCACAGGGCTTTGGGAACATTGAACCATGCAAAACCGCAGCAGGTGCGGTTTTGTTGAGGCCGTTTCGCGGCATAGATACCGTGTTGCTTAGAGAACACGGGCGGGACGCGAAGTGTGAGCTTGGAAACATGGTATCATAAAACTGTACGGAAATTTTTGCGGACGGACCGCCAGGCAGCTGCGGCGGCCCGTAAAGGGAGAAAGGGAGAGTGTATTATGTTAACAGCGATCACCGGCGTAAACTGGGGCGACGAGGGCAAGGGCCGTATGGTGGACCTGCTCAGCGAACAGTACGACATTGTCGTGCGGTATCAGGGCGGAAACAACGCCGGCCACACCGTCATCAACGAAAAAGGCAAATTTATCCTGAATCTGCTGCCCTCCGGCATCCTGCGCGAGACCACCGTCAACGTGATGGGCAACGGTATGGTCATTGATCTGGAGCATCTGGTACACGAAATCGAAAACCTGCGCAGGGGCGGCATTGCAATCAGTCCGGAGAATCTGAAGATCTCAGAGCGGGCGGTCATCTGCATGCCGTACCACAAGCTGCTGGACTGCTACGAGGAGGACCGTCTTGCGGATGCGAAATACGGCTCCACACGCCGCGGCATCGCACCCGTTTACGGCGACAAATATATGAAAAAGGCCCTGCGCATGGGCGATCTGTTCCACCCGGAGACGACAAAAGCGCGCCTGGCGGATATCGTGGCCTACAAAAATCTCACCATAGAGGGCGTGTACGGAAGGCCGCCGGTCAGCGCGGATGATATGTGGGCGTGGCTCGTGGAATACGGCGACATCCTCAAGCCTTATATCTGCGACGCTGGGCTGTATCTGGACAAAGCGGCCAAAGCGGGGAAAAACATCCTGTTCGAGGCCCAGCTGGGCGCGCTGCGCGACATCGACTTCGGCATCTACCCCTATACGTCGTCGTCGAACGTCATCGGCGCTTACGCGCCCGTGGGCGCGGGCATCCCGAACCATAAGATTGACCGGAACATCGGCATCATGAAGGCGTATTCCTCCTGCGTGGGCGAGGGCCCCTTCACCTGTGAGCTGTTCGGCGAGGAGGCGGAGAAGCTGCGTGCCGCCGGCGGAGAGTACGGCGCGGCCACGGGCCGCCCGCGCCGTGTCGGCCCGTTCGACGTGGTGGCCAGCCGCTACGGCTGCCGCGCCCAGGGCGCGGACGAGATCGCGCTGACGAAGCTGGATATCCTGGATTCGCTGGATGAGATTCCCGTTACCGTGGCCTATGAGCTGGACGGAAGGGAGATTCATGATTTCCCCTATGGGGATGTGCTGGAGCAGGCGAAGCCCGTCAACAAAATGTTCAAGGGATGGCGGACGGATATTTCCGGCTGCCGGAAAAAAGAAGAGCTGCCGCGGGAGACGCTCGAGTATATCGCATTTATCGAAGAAGCGGTCGGCGTAAAGATCAAATATGTCTCCGTTGGCGCGGAGCGCGACCAGTATATCGTGCTTTGATCGGCACGCCTTCCGTTTCGATGGCGCGCACGGCCGGGAAGAGGGGCCCGGCCTGCATGCATGGGAACGAGGGAAAGTGAATGAAACGTGTTTATGTGAACGAACAGTGGTGCCTTGGGTGCCATCTGTGCGAGTATTACTGCGCGTTTGCCAATTCGGGCAAAAGCGACATGGTGAAGGCGCTCAAGGGCGCCGCCGTGCACCCGAACATCCGTATCGAGGAGGGACCGGGAGGCATCAGCTTCGCGGTGGCATGCCGCCACTGCAGTGAGCCGCTGTGCGTCCGGGGCTGCATCTCCGGTGCGCTGCAGGTGCGGGACGGCGTCGTCACCATCGACGAAAGCAAATGTGTGGGCTGCTACACCTGTGTGGCCAGTTGCCCCTATGGCGCTGTCCTGCCCGGCGCGCACGGCGCAGTACAGAAGTGCGAGCTGTGCACCCAAAGCGGCGGTGTACCCGCCTGCGTGGAGCACTGCCCAAACAAGGCCATCGTCTTTGAGGAGAGGGGGGCCGGGGCATGAGGTACGTCATCATCGGCGGCAGCGCAGCAGCCATCGGCTGTATCGAGGGCGTCCGCTCCGTGGACAAAACCGGCGAGATCATTCTCATTACAGGAGAGACGGAGTGGAATTATTCCCGTCCGCTCATTTCGTATCTGCTGGAGGGCAAGACCACGCGGGACAAAATGTGGTGCCGGCCGGACAGCTTTTTTACCCGGAACGGTGTGACGGTGAAAGCCGGCGTGCTGGCCACCACGCTGGATGCCGGAGACAGGACCGTGCGGCTCTCTACAGGCGAGCGGCTGGCTTACGACAGGCTGCTGGCGGCCACGGGCAGCCGCCCGTTCGTGCCGCCCATTCCCGGGCTGGAAACGGTGGAGCGTACCTTTTGCTTCCAGACGCTGTCCGACGCCTCGGCTCTGGCTGAGGCGCTGCGGCCGGAGAGCCGCGTGCTCATTCTGGGCGCGGGCCTCACGGGCGTCAAATGCGCCGAGGGCATCCGCGGCCTGTGCGCGCAGATCGCCATTGCGGACCTTGCGCCCCGCGTGCTGCCTGCTGTACTGGATGACACGGCGGCTGCCATGGTGCAGGCCCGTATGGAGGAGAAGGGCGTCCGTTTTTACCTGAACGACAGCGCGGCCGCATTCCGGGGAAACACGGCCCGGCTCCAAAGCGGAACGGAGCTGGAATTCGACGTGCTGGTAACGGCCGTGGGTGTGCGGCCGAACACGCAGCTGGTGGCGGACGCAGGCGGCGCGGTGGACCGGGGCATCCTGGTGGACGGCCGCTGTGCCACCACGCTTCCCGATGTATATGCTGCGGGAGACTGTGCCCAGGGATACGACGCGGTGAGCGGCGAAAAGCGCATGCTGCCCCTGTGGCCCAACGCCGTGCTGCAGGGCGAGACGGCGGGCATTAACATGGCGGGCGGCCGCGCCGATTACACGCAGGGCATTGCCCTCAACGCTTCGGGCGTGTTCGGCCTGCACATGGTTACGGCGGGCAGTTATGAGGGCGAGAGCTTCACGGTGCAGAGGGACGGCAGCTACAAACGCCTTGTCACGGCAGACGGCGTTCTCAAGGGCGTTATCATGGTGGGGGATGTATCCCGCGCCGGTATTTATACAGACCTCATCCGCAAGAAAAAGCCGCTGTCGGAGATCGACTTTGACCTGATCCGGGAATCGCCGCAGCTCATGGCGTTTTCCCAAAAGGACCGCAGGGTACAGCTGGGAGGAG
>UQQY01000042.1 GCA_900543295.1 uncultured Oscillospiraceae bacterium | reverse complement strand
CTCGCAGATTTTACCGTTTCTTATAATATAGCCTTCGCGTACGGCGAAGTTGAAAGCGCCGGTCAGCGGATTGACTGATCCGCCGCCCATTTCTTTTGCATAAATGCCGTCTTCGATGGAGGCGATGATGTCCTCGTTCTTGTCCGGTCCGTTTTCAATAAAGGTGTTGGTCATACGGGAGGTCGGCGCAAAGGTATAGCCCTGTCTGCGGCTGCTGCCGGTCGATTCCATTCCCATGCGGCGGCCGTTCAGCTTGTCAATGAGATAGTATTTTAAAATACCGTTTTCGATCAACACATTGCGTTTGGATGGTGTGCCCTCGTCGTCAATGTTGATGGAGCCCCACGCATTCGGAATTGTACCGTCGTCCACTGCGGTGACCTTTGGATTTGCGATCTGCTGGCCGAGTTTACCTGCAAACTGCGACTGATTGAGCGCTACAGCGGATGCTTCCAGCGAGTGGCCGCATGCTTCATGGAAAATAACGCCGCCGAAGCCATTTTCGATGGCGACGGTTTTGGTTCCGGCTTTGCAGTAATCCGCATCCAGCATGGTAAGCGCCTGTGCGGCAGCCTTTTCCCCGATAGAGCGCGGCGGGATCATCTCGAACAGCTCGAGCCCCATTCGTCTTCCAGGCGAGCAGGAACCGGTCTGGTTCTCGCCGTTTTTACTGGCGACGGCCTCTACTGCAAGGCGGGTACGAATTTGACGATCCTGTGCAAAAAGGCCCTCGCTGTTAGCGACCATAATTTGATGGTCCACGTCCAGAAGCGTCGCGGAAACCTGCGAAATGCGGTCACTCTTTTCCTTTGCCGCAAAGTAGGCCTCTTTTAGGATTTCCGCTTTCTGCGCCTTAAAAACAGTATCCGGCACAATGCGGATCGGATGAATGTCGCCGAAAAGACGTTCAGTCAAATGGATGGAAATCTCCTCGTTTCCTTCTCCTAAAGCGTCGGCAACACGGCCGGCGCAGGCAAGCATTCCCTCTAACGACAAATCGGCTGTGGATGCGTTGACGCAGCGCAGTCCTTTGAAGACACGAATGCCGACGCCGCTTAACAGGCTGTCTTTGATCCGGTCGACCTGGCTGTCGATCATCACGATGTTGTTTTCTTTGGTGCGTTCTACATAGACTTCGGCAAAATCAGCGCCTGTTGACATTGCCTTTGCGAGAACAGCCTCCAAAATTGGTTTTGCAATCATGGTATACTCCCTTCTGTACAAATAATACGATGATAAAACCGCTGTTTTAGGGCGGTGCGCACCGCTTCTTTGCATACAGAGTTCCGTTTTCGGGAGATCGTATGCAGGGGCGGATCGCTTCCTGTTTATTGTATACCATTTCAATGAAAAATACAATAAACAAACGGGTACATTTGGAAAAGCCTCTGCGTAAAAATCAATGCTGTATTGGAAAGAGGCAAATCAATATACAAAATGTACTTGCAAACGGCAGTGATTCCATGCATAATAAAAGCAGAAAGCGAAACGTATCGTTGACATGAGGTGAAGGAATTGATCCAGACAAAAGCGAACGAACCATATGTAAGCCTTTGGTTCGGCAATTTTTTTGAACCGGCGTACAGTGACCGGGAATACATAGACCGCGCGATGCAGGATATTGCCGGAATGGGCTTTAATACCGTTTTGCTCGATTCAAAATCCTGGCAGGATTTCTGGGACCGCTATGAGGGAAAAGCCGCCAGTCCCTATGTAAAACAGCAGGAGTACATGATGAAAAAATGTGCGGAAAACGGACTGTGCCATCATTTTCTGGCGATTTATCTGGACGGGGACAACCTGTATCCGAACATTCGCTTCAGTCCGCCTGTCACGGGCGAAGGTATTGTGGATGTTGACGGCAGACAGATGCGGTATTACCGCTATTGGTCGGAGAAAGCGCAGGCGAGCATGCTTCATCATGTAAAAGGGCTTTTTTCCCTTTACAAAAATAATCATGCCGCCGTTTATACGAATGGAAGAAAACAGCTTCCGCTATGCTCCATGTGGGATCCGATTGCGGCGGCAAGCTTTGATGAAAGCGGACAGGAGCGCTATCGCAGTGTGCTCAAACAACGGTATGAAGGCGATATTGCGCTGCTGAACGAGCGGTACCATACAAGCTTTGCGGATTTTGACGAGCTTAAACCGACTGATTATTGGCAGGACATCCGTACAGCGCCACTCTGCGCAGACGATTACCAAAATCGGACGCCCGCGTTTTGGAGGTACTGGGACAACCAGCAGTATAAGCAGTATGAGCTTGCATGCTATTTTGCGGCAATGCAGCAAAAGCTCCATGCAGAGGAGCCTGCTCTCCTGCTGATGCCGAATCTTTCACAGTGGAGCATGTTTTTGAATATCAATCGTTACAATCGTTTTGATCTTTGGGATACGGCAAACCGCGGGATCGATCCGTACCGGCTTGCCAAAAGCGTCGATCAGGCGACCTTTATGACGGTGCCGCAGCTTCCGGACGCTACGCCGAACCCTTATGTCTCCGATTATCAAAACAGTATGATCCGCATGATGAATATTGGGCGGGAGTTTTCGGTCGGATTTTATCTTGGGCGGCACACAGCCTATGATATTTACCGGGAAATTACACCTGCCGAGATCATCGGTTCAGCGGCGGCGTCCGGTGCGGACGGACTGCATGCCTACGGCTACTGCGGCTTAGACGACGGCGGTGTGATGCATAAGCTTTCTTCCGCATTCAAAAAGTCGATTGCGGACGGAAACCGCTGGGCAAAGCAGGTTATACCGCGGAGAAAGGGTCGGCCGGAAACAAAAACGGCAATTCTGTTTCCTTCTCAGATGGCGCTGGCCGAGGGCTATACCATCGAGGGAAACGAGCGCAGGCGGCTTGACAGTCTTGGTTACTATCAGGCGGCGTGCGACTGCGGTCAAAATCCGGATATCATCCATCTCGATCAGATTGTCGGCGGTATCCTTGCGCAGTACGATATTCTGATTCTTCCGGCCAATTCCTGCTATCATGCAGAACCGGATGAAAAGGCGGAAGAAGAAATCCGTTCCTTTGCGGCGCGGGGCGGAATTGTATTCCGTAGTGCGTTTGAGCCGGTTTCCGCCGCTGCATTCGGTATTGCGGAGCAGACGCATCCGCGTGAATGCATTCGCTTTGGCGAGGGATGGATTCCGACCGGCGCGGTCTTTTCTGCGTGCGCACAGGGAGAATGTATCGCGCAGTTTGAGGACAGCGGTCTTGCGGCGGTTGTCCGGATTTCATATGGGAAGGGCGCGGTTTATGCCATCGGCTATGAGTCCGGTGCGGAATATTGCGCAAGGGAGAACGAAGCGGTTCCGGTACAGTACGGAAACCGCGCCTATTATCCGATGAATTTAAGCGGAGAGGATCCCTTCAGCGTGCTTTACCGGAGGCATGCCGGGAGCGTGACCGCACGCTTTGTCACAGAAGGGAAAAATGCAGTTTCAGCGCGCGGCATTCTGTTTTCTGCGTTTGAAAACGGGCTGTTTATTGTGAATCACACGTCGTATCCCTATGATACTGGGGCGTTTTCCGGCAAAAAAACGTTTATTCATCCGGTGAATGAAACGATGCTGATGCCGCATTCGGCAGTATGGATCGAAAAAGAATAATGCAAGAAATCATCTCTTCCCTTAAACTAAAGCAGCAATAAAGGAGGACTGGCCGTATGAAATCAAAATCTCGCATGCCTAAGACAGGGCGTTTGCTGACGCTCGTTCTTGCCGTATCTGTTTTCTTAAGCGGATGTATGATGGACGCCTCCCGCTATCGCGATTTGGTGGATAAATGGCTTTCCGGCGGCACAGAGAAGTCTGAATTGACTGTTCCGCAGTATAACACAGAGAACGGGTTGGTTCCATTTTCTAAAATGGAGTATGAGCGTCCGGACGCAGAGGCAGTGACACAGCGTTTGTCTGATCTTGGATTTAAAATGCGCACCTGTGCCTCTTTTGAAGAACTAAAGCCTTATATTGAGGAGATGGAATTGCTGTATGACTGGTACTGTACGATGATGAACCTCGCAGAGATTCACCATAAAACGGACATGTCCGATACTTTTTGGGCAGAGGAATGCGTCTATCTTGCCGAGAATGAGCCGGCGCTCACCAGTGAATATGACAGCTGCTACGCATTTTTATACGATTCAGCATACAGAGA
The DNA here is from genome assembly GCA_900543295.1 of uncultured Oscillospiraceae bacterium. GTDB lineage: Bacteria > Bacillota > Clostridia > Oscillospirales > Ruminococcaceae > Paludihabitans. Next base: position 10,222 of record UQQY01000042.1, on the reverse strand, counting down.
GCAGATTGCGGAAAATTTTGGTGACGCATATTTCGATCATATCTGGGAGGAAGACGTTTACTATACGGATGAGGTGATAGAACTTCTTGCAGAGGAAGCGCGTCTTTGTGAGGAATACGGCGGGATTTTATCCAGTGCCTCCGTACAGTTCGGCGATACGTCATATACCTATTACGATATTTACGCAGTTGAGGATACGGATACCTATTCGAACTTGCTTTGGCGGTGGTATGCGGCGCATTATAACCGGATAGCCAAGCTTTATATTTCGCTTGTGCAGGTGAGACAGCGGATCGCGGAGGAATCCGGCTTCGATCACTATACCGAGTATTTGTTCAGCAGAGAAAAGGATTATACGCCCCAAAGCTTTGAAGCGCTGCTGGATGAGATCGCCGAAGAACTCGGACCATTGTATCTGGAAGCGTGGTGGTATGAGCCGGATGAGACGATTTCCTTTGATACGTGCAGTACGTTTTTGCAGAATGCGTTTGGCGAGATGAGTCCGGCGCTTCGTTCCGGCTTTGAGCAGATGCTTGCCTGCGATCTGATCGGATACGAGCCGGAGAGCCATAAATATGGCGGCGCGTCAACCTACGACTTGTATTCCTACCGCTCGCCATATATTTTGATGTCATATACAGAGGATTTCTACAGTATTGGCACACTTGTGCATGAATTCGGTCATGCATATGCGGCGATGCAGACAGATGATCTTTATGAAACGACGGATATGTCCGAGGTATATTCACAGACTCTGGAGCTTTTGCTCTCCAATCACTATGACAGCCTGTATTCGGATGAATCGGCTGAAGCGGCAAAGCAGGCGGAGGTGCTGAACATGCTCGACACCATAGTATATCAGGCGTATTTCGCCGCAGTCGAATTTGCGGTTTACGCAGAGGATTCGAACTCTCTGACGCCGCAGCGGCTTGGAGAGATTGCAGGAGAACAGGCTTGCCGTTTTGGGTTGACTGATGTTTCAGACGATGAATATTATCAAAAAGATTGGATAGGCACGACACACCTGTTTGAGTTTCCGTTCTATGTGACGGGTTATGTATCGTCCGCGTGCGTTGCGCTGCAAGTATGGCAGCTTTCTTTGACGGACGAGGCACAGGCGGTCAGGATATATGATCGGATGATACAACGGACAGAGAGCAGAAATTTCGTAGAAAATGTGACAGCCGCCGGCCTTGAGAGTCCGTTTGAAAGCGGAATTATTCGCAGAATAAAGCCGGTTTTTGCTTCATGTTTGGAGAAAGCCGCCGCGTGAAAATCACAAATACAAAAAGAAAAGTATCACGCCCTTTTGTAAGAAGAGGGCGTGATACTTTTTAGGTCAGTAAAGGAAACAGCTTTTCAAGCTGTTTAGCCGGAATAAATCCCTTTCCGGCAAGCAAGCGGAGCTTTCGGTATTCCTGAAAGGAACCGCGCAGTGAATGGAAAAAGAAAAGCAACAGGAGAATTGCTGCTGAAAGCAGCAGGACAGCTCCAGCGAGCGGTTGGTTTTGTATCCAGAATAAGAGAGAAAACCCGCCGGGAATAAGTAGAATTGGAATAGAGAATGCTATTGTTTCGAAAATCCAGCCCATATAAGCGCGCTTTAATTTTTTAGGATCGAGACAAAGCCTTTGCGTGACATGCGGCAAGCCTTCGCTGTCAGGATCTTCAATGTAAAAAAGCAGCATATCATGAATCGGATCTTGAATATAAAGCTGTCTTGGCTTGCTTTGGAGCGTTAGACAAAAGGAAGCTGTATTCATACCTGTAAACACGAAGCGGTTTAATACAGGTTCTCCGCTATACAGTACAGATGCACAGAATAATTGCAAGCAAAAGAAAAGCGATCAGTAAGAGTGGAGACAGCAGAATAAACAGGATGATCTGCTTAAATGAGTAATTGGACAGACTGTTCTGTTTAACAGGAGGATATAAAATAAACTGCAAATCGCAGGCCGGGCCGTCTTCATTCTGCTCTAATATGATGTCATGCGTCCCCGCATCGACTTCTTCTTCAAAGACAGGCTGGCCATTCTTTAATATTTTAACGCAATGGGAGTGAACGAAAAGAAACGAAAGCTTCATTTATATTCCTCCTTTTTTGTTTGAGTATAGCAAAGTCTATCACAAAAAACAAGGAACTATGGCATGTGCCATAGTTTGTTTACAAATTGCCGCTTGACAGAAAAGCTGTGTTTCGCTATAATGTTCGATGTAGAACAGTTTTATCTCTAACATCTTGTTTGGTGGGAGGAACAGCCATGCAGCAAAGAGCCGCCGGTCTGCAAATGAGCAGGCTGCTCAATAAATTTCATCGGGAACTGCATACGCTTCACGCTGATCGCTTTCCGGAGGGAATAACCGGCGTGAATATCCGCATCATCAATTTTCTCGCAGACAATTCTGAACGGGATATTTTTCAGCGGGATATTGAGGAAGAATTTTCCGTTCGGCGGTCGACAGTCTCAAAGGTTCTCTCTTTAATGGAAGAAAAGAACTTAATCAGACGGAAGACGGTTTCTGGCGATGCCCGGCTTAAAAAACTTGTGCTGACTGAACACGGTTATGAAGTACATCGGATTACAACGAAGGATGCGGCAAAAATGGAAAGCCGCCTGCTTAACGGTATATCGGAGGAGGATCAGCGAAAGCTGTTCGAGCTTCTCCAGAAAATGGATCAAAACCTCGATTGACGGGGTTTCTTCTTTTTATGCCGATTGTTAGATTTCAAACTTGTTTGCACATCGAACTTTTATTCGAAGGAGGTATTCCACAATGATAAAAAAATTACTCGGCAGCGTGCGGGAATATAAGAAGAGTTCCTGGCTTGCCCCGATTTATGTTTCGCTTGAGGTCGTTATGGAAGTAATTATCCCGCTCCTGATGGCGAATCTGATTGATTACGGTATCGAACAGGGGAGTATGCCTTACATTTTAAAGATGGGGCTTGCGCTGGTTATTTCCTGCATTTTTTCACTGGCATTTGGCGTCCTTTCTGGAAAGCATGCGGCGATTGCCTCGTCGGGTTTTGGAAAAAATCTGCGTTTTGATATGTTTAACGCCGTGCAGGATTATGCATTTTCAAACATTGATAAATTCTCTTCTGCAAGCCTTGTAACCCGCCTTACGACTGATGTGACCAACGTGCAGAATGTATACCAGATGATTATACGTACGGCGGTGCGCGCGCCTTTTATGCTGATTTTTTCCTTGTTTATGGCGTTTCAGGTCAATCCGACGCTGTCGCTCATTTTTCTCGCTGCAGTTCCGGTTCTTGGTGTGGGCCTGTGGCTGATTATGTCGCATGCGCATCCCACGTTTGAACGCGTATTCCGCACATACGACAAGCTCAACAACGTTGTGCAGGAGAATCTGCACGGAATCCGCGTTGTCAAATCGTTTGTACGTGAAGAGCATGAAAAAGAAAAATTCAATCAGGTTTCAGACAGTATTTATAAAGATTTTACCAAGGCGGAAAGGCTGCTTGCATTCAATTCCCCTTTGATGCAGATCTGTTCATATGCCTGTATTCTGTTAATATCCTGGATCGGTGCGCATTTGATTGTCGCTTCGGGCAATAACCCGGCTGTCGGCATGACGACCGGCCAGCTTACAAGCCTGATTTCTTATGCGATGCAGATCCTTTCGAGCCTGATGATGCTTTCGATGATCTTCGTCATGATTACCATCTCCCGCGCGTCTGCGGAGCGTATCACCGAGGTGCTGAACGAGAAAAGCGATCTTGTCAATCCGGAGAATCCGGTGATGGAGGTAAAAGACGGCAGCATTCGATTTGACCATGTCAGCTTCAGCTATGCAAAGCGTGCGGATAAGCTGTGCCTTGACGATATGAATCTTTCAATCAAAAGCGGCATGACGGTCGGCATCATCGGCGGGACGGGAAGCTCAAAGAGCACGCTCGTTCAGCTTATTCCGCGGCTGTACGACGCGACATCCGGCATCGTTTCAGTGGGCGGCGTAGATGTGCGGAAATATGACCTTGATACGCTGCGCGGCGAAGTTGCAATGGTTCTGCAAAAAAATGTGCTGTTTTCCGGTACGATTAAAGACAACCTTCGCTGGGGTAATAAAGAGGCGTCTGACGAAGAGCTTGCCCGGGTTTGCAGGCTTGCGCAGGCGGACGATTTTATCCGGAGCTTTCCGAACGGGTACGATACCTATATTGAACAGGGCGGCACAAATGTCTCCGGCGGACAGAAGCAGCGCTTATGCATTGCGCGCGCATTGCTGAAAAAGCCGAAAATTCTGATTCTCGACGATTCCACCAGTGCGGTTGATACGAAAACGGACGCTTTTATCCGCCGCGCGTTCCGTGAGGAGATTCCGAATACTACCAAGATTATTATTGCGCAGCGCATCTCCTCTGTACAGGATGCTGATATGATCCTTGTGTTGGATGACGGCCGGATCGACGGAGTCGGTACGCACGAAGAGCTGCTGCTTACCAACAAGATTTATCAGGAGGTATATACCTCACAGCAGAAGGGAGGATCAGAAGATGGCGATGAATAACCGCATGATGCCCGGCAGGATGCAGCAAGGAGCAATGACGCCGGGAGGAAAGGAGCGCCCGAAAATCAACAGGGATACCGTTTCGCGCTTGCTTCGCTATCTGAATAGATATAAGCTTTCGTTTGCAATGGTTTTGATTTGTATTTTGCTGAGCGCTATTGCCGGCGTGGCAGGCTCCATGTTTTTACAGGTTTTGATCGATGATTATATTGAACCGCTTTTGCTCGAGTCGGCGCCTGTCTTCTCCGGCCTTTTGAAAGCGGTTTTGACGATGGCGGGCATCTATCTGATCGGCGCGCTGGCAACGCTTATTTATAACCGGGTAATGGTAACCATTGCGCAGGGCATCTTAAAGACCATTCGGGACGATATGTTTGCTCATATGCAGACGCTACCCATCCGCTACTTTGACACGCATACGCACGGCGACATTATGAGCCGTTACACCAATGACACCGATACGCTGCGGCAGATGATCGCGCAGAGCATTCCGCAGGTGTTTTCCTCTGTTATTACGATTGTCACGGTTTTCTTCGCCATGCTGGCTACCAGCGTCTATCTGACGGTTCTCATATTGTTTACAGTCTCCTTTATGCTGCTTGTCACCAGAAAGGTTGCAGGGAAAAGCTCCACCTATTTTATTCGGCAGCAGACTGCTTTGGGTGATGTAAACGGTTTTATTGAAGAAATGATAAACGGACAGAAGGTTGTTAAGGTTTTTTGTCATGAGGAAGAGGCAAAGGCGGACTTTATCAAGAAAAACGATGTGCTCTGTGAAAATGCGACAGAGGCAAACCGCTTTTCTAATATTCTGGGCCCAATCATGAACAATCTTGGTCATTTGCAGTATGTGCTGATCGCGATTGTGGGCGGCGCGCTGGCAATCAGCGGAGTCGGAGGGCTGACGCTTGGTGGTATCGCGTCGTTCCTTCAGCTTTCCAACAGCTTTACCATGCCGATCAACCAGATCTCTCAGCAGTTGAATTCCATTATTATGGCGCTTGCAGGCGCACAGCGCATTTTTGACCTGATGGATGAAGAGCCGGAAACGGATGAGGGATACGTTACGCTGGTCAACGCCCGCATAGACGAAAAAACAGGCGGGATTACCGAATGCACGGAGCATACCGGTGTCTGGGCCTGGAAGCATCCGCATGGCGACGGCAGCGTAACATACACGCGGCTGACCGGCGACGTTCGCTTTTTTGATGTGGATTTTGGATATGAAGAAAATAAAATTGTTCTGCACAACATCACGCTTTATGCCGCGCCCGGTGAGAAGGTAGCGTTTGTTGGAGCAACCGGCGCAGGAAAAACTACGATCACCAATCTGATTAATCGTTTTTACGATCTTGCAGATGGCAAAATCCGCTATGATGGCATCAACATCAATAAAATAAAGAAAGCGGATCTCCGCCGCTCCCTCAGCATAGTCTTGCAGGATGTTAATCTGTTTACTGGTACGGTTATGGATAATATTCGCTATGGCAAGCTCGATGCAACAGATGAAGAGTGCGTTGCCGCGGCAAAGCTTGCGAATGCAGACGGCTTTATCCGAATGCTGCCGGACGGATACCAGACCGTTCTTTCCGGTGACGGATCCGGGCTTTCGCAGGGACAGCGCCAGCTTATTTCCATTGCACGCGCTGCTGTTGCTGATCCGCCGGTTATGATACTGGACGAAGCGACGTCCTCCATTGATACCCGCACGGAGGCAATTGTGCAGCGCGGTATGGATGCGCTGATGAGAGGACGCACGGTCTTTGTGATTGCCCACCGTCTCTCTACCGTACAAAATGCGAATGTTATCATGGTACTGGAGCTTGGTCATATTATTGAACGCGGCAGCCACCGTGAGCTGATCGCACAAAAAGGAAAATATTATCAGCTTTATACCGGTGCGTTTGAGCTTGAATAAGTATAAAAATACTGATGTTTTCATGAATATTAGAGATCCCGTCTTTAGAGACGGGATCTCTTTTTTAGTGGAATGCATTTATAATAAGACGATACCGCCGCCTGGCGTTTTTTGAATACTAAATATTCTTATCCTTACTGTTTATACTAAGTACAACAGGAAAGGAATCAATAAGAATGGATGAATTTGATGTTATCGTAGTGGGGGCGGGACTTGCCGGCTTATCCTGCGCTTACAGGCTGGCCTCCAAGGGACGGCGCGTTCTTGTATTAGAGGCGCATAGCTATCCGGGCGGCAGAACGTCGTCTTTTCGCGATCATGACATGGAGGTGGAATCCGGTCTGCATCGTCACATCGGCTATTATTCCGCCCTTCCCCGCCTGCTTAAAAAATGCGGCGTTCGGATAAACGATATTGTTACATGGGAAGATAAGGTTGATATTCTTCTAAAAGGAAAGGATAAGAAAATAGTACTTGGGGTAGCGCCTTTTTGGGGACCGGTTAAGATGATCCGGGGACTTGCAGGCAACAGCGACAGCTTATCGTTGCGGGATAAGCTGTCGCTCATTCCGTTTTTCTTCTGTGGGTTTGCCGGCTATATCTTTTCGGATTGGCTGGATCAGTTTTCTGTTGCAGAATATGCAGAAAGACATCATGTAAGCAAACGGGCACAGCAATGGATTTTGGAACCGCTCAGCAGCGGGATTTTCTTTCTTCCGCCGGATCGATATTCCGCCTATGCCTTCTTTGGTCTGTTTGCACCCGCAATTCCAAAATTCTATAAAATGCGGATTGGAGCCTATCTTGGCGGCATGACGGACATAATGTGCATGCCCATTGTCAAAAGGTGTGCTGATCTTGGATGCCGCTTTCAGTTTGGAGTAAAGGTGACAAGAATTCTGGAAGAGCAGGGAAGAGTGACGGGAGTACAGGATGAAAAGGGACAGGTATACCGGTCGCGGCAAACAGTTATTGCTGCAACGCTTCCGGCTGCCAAAGAAATCTTAATGCCTTTGAGACGTCGGCCTGAGCTGGAAAAGCTCTTTTCCATGCCTGAAATGTCTGCCTGTACGATGCAGATAGAATTGGATCAGCCGGCGTTAAAAAAGGATGTTACGACATTTGGACCAGGCACAGATATGGTCAGCTTTGCAGAGCAGTCCCGTTCCACTTTTCCGCAGACAAAAGGCAGGCTGTCCATTATTCTTGGAAGTGCGGAAAAGAATAAAGGAAAAGATGAGGAGGAATTGCTCTCCACGGTTTTAAAGCAGATGGATTCTTTGGGCGTTCATCTGGAGGGACATGTCCTGCGGGCCAGAAAGGTTGCGGAGGCAAACGATTTTTATGCGCTGGAGCCCGGCAATCAAAAGCGCCGTCCTTCTCAGAGGACGGGCATACCGGGACTTTTACTGGCAGGCGATTATACGCGGACTTCCTCCTTTGCCACAATGGAGGGCGCGGTGCTGTCCGGAAAAAGGGCGGCGCGGATGTGTATGAAAAACAGGGGATAAAGCGAGTAAAACGATTATTCAGTGCACTGGTAATTTCTTGTTTTTGTCCTGCGTAATGTGTGCATAAACAAAGCAAGGTATATGGCAAATTATCAATCGTTTTTTATGATAGAGTGATCCGGCGTTACCTGCTCTGCTCCAACAGAGCGGGCGCTGTTTTATTGCTTCGCAATAAAACAATCATAATGGCCGTGCCCCTCAGCGGGGCACATGGCCGAAAAAATAGGCTCCGCTTAGGGGCGGCTATTTTTTTATTATGAATTGTACTCTTGTACATTCAGCTCTGCCGGAAAGATTTTTGATGTTGCACCATACCTTTTTCTGTGGTATGATGCTGGCAAACCGGCAAGCGCAACTTTGTAAGTGGGGATAGCCGGACGGGAGGAACGATCAATGGAGCTTACTAAACTGCCGCATTACTGTGGGGAAAGACAGCCGAATACGGACTATCATCATGGAGAGCTGCCGCCCGTGAAAGGTGCCTGCTGTTTTCAAGTGACACGCGCAAACCGCACGCATTCCGAATGGGACGATGGTGTCGGCGGAACGTATAAGCACGGTGCGGATCTTGCATATTGGAACGGCGTCTTTTATCTGCACTATTTTACGAATCCCATGAGCGAGCATACAGGCGCAGGTCAGAGTATTCTGGCCTCGTCAGAGGACGGCATGCATTGGGATACGTTTCAGACTGCGTTTCCGCCGTATCAGATTCCAGCATGCACAATAATCGATTATAAGGGAAATACGCATATGTTTTCCGGCGATACGTTTGCTTTTATCCATCAGCGCGTGGGCTTTTATCGTACAAAAGGAAACCGGCTTCTTCTTTTAGGGTTTTACGGCTGGTCGCCGCAGCCGTGGATCACGCCTTGGGATAACTATGGGATCGGCCGTGTTGTGCGCGAGCTTTATCCGGATGGGACAATGGGAGACATTTTCTTTATCCGCCCGTGCTGGCAGGGAGGATGGCTGGAAGAGCAGTTACTTTATCCAGTGTATACCGCATCCGACGATCCGGACTTTATTGCGTGTTGTGAGGAGCTTTTGCATGACCGTCTTGCGGTGCAGCAATGGGCGGAGGAAAACGGCGACCGCGACGAGTTGATTCAAATCAAGCATGGCCCGAACGGAGTAAGCAATCAGGCGTTTTGCTGGTATCATATTGATGAAAAAACGATCATTGGCATGTGGAAGCATGCCCGCGCGGCGCGCAGTGATGATGGCGGAGAAACGTGGACTCCCGTTACGGTTTGCCCTTCGCTTGTCATGAGCGGCCAAAAAGTATGGGCGCAGAAAACAGACGACGGACGCTATGCCATGATCTACGATCCCACGATGGAGTCAACACACCGCTGGCCCTTGTGCGTTACAACCTCCGACGACGGTCTGTCTTACCGTGATATGCTGTTGGTTCATGGAGAGGTGCCGCCGATGCGCTTTGGCGGATATTGGAAGGATTTCGGCCCGCAGTATATGCGCGGCATTGCGGAAGGGATAGAACGCCCTGAAAACGAGATGTGGGTTGCCTATACTGTGAATAAAGAAGATGTCTGGGCTGTAAAGCTTCCTGTCCCTATTACCGGAAAGGAGACAGAAAGATGTATTACTGCTGATTTTTCAAGCGGCTTTGCGGATTTTACCGTCTATTCTCCGAAATGGGCTCCAGTCTCTGTAACGCCGCTCCCTTCTCTGCGCCTTTCGGATTTTGACCGCTATGACTATGCTAAGGCGGAGCGGGTTTTGTATGCGTCAGAAAGCGTATCGGTTTCCTTTACCGTAATTCCGCGTCAGGATACATACGGCGCATTGTACTGCGAGCTGCAAAGCGAGACCAGCCATCCGGCGGTGCGTCTTCTTTTCCGGGAGGACGGAAAGCTTTGCGTGCGCACGACAGCCGTACTGCCGATCTGCGATTATCAGGCAGATCAGCCGGTTTCCATTACAGTACGAGCGGATTGCATCACACACCGCTTTATGCTCTCAGTAAACGGCGGGGAAGAAAAGAAATATTTGTGCATGGGAGCGGTAGATGCGATTTCGCGTTTTGTACTGCGAACGGGCGCGCCGCGTTTCTCGCCTACAATCGAGGATATTCCGAGCGAGGATACGGCTGATGTGCTGCCGCTTTGCGATGAAAAGGACAAAGCGGCGGTATACGATCTGATTGCTTTTACGTCGGAAAGCAAGGCATAAAAACAGAGAATGGATGAAAGCTGAACAAAAGAGGTGAGAAATATGATTGAACTACAGGGAAAAT
>UQQY01000041.1 GCA_900543295.1 uncultured Oscillospiraceae bacterium | reverse complement strand
CTTCCTCTACCGCGCGGGAAAGGCGATGAATCTCATCGACAAACAGCACGTCGTTTGGGCTTAAGTTCGTAAGCAGCGCGGCCAAGTCTCCAGGCTTTTCAATCGCCGGACCAGAGGTAATGCGGAGGTTTACATTCAGTTCGTTTGCAATAATAGCGGACAGCGTTGTTTTTCCAAGTCCCGGCGGGCCATATAACAGAACATGATCAAGCGCATCCCCGCGGGATTTTGCCGCCTCGATATAAACGGAGAGGTTCTCTTTTACCTTATCCTGCCCAATATATTCAGAGAGCGTCTTGGGGCGAAGGGAATATTCCGTGTCAATATCGCCGGAAGTGAATTCCGGTGCGCTTAAACGCTCTTCAAATCCATATTCATTTTCGTCGTCAAACATGCTTTACACCTTTCCCGCGAGCGTTTTGAGCGCCGATTTAATCATTTCCTCAACCGGCATGGAGGCGTCAAGCTTTGTAACAGCACCGGCGGCCTCCCCCCGTGTATAACCGAGCACCTCAAGAGCGCTGATCGCTTCCGCCGCATTCCCGCTTTTATCGCCCACAACCGCTGCCGGCACATCCGACGCAGAAATGCCGCCGGCAATCTGTTCCTTAGAAACTTTGTCTTTCAGCTCTAAAACAATGCGTTCTGCTGTTTTCGGTCCGACACCGGGCGCACGGAGAGATTTTGCATCGCCGGACGCTACGCAAAGAGCAAAACGCTCCGTTGAAAGGTTCGAAAGAATCGAGATTGCCGCCTTCGGCCCGACACCGGATATGGAAATCATCATTTTAAAGGTTTTCAGTTCTGCCGTTTCAAAGAAACCGTATAAATCAATCGCATCCTCTTTTACCGCAAGATAAGTAAACAGCCGAACCTTCTCTCCTATTTGCGGAAGCTTTGCAATGGTTGTCATAGAGGTCTTAACCGAATAACCGATTCCGCCGCACTCCACAACCACATGATACGGCTCAATCAGTGCAAGTATTCCGTTTACACTGTAAATCATATCTTTTCTCTCCGATCAGCGTCTTAAATTAAGCTGTCCCAACTGCATGGTAAGCCTTGACGGCGCAGCGTGCGCATGACAGATGGCAATGGCGAGCGCATCAGCCGTATCATCCGGCTTTGGCAGTTTGTCAAGGCGCAAAAGCCGTTTGGTCATATCCATTACCTGCGGCTTCATCGCTTTACCGTAGCCGACAACCGCCTGCTTAACCTGCATGGGCGTATACTCATAACAGGGCACGCCATTTTGCTCGCAGGCGAGAAGAATCACACCTCTTGCCTGTGCAACATCGATACCTGTTGTCTTGTTATTGGAAAAAAAGAGCTTTTCTATGGCTGCCGCATCCGGACGATGACGCTCTATTATCGCAGAGGTTTCTTCGTAAATCTTGAGCAACCGTTCTGGAAACGGATGATCCGGCGTCGTAATAATCGCGCCATAATCGAGCGTAGTGAAACGAGTGTTTCGATAATCCAATACGCCGTATCCGATCGTCGCATAGCCCGGATCAATGCCGATGATTTTCATATTATTCCCACCTGTTCGTGTATCCGTATTATTATAGCATACATCCGTTTAAGGCGCAAGAAAAACGAATGTTCTCTTCCTTTCCCTGTCAAAATGTTTACAGTTCGTTTTCAAAATAAGGAAAGCGTTTTTTATGTCAGTTTCTTTTTTATGCATACAGAGAACAGTTTCCAAGCAAAAAGCTGCTGCGAAAGTTCACAGCAGCTTTTTGACTATCATGGCATTCCGCCAAAAATTTCGGAAAATAGCGCGGCATTCTCTTTTCTGCGGCGCTCCGTTTCGGCCTCGTCTAAAAGAAAGGCATCCCCCGTTATCCGATAACATCCGCCCTCTCTGGCTTCCGGCTGAAACTTTTCCTGCGGATAAGAACACATGCTTCCGTCATCCTGCTCACAAATAGCGAATATTCCTTCCAGTCTGTCAATAATCAGCATTGCCATTCATCCCTTCTTCGTTGTTACAGCAAGCTTTCCGTTTTGAACGGCAAATACAATACTGCCCTGATAATCTGTCCGGTAAAGCTCAGCGCCGCTTTGCTGCACTCGCCGTAACGTTTCCTTATGCGGATGACCGTAATCATTATCCTCTCCGCAGGAAGCTATGCAATAATCAGGATCCACCGCTTCAAAGAACGTTTTGCTGCTGGAAGTAGAACTGCCGTGATGCCCCAGTTTCAATACCTCGGCAGAAACATCGGCGCCGGAGTCGAGCAGATCCTGCTCAGCATCCTCTTCCATATCGCCCGTAAAAAGAAAAGAATGTCCATTGTAATCAAAGCGCGCTACCAAAGACGTATCATTTAAGTCGTCATAATTTTCGACCGGCCCCAATACTGTCAGTTTTCCCTTACCGAACGTATAGACCTGTCCCGGCTTGGAAACCGTGGCAGTTAAATTTTTATTTTTGATCGCCGTCAACAAATCACGATATGTCTTGGTCGTCGGCACGACACTTTTTTTCAGTTCCGGCATCAGCACCTGCTTAACTTCCATTTCATTGACAACGACGTCGAGGCCGCCAATATGGTCGGAATGCGGATGCGTACCGATTACCAAATCAAGTGTTTTCACACCCTGCGATTGGAGATAGGAAACAACGGTTTGACCCTTATTGTTTTCTCCTGCGTCGATCAGGATATTGTATCCGTCGGAACGAATCAGAATACTGTCTCCCTGTCCGACGTCAATAAAATGTATCTGCAAATCTTCATCCGCCGCGGTATTTCCATCTGTTTTTGCGCTGCTTTCCTGCTGCATTGCATTCCCGAAAGCTGTTTCAATACTGTCGAAAATTCCAAATCCGAGCCAATTATCAATGGCTTGCAGCACAAAGAAAGAGAGAAACACTGCTATAATAACGGAAACAGAGATGCTTACCCTTTTCGTGGATGTTTTCCTTTTGCGTTTTGCCATGATGACTTTCCTTTCCTTGCTGCGGGCTTATCAGACGAAGCTTTTTTGCGTTCATCCGGAATTAAGCATTCCGGCCCGCTTCCGATTAAATCGCGGCGGCCCGCTATAATCAATGCCTTCCGTACCATTTCACGATTTTCCGGTTTATAATATTGCAGCAGTGCGCGCTGCATTGCTTTTTCTTCGGGCGTTTTGGGAACATAGACGTTCTCGCCGGTTATTGGATTTATTCCCGTATAATAAATACAGGTTGAAACCGTACCGGGGGTAGGATAGAAGTCCTGTACCTGATCGGGATGGATATGCGACTCCTTTAAAAATTTTGCCAGCGCAATCGCGTCCGAAAGCGTGCTTCCCGGATGAGAGGATATGAGATACGGAACGAGGTATTGCTCTTTTCCCAATCGTTTTGTCTCTTCCTCATACATTTTCTGAAATCGCCGGTATGTTTCAATATGCGGCTTTCCCATCTGGTCGAGCACAGTATTGCTGCAATGCTCCGGCGCTACGCGAAGCTGGCCGCTGATATGATACCGGACAAGCTCTTTAAAAAACGTATCGTCCGGATCCTTTAGCATATAGTCATAGCGGATGCCAGAACGAATAAACACCTTTTTGACGCCCTTAACCGCCCGTAGAGAGCGCAGCAGATGCAAATAATCGGAATGATCTGCAACAAGCTGCGGACAAGGCTCCGGCGCCAGACACTTTCGTCCTTTACAAAGGCCGTATTTTTTTTGATGCTCACAGGATGAACGGCGGAAGTTAGCGGTCGGGCCGCCGACATCACTGATATATCCTTTAAAGTTTGGATTAGAGAGAAAGCTTTTTGCTTCGCGCAAAACAGACTCCTCGCTGCGTACTGTTATTTTGCGTCCCTGATGAAAGGCGATGGAACAAAAATTGCATGCGCCAAAGCAGCCCCGATTGTGGGTAATCGAAAACTCTACTTCCTTAATGGCCGGAACGCCGCCCTCAGCCTCATACACCGGATGATATGTCCGCATATAAGGAAGCTCGTATACACGATCAAGCTCCTCCGTATTAAGAGCCGGCATAGGCGGATTCTGCACAAGCATTTTATCTCCGTGCCGCTGGATAACAGTCCGGCCCCGTATCTCGTCCTGTTCCTCCATTTGAATGCGCGCCGCTTTTGCATATGCTTTTTTATCCGCGCGCACCATATCAAGACTCGGGCACTGTACGCCGCCCCACGGCGTATTTACAGGATCGGTCAGATAGCACGTCCCGCGAATATCCGTAAGTGCAGAAACCGGCTCGCCGCCCGCCAGCCGATGCACGATTTGGGCAGTTTGTTTCTCACCCATTCCATAACTCAAAAGATCCGCACCAGTATCAAGCAGGATAGACGGATATACACTGTCGTCCCAGTAATCATAGTGTGCAAACCGACGAAGCGAGGCCTCCAGTCCGCCGATGACAATCGGGGTATCAGGATATGCCTGACGAATCAGCCGACAATAGACGGTCAGCGCCCGATCGGGTCTCCGTCCGGATTTTCCGCCGGCAGTATAAGCGTCGTCACTGCGTTTCCGTTTGGCAACCGTATAGTGCGCGACCATGGAATCGATATTGCCTGAATTTACAAAGAAAGCGTATTTCGGCGCGCCGAGCCGCATCATATCATTGGGGTTTTTCCATCCTGGCTGCGCGATGATTCCAACCGAAAAACCCTCTGCTTCCATTACGCGTGAAATAATGGCGGTGCCAAACGTCGGATGATCGACATAGCTGTCGCCTGTTACACAGATAAAATCAAGCTGGTCGATCCCTCTTCTGTGCATATCCTTTTTGGAAATAGGAAGAAAATCATTCATGAAAAACCTCATTATCGTCTTCATTCATCCGCATCTCAATCCACTGCTGCCGCGTGATAAGCACCTGCCGCGGCTTACTGCCGTCCGGAGGACCGACAATCCCCTTCTCCTCCATTTCGTCGACAAGACGCGCTGCACGCGCATAACCTACGCGCAGTTTTCGCTGAATAAAGGAGGTGGATGCCTGTCCTGCCTCTACAACACATTGAATAGCGTCGCTCAACAGGGAGTCACTGTCGTCAAAACCGCCGCCGTTATCACCGCTTCCCTGTTTTTTCTCTGCAACAGCCTGCTTTTCAATTTCCTCAATGATTTGATCGTCATATTCGGCAGTCTCTTTGTTTTTCACAAACGCTACGACCTGCTCGACTTCTTTGTCGCTTACATAACAGCCCTGCACACGCACCGGTTTTGGCATTCCGACCGGTGCGAACAGCATATCGCCGCGCCCTAAAAGCTTTTCCGCACCGCCGCTGTCCAGAATCGTGCGCGAATCGACCTGAGAGGAAACGGCAAAGGCAATGCGTGAAGGGACGTTGGCTTTAATGAGCCCAGTAACTACGTCGACAGACGGACGCTGTGTTGCGATAATCAGATGCATGCCTGCGGCGCGCGCCATCTGTGCCAAACGGCAAATCGCATCCTCCACCTCGTTTGGTGCAGCCATCATCAGATCAGAAAGCTCGTCGATAATAATGACGATTTGCGGCTTCGGCACAAGATCCTCTCTCTCTTTAGCCAGCGCATTATAACCCTCTAAGTCACGAACATTATTTTCTGCAAAATCGTTGTACCGCTTGAGCATTTCCGTTACTGCCCAGCCAAGCGCGCCGGCAGCTTTCCGCGGATCGGTTACTACCGGCACAAGCAGGTGCGGAATCCCGTTATACACGCCAAGCTCGACCACTTTCGGATCAACCATCAAAAAGCGCACCTCAGACGGAGATGCCTTGTACAAAAGACTGATAATGATTGAATTGATGCAGACTGATTTGCCGGAACCTGTTGCGCCCGCAATCAGCATATGCGGCATTTTAGCTATATCTGTAACGACACAGTTACCTGCAATATCCCGTCCGAGCGCAACGGAGAGCTTGCTTTTGGCACGATCAAATTCCACCGTATCGATGATTTCACGCATGGTAACTACGTCGGTCTGCTGGTTCGGCACCTCAATTCCGACCGCAGGTTTACCGGGGATCGGCGCTTCGATGCGCACGCCGGAGGCGGCAAGATTCAAGGCGAGATCGTCCGCAAGACCGGTGATCCGGCTGATTTTGACGCCTGCAGATGGCTGCAATTCATATCGCGTGACAGAAGGACCACGGCTGATATTCAAAATACGCACCTGCACGCCAAAGCTTTTGAGCGTCTCTACAAGAAGCTGAGCGTTTCGGTTCTGCTCAGCGCTTACGTCCACGTTAGCGGAAGCGCGCGGCGCACGCAAAAGCCCAATCGGCGGCTTAATATATGTATCGCCGGTATTCTCCTCCGTGAAAAGGCGCGTCTGTTCCTCTTCAGGAGAATCCGACTTTTTGCCGGAAAGTGCCTGCTCCACCAGCGCTTCCGCCTCACGGCGCTGCGGCGAATCTGCATTGTGCAGGGATGAATCAATTGACGGCTCAGGCAGGATTGAGGCAGTGTCCGTTTCCGCAGTCGTTTCGCTTTCTTCCTGCATTTTTTTCGACCGCTGCTTTCTTGCCGCTTTTGCCTCTCGAATTTCTTGCTCTGCACGCGCTTTTTCCGCCTCTAAAAGCTCCTGAATTGCAGGCTTTGGAATGTCTGCCGGCAGTTCGGACACCTGCTCGGACGCAGGTCCCAAATCCACATCAATATTGAATTTCGCTTCTGCAGCGCGTTCCATCTCCTCGCGTTTTGCAGCATAAGTTTCTTCCATTTTTTTCACCGGCTTGGCCATACTGCGAAACAGACCGATCAATGTGCTTCCGGTTAACAGCATAATAAATGCAAAGAGCACAAGAACCAAAACGATAATCGCGCCGACGCGGCCGCATCCCGCATAGAGCGGCCAGCCGGCAACCGCACTTAAAAGACCGCCGCCCGACAGCGCCACACCGTTATCGTACAGCCGGATTGAAACAGAGAAAAAGCCTTTTCCGGAAAACGGCGCAGACTGACAAACCTCTACCAGAGCGCATATCAGGATGACCAGCACGATCGACTGCCACACCTTATTATGAATTTCTCCGGCTGATTTATCAAGCGTCGCCATGATGGCAATATAGATCAGGGAAACCGGCACGGCGATAATGGTAAGACCGCTGAGCCCAAGCAAAAAATCATGACACCAACGCCAAAAATTCGTACCCGGAATGAGAGCCACAGCAGCGATCAGAATGCCGAGCGTAAACAGCAGAACAGCGGACATCTGCCTCCTGCTCTGACGGCGTTTTTCATACTGCGCCTTAGCGTTTGAACTCTGCGGCGCTTTTTTGCTTGCAGAAGCTTTTTTCGTTTGGGAGTTCTTCGCCCCTGCCGAGGGCTTTTTCGCTGTTTTGGCGGAGCTTTTCCGTTTTGTCTGTGCCATGCTGTCTTGTCCCATCCTTTTCTTTTAAAGCACCGATGGCGGCAAAAGCTTTCCCGCCGTCGGCATTATATTGCAGATAGTCGTTTAGATCCGTACTCACAATACGGGCGGCATGAAAACCATCCGGCTCGTCTGTTCCATAAAACAGAACATTTCCTATGCGGCGCGCGGTATAAGCCGGCGGCGCTTGATAAAAAATATCTGCGGCATCAATGATCGTGTGCAGAATCATCGGAGGCCGCCTCCTTTTCATCGATCATACGGTAAAGGCAGGATACTGCGTCGCTAAGCCCGCCAAGCTCGTCAATCAGCCCTTCCTTGACCGCATCCTCTCCGTTTAAAACCGTGCCGACATCCATTACAAGCTCACCGGTAGTCATCATCAGCTCACGGAAACGTTCGCTGCTGATTGCGGCGTTTTCTGTGACAAAACGGACAATACGATCCTGCATTTTTTCAAAATAGGAAAGCGTCTGCGGCACGCCGAGCACCAGGCCATTCATCCGTACCGGATGAATGGTCATGGTGGCCGAGGGTACGATAAACGACCGCTTTGCACTGACGGCAAGCGGCACGCCGATTGAGTGTCCGCCGCCCAGCACAATCGAAACGGTCGGTTTTGACATCCCAGCAATCAGCTCTGCAATAGCAAGCCCCGCCTCCACATCTCCGCCGACTGTGTTGATTAAAATCATCAGCCCTTTGATGTCCTTATCCTGTTCGATGGCTACAAGCTGCGGCATTACATGTTCATACTTGGTAGTTTTATTTTGTGAAGGCAGAATATAATGTCCTTCAATCTGTCCAATAATCGCCAGACAATGAATTACGTATTTTCCATAGGTAGTAACCGAACCCATCTGAACAATAGATCGAAGATCATCAGTCAAGGTCTGCTCCTCCTGCGGAAGCTCTGTTCCGTCCGGCATGAATTCTTCCTTTTCGCTCATACGCAGTGATACTCCTTTTCACTTTTTCAATAGTATCACCACAGAAAAAGTACGTATACCGAAGCAGATAGAATTTAAGCCTATGGCACAATTGTTCGCTTGTTTTTTATTATATCAGTTTTCTGTCCATTGTCAAACTGCGGCGGGAGAATTATCAAAATATTTCCAAATTAATTTGCAATAGAATAACTGCCAAGCAGTGTATTCGGAACTTCACCAACCAATATGGTTTCGGCAATAAAAAATTCCCGTGTTACGGTAAAATTGTCTGCATAAAAGGGGACATAAACATTTACAGTCGCCGTCACCGTGACCACAATACGATGCTGCGTTTGATTTACGCCTGCGGAAGAAAATTCACTGCTGCACGCCGCCTGCACATACCCAAGCGCAGATATGCGCAGCGGAATGTTTGGTCCTCTTCCGGATAACAGCTCTGTTCCAATCAACGTGCCCAGCGGAAGTGAGACAGTGTTCTGTTTTCCGGAAAGAGCATCTGTCGCAGTCAGTTCCAGCACAGAAAGCAATCGATTCAGTTCGACGGTATCATAAACCATGGAAGCGATTTTCCCATTTTCATCATATGAAATCTGACACAATTCGCTGTAGGAAAGGCCGCTTTCTTCTATCACAGACAAAACAGACTCAGAAAGTGCCTTAGATGCAAGGATATTCCCCTGCATACGGGTTGTACGCCGTATTGCCCGCCCGAACATCAGATCGGAAGCCAAGAGAAAAACCGTTAAAATCAAAAGCAGACGCCATAATCCCGTCCATATCCTGCGCCGTCCGGAGGTACGGCAAAGTGCTCTGCTCTGCATAAATCCACCGCCTTTACAACGGCAGTATATGCAAAAGAGGCAAGAAGGTGAACGGGATTTCGGCGAAAAACAGCTTTTTAAAACAATTCTCTGCTGAAGGTTGCAGATTCAGACAAAAGCCGTTATAATGTTTAAGAAGAGATTGGAGGCATATCATGAGAAACAATCATTTAATCGATTTGAATGACCTTTCAAAAGCGCAGTGGGAGCAGATCGTCGAGCTTGCCATCCGCATCAGCAAGAGCCCGGAAAAATATACCGAGCACTGCAAAAATAAGATCATGGCAACGCTTTTCTTTGAGCCGTCCACACGCACGCAGAACTCCTTTCAGACAGCTATGCTGCGTCTCGGCGGCAGCATCATCGGATTCGACAATCCGCAAAACAGCTCTGTCTCAAAGGGCGAGACGCTGGCTGACACCATCCGGATTATGAGCAGCTATGCCGACATTATTGCCATGCGCCATCCGGTGGAGGGCGCGGCGCTGGCCGGTGCGCAGTACTCTGAGTGCCCGCTCATCAATGCGGGCGACGGCGGACATCTTCATCCAACGCAAACGCTTACCGATCTTGTTACGCTTGCAAATGAACTTGGCGATTTGAATCACATCACCATCGGATTTTGCGGCGACTTAAAAAATGGACGCACGGTGCATTCTCTGATTAAGGCGCTGAGTTATTACGAACAGACGCATTTTGTTCTCATTTCAACAGATGAACTGACGCTGCCGCAGCGGTTTAAAAACGTCATTACAGCAAGCGGATGCACCTTTGAAGAAGTATATTCCCTCGAAGAGGCGATTGGATCACTGGACGTTTTGTATATGACGCGCATTCAGCGGGAACGCTTCTCCAGTGAGGAGCTCTATCAGTCGCAGAAAAACGTCTATGTTCTTGATACGGAAAAGCTGAAGCTGGCAAGGTCGGATTTGAAGATTCTGCATCCGCTTCCCCGTGTGGACGAAATCACCACAGACGTGGACAAGGATCCACGCGCACTGTATTTTAAACAGGCGAAGTATGGCGTGTATGCACGCATGGCGCTGATCGTCACGCTGCTTGAGTCCAATTCGCGCGAAGACATTTTAAAAGGTGAGACAAGCGCCGAACGCCGCTGTCCGAATCCGCACTGCGTCACCAATATTGAGACATATCTTACGCCGTCTTTTATCTCAGACGGTAAAACGGACTTCTGCGAATACTGCGACACTCCACTCAACTAAAAACACGTTTATAACCGCAGCAGCGGTCAAAAAAGAAAGGAGTAAATTCAAATATGGCACTCATTCATACCAACGATGCAAAGTTTAAAGACGTTATTGCGTCTGCTTCTACTGTACTGGTTGACTTTTATGCAGACTGGTGCGGTCCCTGCAAAATGCTTGCGCCGGTTCTGGAGGAGCTTGCAGAAGAAAAGGCGGATTCCCTCACCGTTGTAAAAGTCAATGTGGACGATTCCCCGGAAACAGCCGGCGACTACTCTGTTATGAGTATTCCAACCGTCATTTTATTTAAGGATGGACATGCTGTTGATAAAATGGTCGGTTATACCACAAAAGAAAATCTGATTCAGAGATTCGGACTGTAAGCTTTCGTTTTACGCCAATATAAAAACAGCACGATATTTTTATATCGTGCTGTTTTTATATTGGCGTTAATTTTGTAAACGATTTGTTTTAGCCCATGATGTCAGCTTTTTCGTCCAAGTTACCGTCTGGAATAACAACGGCTGCCCATGGCGCCTTCTGGTTTTCAACTGTACAGGTAAAGACTGTCTCGCCGGACATCGGATCAAATACACCTTCCGTCTGCTCTGCTTTCAGGTTCCATGTACGCAGCTCAAGTGATACCGGAGCGGCTGCACAGCCGGACACAATCAATTTAACCATATCGCCCTCCGTCTCTTTGCGCACAGAAATGCTCATGAGCGGGTTCGCGAGCGCGTATTTGCCGCCTGCAACAACCGTAAGCTTTCTGCTTTGCGTACCGCAGGAAACCGTATATGCTCCTGCTGAAAGTTCGCAGTCAATTTTGCCGTTTACAGGCTCTGCAACCGTTACGGCGCCGGTCTTATTATTTGTGAAAGTAACCGCTTCGTCAAACGCGCCGGTCACTTTTCCAGGCAGATAGGCGTCCGCCATCATCCACAGCCATTTTGCAGGAGCGGCAACCCACACCTCTTTATAGGTGCAGTTGTTGACCTGCGGCCAGAACGGCGAATCATGCTGCTCGTTCGACTCCATTCCGACCGGAAGCTCGCCTGTTGTTTCGCCCGGCAAAACAGCGTACTGCTGGCAGTAATCGTAGCCCTCACCATACATAATGGATTCGGCAAACGGGTTTTTGCCGATAATCCACTCAAACTGGCGCTGTGCGATATTGTAGAGTGATTCGTCGTTTAAATAAATGGAAGAAGCGGAAACTGCCTTGCCCAAAGAAAGCTGCACAGAGAAGTTGCCGCGGAAGGAGTACCACACTGGGAAGCGGCGCATATAGTGCTGCGGGCCGACCTTTACGCCGTTGTCAAGCTGCTCCTGATAGTTTTTAAACGTTTCGGCAACCTGTTCCTCGTAGCTCTTTGCAGAGAATGGCGTGGAGATCGGATGCATCAGGCCGAAGGTACCGATGTCATCAATTTCATCCGATTTATAAATACCGCTCGGCAGCATACCATACGGCTCAACATAGCGCATAGCGCGTTTTACATAATCGGCGTGGAACATGAGGGCGGAGTACCACTTCATCCAATCCGGATGATCCGGCAGCTGACGGCACAGTTCAATCAAAGCGACCGTATACTTTTCCTCATGGCTTCTGTGATTATAATGAATGATATTTTTGTGGTCGCTTTCACGGTAGTAAAAACCGATAAAGGGTTCTGTAAATGTATCGTCATATTCGCGCTGCTGGCAGGAAACAATATACTCGCCCATCTTGGCGGCATAATCCGCATATTCCTGTTTACCGGTATTGCGGTAAAGCTCCAGCGCCGCCTGTGCTACGCAACTGTAGAGCAGGCATTTTGACGTCATGCGCGTATGGCCTTTTTCCTTGGTGATGTCGTAGCTGCCGTCTTCGATCACCTCCATTGCAAAATGGAAATCCTCTTCCGCGCAGGCAAGCGAATATTTGGCATAGATCTCATCTTCTGAGAGAAGCGCGCGGTAGCCGATCGATTCCGCCGAAGAAGAAAGCAGGTTTTCAAACGCACCGTTTGTAGCCGGAAAATCGAGATCGTCTTTTGTTCCGCGGATTCCATCCGTCCAAACTGCCGAGCTTGCCGGCCCTACGCGGTAACCGTCGCCAAAACGTCCCTTGATAAGATAGTTAAGGCCCCAAACCGCCTCTTCAAGCACACGCTTGTACAGCATCGTATCGTCGTCCTTTAAGGACATTGCAAGATCGAACATGGCGTAGGTAACTTCGCAGGTGAGCGGCTGCTGCTGGTTTGTGTCAGCCGCATCATGCCAGCCGCCGTTGCATACCATCGATTTACCGTCGTGATACGTTACCTGATCCGTATGGCAGGCCTCGTGCTTTCCTGGAACGCGATAGCCGCAGCGCTGGCAGAAAAAGAAGTTGATCGTTTTCCAGATTGATCCCATCCAAACGCGCTCGTTGATTTCAAAGGTACGGGTTTCAACCTCGCCGGCCTTTAAATAATAAGTACCCGGGCTTGTGAGCTCGGTAAAATTCATTACCTGAAATTCGCCCGTCATAGTCTTTACGGTTTCAATGGGCTTGGTAAGAACCGTTTCTTTCGTATCCGTATCGATAACGGAAAATTCGGAAGCCGTGAGCGTGGAGGCGATGGCCGTTTTCTCCGTGCCCGGCTGATAACCGCTGTGTGAAAATGCAATTCGGTTTTTGCCGACGTCCCATCCCTCGTAGACGTCTGCTTCCACCTTTTGCAGTTCAAGCTTGTCGATGTACCAGCAGGCCGTTCCGCTTGCGCACGGCTCGTTTCCGACCATATCATAGTCGAAGCTGACGCCGATCACTTCGTCGCGGTAGACATATGGAATTTCGACGGTAACATGGTTCCACTCATGGTTTTTTAAGTTGACATTGTGGCCGCCGTCACGGTCGAATGCATCCGGCACCTTATGCTCGCCGTCGTTGTGAAGCTGTACGCGGAAGCAAACATTCCGATACCCCGGCATATCCGGATAAATCCAGACGGAAAGCTGGTTGTAATCCTCCCAGTTTTCACGGTCGAAAATGCGCATTGCTTTTGGCACCTTGTAAATACGGCCCTTATTGGTCGGCCAGTCGTCCAGTTTGCATGGCGCGGTCATTTTAAGCGAAGATTCGCCGTCAATGCGGCGATCCTTGCTGATTTCAATATGTGCGTATTCGGTTACCGTTGTCCAGTTGTCAAGCGATTCCATACTATCGAGCAGGCGGCTCGCTAAAATCGGCTTTTCTGCACAGCGCACTTCGCGTGAGCGCTCTTCGTGCAGCGGCATCGGCTTTTTGATGAAGTCGCTTTCAAACAAATCCTCCAAAAGCTGTTTGTTCATGGCGGGATGCGGCTGATAAATCATACACAAATCCTCCTCAAATTTTGATAACAGTACCTAAAGCGAGCGGTAATATGCCGGGCCTTAGTGTTCGATTCGTATAAATTTATTCTATCATTGCATCTCTCTTTTGTCAATAATAAAGATAAAGAAATCTAACTAACTACATGTCAAACGAATGTTCTTGCTTGTATCTCTGACCTGTGCTATGATAAAATAAATCGATAAACAGGAGGGAAATCCATGGACCGCGTCATCCTGCACTGTGACTGCAACAACTTTTATGCTTCAGTTGAATCTGTGCGTCATCCAGAATATAAAACTGTTCCGATGGCGGTCTGCGGCGATCCCAAAAGCCGTCATGGCATTATTCTTGCCAAAAATGAACTGGCTAAGGCATACGGCGTTAAAACAGCCGAGACCATCTGGCAGGCACAGCAGAAATGTCCAAATCTTTTGCTTGTACCGCCGCACCATGACGAATATCATCGCTATTCCATGAAAATCAACGCTCTGTATCAGCAGTATACGGATCGGGTGGAGCCTTTTGGCATTGATGAAAGCTGGCTTGACGTCACGGGCAGTCAGCTACTTTTCGGAAGCGGAAAGGAGATTGCCGACCGCATCCGCAAAGAGATTCGGGAGACATTCGGGATAAGCGTCTCAGTCGGTGTTTCCTTTAATAAAATTTTCGCCAAGCTTGGAAGCGACTATAAAAAGCCGGACGCTACGACCGTAATTGACCGAACAAACTGGAAAAAACTACTCTATCCCCTTCCCGTTACTGATCTTTTGTTTGTTGGAAAATCAACGGCCTCCGTTCTGGACACGCTGG
>UQQY01000040.1 GCA_900543295.1 uncultured Oscillospiraceae bacterium | reverse complement strand
TGGTAAAAACGCTTGAAAATATTGAAGCGGGCGCGGTCTATCCGATTGTATACAGTGACGACGCAACGATTCCCGCCATTCAGAAAATATATGGAATTGATGAAGAAGAAGCCTGCAAGTGGGTTCCGCTCGGCTGCGGCGAGTATGTTATGGAGGGATGCGGCGCTGCAACCCCGAACAGCAGTATGACGCTGTCGCAGGCGCTCGACATCGTGCTACACGAGGGATATAATTCGTTTTCCGGTACGCTGTTTGTAAAGGGAATGAAGCCAGTTTCTTCATATAAGACCTTCGACGAGCTTTTTGAGGCTTATTCCGATGTATTAAGGCCCGCCTGTGAAGAAACGGCGTATTATCAAAAGCTCAACTATCAGCTTGCAGGCGAAGAGGCCGCATATCTGCATATCAGCCTTCTGACACACGACAGTGTGGAGCTTGGAAAACCTGCGTTTGCAGGCGGCTGCCGCTATCTTTCCGAGACGGACGAAGTATTCGGCTTTGTCACCTGTGCAGACAGCCTGACGGCAATTAAAAAGTGCGTCTATGAGGATAAGCTGTTTACGCTCGAAGAGCTTGTGAAGATGCTTGACGCAAACTTCGAGGGCTATGAGAAAGAGCGTGAAGCACTGCTTAGCGCGCCGAAATATGGGAATGACGATGATTACGCCGACGAGATTGCCGTCCGCGTATTCAACAACATCTCTGAACTGCACGAAGAAGCGGGGCGTAAATTTGATCTTCCAGAGCGCTATAATATTGTGAGCGTTAATAATTCCGGTTCAGCGGAGCGCGGTGCGGCATGTTCAGCAACGCCATGCGGCAGAAAACGGAGCGAGCCGCTTTCAAACGGCAACAGTCCGTCAATCGGCGGTGATAAAAACGGTCTGACTGCAACACTGAACTCCATGCGGAAAATTGATCCGGTGCGCCATGTGGGCGTTGTGCACAATATCCGTTTTAACAAAGATATGCTGCACAATAACTTTGACACGATTAAAATGCTATTGGAAACCTTCTATGAAAATGGCGGAGCACAGACGAATCTGTCCTCCATCGGAAAAGACGACTTGGAGCAGGCGATGATTCATCCGGAACGCTACCGCAACCTGCTTGTACGCATCGGCGGTTTTTCAGCACGGTTTGTAGAGCTTGACCCGATTGTACAGCATGAGCTTCTTTTGCGCACGACGGTCGAGGAGTGCTGATTTTGAAAGCGTAGGTACTGAGAAAATAAAGTAATAAGCGGGACTGCGTCGCAGTCCCGCTTATTACTTTTGAAAAGAGAAAATCTCAAATTTTCTCTCTGTTTTATTTTTAATTGAGAGTTATCTTCAATAATCAGGCATGGTCTTTAAAATAGGTGTTGGTTTCGACGGTGCATTCATATTTGTCCCAGAGTGCACGGCGCGCAGTGTCAAACGCTTTTTGCGCATCGCTGTCATAACTCTCTTTCATGGTTGCAAGAGCTTCGTCGAGCGCTGAGGTATCGTCGGCTGTATTATCTTTGAATTCCTCTTTGATGTAAGCGCAGGCTTCATCATAAGTAGCAGGAGCTTCCGGACCAATCAGCGAGCCTTCTGTAATGAAAGGAAGCGTATCATCAAAAATGGCGCGAACAGCATCAAGATATTCGTCCTCGCTGTTTTCCAGTTTGGAATCCAGATCAGTAGAAGATTTTTGTCTGCCAATCAGTTTGTTTAAATCCGTGGCATCAATTTTATCAGTATATTCCTTGCGAATGGTTTCGAGCGCACTGTTGCGCTGTTTGCTCAGATCTGCCGCCGCGTCTGTGGAAGCAGTATCATCCTTGGTCGGACTGTCGGGGGTATCGGGAGTATCGCCGCCTCCGCAACCGGTAAGCAGCATGCAGAATACTAAACCAGCACAAAGCAGAATGGATAAAAACTTTTTCATGATAAGACTCCTTTCTGAAATAAACGAATTTATGGTGCATGAAACGCACACACTTCAAATAAAGTACGGTATCGCCGCTTGTATATCCGGAAAAAGGAAAGCGATGCCAGCTGTTTTACAGACAGGAACAGCATACGAAAAGTCCTGCCCAAGTCAACATTCTTCACAACATCGGCATCATCTTCTTTCTTTTATGCACTTTATTATACATGATTTTTTTCATTTTGTAAAGCTTTTTTTGTGAAATATCTATTTTTAATGTTTTTAAAGTTTTCTTCACCACAAATACAAAGAATATCGATAAAATAGAGCTTGATGTTTGAAAAAGAAATCGAAATGATAAAAATTAGATAATCAGAGCATTGCTATTATATATATTGCTGAGATATGAGCACAAATGATATAACACTTGGATTATCAGGGAAAATTGAAAATCAGACAAATTACAAATGTAAATTATTTGTTAATAATAAAAATAAATTGTGAATAAAAGCGCTTGCGTTAACCGTAGGTTTGATATAATAAGTCGAATAAATGCTCCGCTAAGAAAGGCGGAGACGGAAAGCAGAGGGGTATGAAATGCTCAACAGCATGACGGGATACGGCCGCGCGCAGGAATCGGTGGATGGGCGCGATATTTTGGTGGAAGTAAAGTCGGTAAACCATCGCTATTTTGAGTGCAGCACACGGATACCGCGGGCGTACGGATATTTGGAGGAGAAGCTTAAAAAGCTGGCCAATACAAGGATTACGCGCGGAAAGGTCGAGATCGGCGTTTCTGTTTTTAATGTAGACGGGGCAGCGGCTGAGGTTGGCGTCAATCTGGAGTTGGCGCGCGGGTATGTAATGGCGCTTCGCAGCTTAAAAGAAGAGCTTTCGCTGACAGATAATCTTTCTCTTTCCTCTATTGCACGCTTTTCGGACATTTTTCAGGTTAAAAAGACAGAGGAAGATGAAGACGCAGTTTGGAGAGCTGTACAGTCCGTTGCAGAAGAGGCGCTTTCCCGTTTCTGCGATATGCGGAAAATGGAAGGAGAGAGATTGTACGAAGATATCGCGAGCCGTCTTTTGGTGATTGAGGAATATGTCACCGAGGTGGAGGCGCTTTCGCCGCAGACAATTGCAGACTATAAGGCCAGACTTTACGCAAAGCTGAATGAAGTGCTTGAGAATAAGAATATTGAGGAAGCCCGCATTTTGACCGAAGTGGCGCTGTTTGCGGATAAAATTGCAGTGGACGAGGAAACGGTCCGCCTGAGAAGCCATCTCGGTCAGTTCAGTGCTTTGATGAAGGGGACACAACCGGTTGGCAAAAAGCTCGATTTTCTGGTGCAGGAAATGAACCGTGAGGTCAATACGATTGGTTCCAAGTGTCAGGATGTGCGGATTACGGGTCTGGTTGTCGAGATGAAATCGGAGATTGAGAAGATCCGTGAGCAGATTCAGAATGTGGAGTAAACAGGAGGAATGTGTGTGAAACTGATTAATATCGGATTCGGAAACATGGTTTCCGCATCTAAGCTGGTTGCAATCGTCAGCCCAGAATCCGCGCCGATCAAACGGATTATTCAGGACGCGCGCGATAAGGGCGTTTTGATCGACGCGACTTATGGAAGGCGGACGCGTGCGGTGATTGTAATGGATTCGGATCATGTGATTCTGTCCTCAATTCAGCCGGAAACTGTGGCAAACCGTGTAATTGAACGCGACGACGAGGATGAGGACGACGAGGATGAATAAAAAAGGACGCATTTTCATTATCTGCGCACCTTCGGGATGCGGCAAGGGGACGGTTATTCAAAGGCTTTTGGAGACGGATCCGTCCGTTTTTCTGTCGGTTTCGGCAACGACGCGCGCGCCGCGCCCGGGAGAGATACCGGGAAAAAGCTATCTCTATGTAACAAAAGAAGAGTTTTCCCATTTAATCGAAACAGACGGCTTGCTCGAATATGCGGAGTTCTGCGGCAACTGCTATGGAACGCCGCGCGCGCCGGTTGAGGCACATACTGAAAACGGGAGAAACGTTCTGCTTGAAATTGAGATTGAGGGTGCAAAGCAGGTGCGAAAGCTTTGCCCGGATGCGGTCTCCATTTATATTCTGCCGCCGTCCATGGCGGAGCTTCGCCGCCGTCTTACCGACCGGGGAACTGAAACAGCCGAAGTGATTGAGCGCAGGCTTTCCCGAGCGAAGGAGGAAATCCCCTATGCGCGGGAATGTGATTACATCGTCATAAACGATACGGTGGAAAAAGCGGCGCAGGATCTGCACGTCATTATGGAAGCATCTGCGCACAGCCGGACGCTTTTTGACAATCGGATTGACGCATTGCTGTCTGAATGAAAATTTAGGAGGAAACGATTATGCATAGACCATCGGCAACAGATATTTTACAGGCAAACCAGAGCTATTACTCTTTGGTGATCGGGGTGGCGAAACGCGCCCGCGCCATTGCGGAGGAAGCAGAGGACAAGGGCGAGATTTTGATCGAAAAACCGGTACAGCTTGCAGTGGAGGAATTTGCGCGCGGCGATTATAAAATGGTTGAGCGTGCCGATATAGGCAAGCATCTCGAATAAAACGAAGCGCAGGAAAAAGGAGGGACGGACGTGGAGCAGACCGTGGCGCAGGTTTATGTCGAAAAAGCGGTTTATGCGATCGACCGTCCATATTCTTATGCCGTTTTGGGCGAAATGCGAGATACGCTTTGCAGAGGATGTCGGGTTCTGGTGCCGTTTGGAGGAGGAAACCGGCGCGTGCAGGGAATCGTCAGCGCAGTTGAAACGGTTGAAATGCGGGACGGGCGGTCGCTTAAGCCCGTGCTGTCGCAGCTTGACAAGGAGCCGCTTTTGACCGACGAAATGTTCGGCCTGATCGGCTATTTGACGACGCATACCTACTGCACCTGCTATGAAGCGGTTAAGGCGATGCTGCCAAACGGGATGAATGTCTCTGTTTCGGAGCGGTTTGTACAAACCCGCCGGTATACCGATGAGGAGTGCGCTGCGCTTTCACAGGAGCAGGAACGTGTACTGCGCTTTTTGCAGACGGAAAAAACAGAGAAAGAACTGCGCGCATTTTTGAACATCCGGCAGCACGCGGCAAAGTCCGCGCCGGTTCGCGCACTTTTAAGCGCCGGTATGATTCGCAGAGAAGAGGAAGCTGTGCGGAAGACGCCGGTGAAAAAGGTGCGCTGTGCGGCGGTGCGTCCTGACTTTGACGGAGATGTAACCGGCTTTTCAGAAAGGCAGCGCTTGCTTTTATCCACGCTGGCGACCGTCGGCGAGACGGAGCCCGCTTCGCTTTGCAGCTTTTGCGGGGTGACGGAAGCAGTGCTTCGCGCGCTCGTCAAAAAGGGAGCCGTTCTTATGTATAAGAAAGAAGCCGAGGTACTGCCGGAACCGGAAAATGTCTCTAAGACAGAGCCTATACCGGTTATCCTTTCCGACGAGCAGGAGCGCGTCTGCCGCGGCATTCTCGCTTTGCAGGCCAAAGGCGAAGCAAACTGCGCGCTTTTATATGGCGTGACAGGGAGCGGCAAAACGCAGATTTATATTAAGCTGATTGAACAAGCGCTTCTTGCCGGGAAAACAGCTATGCTGCTGGTACCGGAAATCGCACTGACGCCGCAGCTCTCCGCGCGGTTTGTCTCGCTGTTCGGTGAAAGGACAGCCGTGATCCACTCAGGACTCTCGCAGGCGGATCGCCTTGCGGCGTTCGAACGCGTCAAAAGCGGTGCGGCGCGCATTGTCATTGGAACGCGCAGTGCGGTGTTTTCACCGCTTTCTGATATTGGATTGATTATTTTAGACGAGGAGGGTGAATCCTCCTATAAATCGGACGCTGCGCCGCGCTATCATGCCAGAGACATTGCGAAATGGCGCTGCGGCTATCACAAGGCGACACTGCTTTTGGGATCGGCGACGCCTTCTGTTGACAGCCGCTTTCAGGCGGAGCGCGGACGCTACCACTATTTTTCATTAAACAGCCGCTTTGCGCAGGCGCGTATGCCGGACGTTTATCTGATCGATATGCGCGCAGAGCAGCAAAGCGGAAACTATACTTTTTTAAGCAGCGTCCTTAAAGAACAGCTCTTGCTGAATCTGGCGGCAGGAGAGCAGTCGGTTCTTCTGCTGAACCGGCGGGGCTATCAACCGTATGCGACGTGTATGTCCTGCGGAGAGGTATACAAGTGTCCTTCCTGCGATGTGGCGCTGACTTATCACAAGACGGGCGCTCATTTTTTATGCCATTACTGCGGTCACACAGAGCCGGAGGGCGCGAGCTGTCCGAAATGCGGTGGCGTTTTAAAGCGTACCGGCGCAGGCACCCAGCGTATTGAGGAGACGCTTGCCGGACTTTTGCCGGGTGCGCGTATTCTGCGTATGGATACAGATACAACCGGTACGCGCGGCGCATATGAAAAAAAGCTTGCGGCCTTTGCGCGCGGCGAATACGATGTGATGGTCGGTACACAGATGATTGCAAAGGGACTTGATTTCCCGAATGTAACGCTTGCAGGCGTCTTAAACGGAGACGCGGGACTTGGATCCGGCGATTACCGCAGCAGCGAGCGGGCGTTCTCTCTGATTACGCAGGTGGTTGGGAGAAGCGGACGCGGCGCGAAAAGTGGACGGGCGTATATCCAGACGTTTGATCCGGACAATCCGGTGATCGTCTACGCCGCAGCGCAGAATTACGAGGCGTTTTACCGCGATGAGATCGAGATGCGGAAGAATCTTCTGTATCCGCCGTTTTGCGATCTTCTGGCTATTGGTGTTTCCGGAAAGGATGAGCACGCAGTAAAGCGCGCGGCGTACCGCGTGTGCGAAATTTTGCGGGAGGAATCGGAAAATGCGGCGCGCATCGCAATGAAGCTCGTCGGCATTTCGCCGGCTGCGGTGTATCGTGTGAGCGGAAAATTTCGCTATCGGGTAGTTGTCAAATGCAGAATGAACCGCGAGTTTCGCGAGATTGTCGCCCGCGTACTGAAGCGCTGCGGGGGAGAGCGGCTGTTTGCCGGAATCGGTATTTTTGCGGACGTAAATGGGGAGCTTTTATAAGAAAGCGCCCTTTTGCATATTTTATATTCAGGGGGAGTAAGATAATGGCAAAGAGACAACTGGTGTTAAGTCCGGACGAACTGCTTCGGAAAAAATCGCGTGAGGTTACAACCTTTGATGCAAGGCTTCACCAGCTTTTAGACGACATGGCGGAAACCATGTACGACGCGGACGGCGTCGGACTGGCCGCAGTGCAGGTTGGCGTTCTGCGGCGCGTAGTAGTGATCGACTGCGGGGACAAGCGCTATGATCTTGTCAATCCCGAAATTATTGAGATCTCCGGCGAGCAGACCGGCGCGGAGGGCTGTTTGTCCTTTCCGGATCAATTCGGCGAGGTGACGCGCCCGAACCATGTGAAGGTTCGCGCACAGGATCGAAACGGAGAATGGTATGAGGCCGAGGGCGAAGGACTGTTGGCTCGTGCGTTCTGCCACGAAATTGACCATCTGGATGGAGTTTTATTTCCGGATCACGCCGCGCAGATGTATGAGCCGGATCCGCCCAGAAAAAAGAGACGATAAGAAAGGAACGATACGGCGCGGAAAATGCGTGCCGGACGGGAAAGCCGAATATGAGAATTGTATTTATGGGAACGCCGGATTTTGCAGTCCCATGCTTAAAAGCACTGCTTCAGGCCGGTCATGAAATTGCAGGTGTGTTCACTCAACCGGATAAGCCGAAAAACCGCGGGCATCAGATGACGCCGCCGCCGGTGAAGGTTTGCGCACAGGAGGCCGGTCTTGCGGTGTTTCAGCCGACAAGCTTAAAAACAGAGGACACACAAGCACTTTTGCGTGCGCTCGCGCCGGAGCTTATTGTGGTCGTGGCGTACGGCAAGATTCTGCCCCAGACGATCCTTGATATTCCGAAATACGGATGCATCAACGTGCATGCGTCCCTGCTGCCGAAATACCGCGGTGCGGGACCTGTTCAGTGGAGCATTCTGAATGGGGAAACAGAGACTGGGATTACCACCATGTATATGGCGGCGGGGATAGATACCGGAGATATGCTTTTGCAGATGAAAACCGAAATTGGTGCGGATGAAACGGCGGACGAGCTGCACGACCGGTTAAGCGTACTGGGCGCGCAGCTTCTGGCCGAGACGATTTATCAGCTTGAGGAAGGAAAGCTTGTGCCTGTTGCGCAAAATGAGACGGAAGCATCGTATGCGCCGATGCTGACAAAAGAGCTGTGCACGGTTGATTTTTTGAAACCGGCGGCTGAGGTACACAATCGGATCCGCGGGCTTTATTCGTGGCCGTGCGCACAGACGGTCTTTGCGGGCAAACGTTTGAAGCTTTGCAGTTCAAGTCTTGCAGAAGGAATCTTTGCCGAAGAGCCCGGCACGATTGCAGATGTAAAACAGTTTATTGTTGTCTGCGGCGATCAGAGGGCGATAATTTTGCGCGAGGTGCAGCCAGAAGGCGGAAAAAAGATGGCGGGGGCGGATTTCCTGCGCGGCCGTCATGCGCAAAACGGCGATTGTCTGGGAAAGTAAAGGAGGCGGCATAATATGCCCGGCTTTTATTTCACATTTGATATGTACTACTGGATTCTGGTCGTACCGGCCATGCTTCTGGCAGTTTGGGCGCAGTTTCGCGTTCAGTCGGCCTTTTCCAGATACAACCGCGTCTATACGATGCGCGGCGTATCGGCGGCAATGGTGGCAAGACAGATTCTCGATCAAAACGGACTTTCGCATATCCGGATTGAACATGTTTCCGGCAGACTTTCCGATCATTATGACCCCAAAGGCGGTGTCATCCGTCTTTCCGATGAGGTATATGGTTCTACCTCAGTCGGCGCGATTGGCGTGGCCGCACATGAGGCGGGACACGCGGTGCAGTATGCGCAGCATTATTTTCCCATCAAAATCCGCGCGGCGCTGATTCCGATTACGACCATCGGCTCAAACGCTGCCATTCCGCTTGCCATTATCGGACTGTTGATGGGCCTTGACTGGCTTGTAAACCTGGGTATTCTTCTCTTTCTGGCAGTGGTGCTGTTTCAGCTTGTGACGCTTCCGGTGGAGTATAATGCGAGCCACAGGGCGCTCCGAACACTTGAAACGGAAAGCTTTTTAACCGGTGAAGAACTTGCCGGTGCGAAAAAAGTGCTGTCCGCCGCGGCGCTTACCTATGTAGCGGCGCTTATTGTGGCTGTGGCGAACCTTCTGCGTTTGATTCTGTTAAGGAACAGGGAGCGTGACAGATGAAAACAGCAAGACAGCTTGCGCTCGACGTTTTGTGCCGCGTTGAATCAGAAGGCGCGTATTCCGCCATTGCATTTGACCGTACTGCACGGAAAAGCGGTCTTTCGGAACGCGATGTGTCCTTTGCTGCGGCTGTCTTTTACGGCGTGCTGGAACGGCGGATTACACTTGATTTTATGCTTTCGCCCTATCTGAAAAAGAGGATTTCGTCGCTTGACTGCGCGGTGCGCAATATTCTGCGCATGGGCGCGTATGAGCTTTGCTACATGGATGCGGCGCCGGACAGGGCGGCCGTAAATGAAGCTGTTTCGCTCGCACGGTATGCGAAAAAATCGAGTGCGGGCAGCCTTATCAACGCGGTGCTCCGCAGCCTAATCCGGGACGGCAAGCCGTTGAAGCTCCCTGACCGAAAAGCAGACCCGATGCGGTATCTTTCAGTAAAATATGGATGTCCGGAATGGATTGTCGGACAATGGACTGCGCAGTATGGCGAAGAGGATGCTGAAGGGCTCGTGGAATCCTCCGTATCCCGTCCGCCGCTCTATGCGCGGGTCAATACGCTGAAAACCTCTGCGGACGCATTGGCCGCCCTGCTGCGGGAGCAGGGCGTGCAGGTAAAAAAGCATTCATGGCTTGAAAACTGTCTGATTCTCTCTAAAACCGGAAGTATTGAAGCGATTTCCGCTTATCGAAACGGGCTGTTCTATATTCAGGATCTTTCCTCACAGCTCTGTGCGCAGGCGCTTTCCGCACGGCCGGGGGATACGGTATTGGACATTTGCGCCGCGCCCGGTTCAAAAAGCTTTACAGCGGCGCAGATGATGGAAAACAGCGGAAAAATCTTCGCTTTTGATCTGTACGAACATAAATGCCGCTTGATCGCGGACGGCGCAAAGAGGCTTGGCATTTCGATTATTAAGACGGCAATACGCGATGGCGCGAACGACTGCGGAGAGCTGCCGATGGCCGACCGAATTCTGTGCGACGTTCCCTGTTCGGGGCTTGGCATTCTGCGGCGAAAGCCGGAGATTCGGTTTAAGGCGGAAGAGGAGCTTTCCGGCCTGCCAGCGCTTCAATACCGGATTTTAGAAAATGCGGCGCGCTTTTTAAAGCCAGGCGGCACGCTCATCTATTCAACGTGTACGACCAACCGCGAGGAAAACGAAAAAGTAGTCGAGCGCTTTCTCTCTGAAAATAGTTGGGCCGCCCCGTTGCAATTTGCGGGCGGATTCGATACAATAGAAACAATAGGAAACTTTATGGCGACGCTGCTGCCGCAAAAAACCGGCTCCGACGGTTTTTTCTTTGCTTCCATGACAAAAAAGAAATGACCGGCACGCCTTAACCGAAAGGAATATTCATGGCACATAAGAAAACGGATATCAAGTCCTATTCTTTTGAGGAGCTTGCTGATTATTTAAAAGCGCGGGGACTGCCGCAGTTCCGGGCAAAGCAGATTTTTGACTGGCTCCATGCAAAACAAGCGGTATCTTTTGAAGAGATGACAAATCTGCCGAAAACGCTGATTGCTTCTCTTAACGAGGACGCGTTCATTGCGGTGCATACCATCGAAAAGAAGCTTGTTTCCCAGGCAGACGGAACGGTGAAATACTTGTTCCGCTTGCCGGACGGCGAATTCTGTGAATCTGTTGTCATGGAGTACAAGCATGGCAAGAGCATCTGCATTTCGACGCAGATCGGCTGCCGGATGGGATGCAGCTTCTGCGCATCGACAAAGGCCGGTTTTGTGCGGCACATGACGCCCTCCGAGATAATAGAGCAGGTGTATGCGGCGCAGCGGGATTTAAACTGCCGTATCGGACATATTGTGCTGATGGGGATTGGGGAGCCGCTTGACAACTATGACAATGTTCTGCGTTTTTTGTCGCTTGTAAGCGATGAGCGCGGCAATAATTTAAGCCTGCGTCATGTCTCGCTTTCAACCTGCGGACTTGTCGACCGGATTGACCGGCTGGCGAAAGAGCATCTCGGACTAACGCTTTCCGTCTCCCTTCATGCGCCGAACGATACGATACGGAATCAGACTATGCCGGTGAGCAAGAGGTGGCCGATGGAGACGCTTCTCCTGGCTTGCAGGCGATATGCGGAGGAGACGGGGCGGCGCGTTTCGTTTGAATATGCTCTCATTCGGAACTTAAACGACAGTATGGCGTGTGCAGACGAGCTTGCAAAAAGGCTTTCAGGGATGCTCTGCCATGTGAATCTCATTCCAGTCAATGAAATCAGAGAAACAGCTTATCATCGATCCGAAACAGCGCGGATTCTGGCTTTTCAGCAGCGGCTGACCAAGCACGGAATCAACGCAACGGTGCGCCGCACGCTTGGCGCGGATATCAACGCGGCCTGCGGACAGTTAAGGCGCGAGCAGCTTTTATAAAAGGAGGGATTCTCTTGCAGTTTTACGGTTTAACAGACATCGGACAACGCCGAGAGATGAACCAGGACACCTATTATATCCATACATTTGACGACAGACAGGGCTTTGGGCTTGTGTGCGACGGGATGGGCGGACAGTCCGCCGGAAATATTGCAAGCGACATGGCTAACGGCATTATTACAGACAAAATACGCAAAGCGGTGGAAACCGGCGGAGCGGATGATCCGCGCGGCTTGCTGGAAGCAGCCGTCAGAGAGGCGAACTACAGCGTTTATAAGCGTTCAATGGTGGAACCGGAGTGCCGCATGGGAACGACAGCGGTTGTTGCATTTGTACGCGGTGATACGGCGTATTGCGCACATGTCGGCGACAGCCGAATTTATCTTTTGCGGAATGGCCGCCTTTTGCAGGTAACGAGAGACCACTCGCTTGTGCAGGAGCTTGTGGAAAAGGGAGAGATCAAGCCGGAGGAGATGCGCACGCATCCAGGACGGAATATGATAACCCGTGCGGTGGGCGTTGGACTTACTGTTGAGGCGGATTTGATGCAGATTCCGCTTGAGGCAGGCGATAAACTGCTTTTATGCAGCGATGGGCTCACCAATATGGTTTCAAATGAGCAGATTGCGGAGATTCTGCTGCAAAATGGGGGAGAGCAGGCATGCGCCCTGCTGATTCAAAAGGCAAATAATGCTGGCGGCATGGATAATATTACGGCCGTCGTGATCGAATAAAGGGAGGTTTCCTGGATGGATAAATACATCGGAAAGAAGCTTGACGGAAGATACGAAATCCTGGAGCTTGTGGGGTTCGGCGGCATGGCCGTTGTATTCAAGGCTTATGATTTGCTTGAGAACCGGCATGTTGCGGTCAAAATTCTCAAGGATGAATATCTCCATAATGAAGAGTTCCGCCGCCGGTTCCGCAACGAATCGAAGGCCATTGCCATGCTCTCGCACCCGAACATTGTCAGAGTATTTGATGTAAATTTCAGCGATACCGTTCAGTATATCGTAATGGAATACATCGACGGCATTACGCTCAAGGAATATATAGGGCAGCAGGGCGCGGTAAAATGGAAGGAGACGATTCATTTCACCGTACAGATTTTGCGCGCCTTACAGCATGCGCATGATAACGGAATTGTGCACCGCGACATCAAGCCGCAGAACGTCATGCTTTTGCAGGACGGCACCATCAAGGTCATGGATTTCGGCATTGCGCGGTTTGCGCGGGAAAACGGCCGAACTGTTGCGGACAAAGCGATCGGCTCCGTGCACTATATCAGTCCGGAGCAGGCGCGCGGCGAACAGACCGACGAGCGCACGGATATCTATTCCGTCGGCGTAATCATGTACGAGCTTTTAACAGGTCAGGTTCCATTCGATGGAGATACCCCGGTTTCCATTGCGATTAAGCAGATGCAGCAGGAGCCTGTACTGCCTACTTCCATCAATCCGAGCGTACCGGTGGGGCTTGAGGAGATCACACTGCGCGCTATGCAGAAGGAGCCTGAGCTCAGGTATCAGTCGGCTTCGGAAATGCTGAAGGATATTGACGAATTCAAGCAGAATCCGGACGTGGTGTTTGAATATAAGTATTTCAACGAGGACGGCACGACGAAATACTTTGACCGTCCGAATGTCCATGCCAAAGAAGAGGCGACCAGTAAGGAGAAACAGAAGAAAAAGGGCGCGTATACACTCAATATTCTGGCAGGCGTTGCAGCGGCCTGTGTGATTCTGGCGGGCGTAGCGCTGTTCTTCTTTTTCAAAAGTCTGGGTCAGCGCACACCGGACGTTTTGCTTCCCGACCTGACCGGTAAAACGGTTGAAGAGGCTCAGGCGGAGGTTCCGGATGTAAAAATCGTCATTTCGTCAAAAGAGCCGTCCGCTGATTTCACAGTCAACCAGATTATTTCACAGGATCCCGGCGAAAACATGACGGTTAAGGCCGGTTCAGAGGTTAAAGTTGTCGTCAGCACCGGTATGGAAACGGTTCAGATGCCGGATCTGACGAACAAGCCGATTGCAGAGGCCAGAGAGGCGCTTTCCGGCTATGAAATTGACGAGATCCGCCGGACGGATTCGACCATTGCGGCGGGCAACGTTATTTCAACGAATCCAAAAGCAGGTGACGACCTGAATGCAGGCGACACGGTAACGATTTATGTAAGCCTGGGGTCTGCCGATCTTCCTGCAACGGTTCCGAATCTTGAAGGTTTGACAGAGGTTACTGCACGCAACAAGCTGACCGTCGCAGGTCTTTCACTGGGCGAGGTGAAAGAGGTGGAAAGCGACAAGGAAAAAGGAACGGTCGTCGGACAGAGTATCGCATATGGCAAGCGCGTGACCAAGGGAACAAAGGTTGATATTGAGATAAGCAGCGGAAAGAGCGCTTCGGTCGAGATTCCGGTATCGCTCAAATTCCCGTCCGGTGTAAGCAATACGGAGTATTCGTTTGTCATCTATGTAAACGGTACGATCCTGGAGACGCGCAAGATCAATCCTGCCACGACGAGCGGGCTTTCCATGAAATTTATCAGTGAAGGCGGCAAGATTAACGGCAAGATAACCGAGCAGGATACAAATGAAGTGACCATTACAGTTAATTCTAAGAAGTTTGCCTCTTATACGCTGAATTTTAAAACGCAGTCCTACAGTACGGCGTATGGACCGGATTACTCTCTGATTAAAGAGAGCGCGTCCTCTTCTAAACCGGAGGAATCCTCCGAATCGTCGGAAAAGTCTGATGACGATTAAACAAATGGCCGCAGTAACGCGAAGGTCATTTTCTGTCATATGTTCTGACAAGAGTATGGCCTTCTGCATTATTTGTATTGCAAGGCAGCCAAGCGGCTGAATCATGTAAAAAGAAAGGCGGAGCCGAAAGGACCGCCTTTCTTTCGGATTATAAGGGTGAGAAGCAGTGGAAAAAAAGACAGG
>UQQY01000039.1 GCA_900543295.1 uncultured Oscillospiraceae bacterium | reverse complement strand
GAAGCTTTTAACCTTTGACAACAAAGCGGTCTTTATTCCAAACGGACAAGTTTCTACGGCAAAAATCGTCAACTATTCCGCAGAGGAAAACCGTCTTTTGGCCATTCCGGTTTCCGTAAGCTATGATACCGATTTAAAAAAGGCGAAAGCGCTCTTAACAGATCTGGTCAAAAGCGACCCGCTCGCTATGCCGACGCCCGAGCCCTTCGTCGTAGTCACAGAACATGCCGACAGCGCCATTAAGCTTTCTATCCGCGTTTGGGTTCGTACCAAAGATTACTGGACGCTCAATTTCAGACTTTTGGAGCAAATCAAAGAACGTTTCGATGAAAACGGCATTGTAATTCCGTTCAATCAGCTCGACGTCAATATCGTCGGGCAAAATACAGCGGAAAACATCATATCCAGCACCTGAAGAGAGGGACATCCTATGACACACTGCACACTCATCCATTCGCTGAACGGCGTATATGACAAAACGGTTATCAGCGCTTTGACAGAACAAGGCTTCCATATAACAGAAGTTCCCTTTGAAAAAGCGGCAGACAGCGCTGTTTTTTCTAATACGGACGCCGTGATTGTCTGCGGCGGCGCAGACTGCGCAACAGGGCTTTCGGCCTGTGCGGACGCATACTTAAACGCAGGCGGAAATCTGATCGTATTGGGCGGCCCGCCTTTCCAGACGGAGCACTACTGCGAGGCCGTGGACAAAACGCCCGGCGATCTGGCTGCAATGCTCGCCTCAGGAGAATACGGTAAACGTCTCTGCATGGACTTTTCCCGTCCGCTTGATTCATACGGATTTGTTCCGGACACAGAGAATCCGGACAGCAAAAAGGTGGAAATTACCGCTTCCCTTTCAATCGAGCAGGACGAACGTTTTTCCCATCGGCTGGTCTGGCACAGCGAGCACTTTTCCATCAACGAAAGCTTTGAAGCGCCGTTTTCCCTGAAAGAAGGAGAAAACGTCATTGGTTTTTACGCAAGAGCGGATGAAAACACCCAAACGCTCACGATAAAGCTCATCGACAGCGACGGAAACGTATTCAAAGCCCGCATGACGCCGGAAGAGGAGTATCGTTTCTTCATGCTCTCCGCGCGGGATTTCGTCTATGACGGAAATCGGTATGAGCGTCTTTCCTGGGGACGGCACGGTGTTGCGCTCGATATGGAAAAGATCGTTAAAATCCAGTTCGGACATGCGCTTTCGCACGCCTATTCTGTCGCAGGCGTCCACACCATCCATATCGCGGAGGTTTCCGCCGGAAGCATCCCCTTTTTAAATACGGAAAAAGTAGTCGTTGACGGTCTTTGTCCGAAATATAAGTTCTTTCCGCTGCGAAATGCCGCTTCTGTACGCATTTCTCCGCGTCAGGCCATTCTTCCGCAAAAGGATCTGCCGCTTTATCAGGATATGTTCTCGTTTGCGCCGCGCCCACAAGGTCTTGGACTTGACAACAACAGACGGATGCGCTTTATCCCATTGATTGAAGTGCTCGGAAACGACGGACTTTTAAGCGGATTCCTCGCCTATCTCATTTTAAACCGCACCGCGGGTGACCGCGGCCTTTCGCGCGACGGCTCCTCTCTCGCCGTTTTTACGGTAAACGATCCGGCATTTTACGAAGATG
Source organism: uncultured Oscillospiraceae bacterium (assembly GCA_900543295.1). GTDB lineage: Bacteria > Bacillota > Clostridia > Oscillospirales > Ruminococcaceae > Paludihabitans. The sequence goes on along the minus strand of UQQY01000039.1, from coordinate 12,919 downwards.
GCGGCGCGGCTATGGTTGCGCAGACTGTTTCGGCGATGCTCCGCCCAGTCATGCTCACAGAAGGCGGCACGGATGAATTTATCTATCGCGACGACCGCACGGAGGGAAAAATCGGCGCGATCTGCTCGGTAAAGCCGGAAACGGATCTTTCTGCCTATCATATAGCGCTGTGCGCGCCAAACGGTCTTTCACTTAACGTCCCGCTCCGCGATTTTCAGACGGCAAAAGAGACGGTATCTTTTGACTATCTTCGTTTTGCCGCGCCGTTTGACGCGCAGGAGGGAAAGGTGACGGTTTCCCTTTTTGAAAACGGCTGCTGCATCGACACGCTTTCCCATGAGGTTTTCATCCATCGCGTCAAGCCGGAAAGCGAGCGGCATTATGCAAAAATTTCTTCCGGCAAAAATGAAATTGCAATAGACGGCAGGCCCGTACGCTTTTTCGGCGTAAACTATATGCCGACTTATGATATGTCGAACGATGATTTCATGGCGTTTGAACACTATGTCTCCGCTTTTTCCTATGATCCGGATGTGATTGAAACCGATTTGCAGCGCATTCGGGCAATCGGATTAAACGCGGTATCTATTTTCACCTATTACAGTCCGTCGCTTTCTTCAAACAATATTCTGCATTTGATTGACCGCTGCGCGCACTACGGCATTTATGTCAATCTCTCGCTTCGTCCTCATGCTAATCCATTTGATTTTTCAGAGCAGGAAATCAAGGCAATGGTCGAGACCTACCGTCTCGACCAGATCGATACCATTGTCGGCTACGACATCGCATGGGAGCGCTATGCAGGCGCCTATGAACCGTGCTACGGCAACATGAAGGGGCGAAAGTCCTTTGACGAAGACTGGCGGTTTTTCTTAAAAAACCGCTATGGCTCCTATGAAAAAGCGGAAACGCTATTCGGCTGCGCTCTGCCAACGGATGAGTCCGGAAAAGTAATTGGTCTTCCGGACGACATGCTCCGTGAGGACGGAATACATAACAAAATGGCTGCCGCCTATCGGCGCTGTATCGATCATGCGGTACGCCGCGCGCACATCGCCGCCTGCGACTATATCCGTTCGATTGATCCGAACCACTTAATCAGCGCACGTTCCGGCGATGCTTCGACGATTCCGCTGGTCGATCCGGGTATATACGGCTATGATTATGATGCCATGTCCGCGGCTTTGGACACAGTTTCTCCGGAAAGCTATGCGCTGTCCGACGACGACAAAAGCCTGCGGCAGGGCGTATTCACCAATATCTATGCGCGCTACGCAAATCCGGACAACGCCGTGCAGTGGATGGAATTCGGCAAATCCATCTGGACCGGATCGAATTTTACGGATAATAAGAAAATGCGGCGCTTTCAGGCGGAATATTACCGCCGGTTTTTCGATATGCTGCTCGCCGGTCATACGGCCGGTATGTTCTGCTGGTGGTTTACCGGCGGCTACCGTATCGGCGAAAACAGCGACTTCGGCATTCTCGATCCGGACGGAGGAGACCGTCCGGTGACAGAGGTACTGCGTGAATACGCGCCGAAGTTTATCGGTGCGCCAGAACTGCCGAAAGCCGACCATTTGATTGAAATTGACCGCGACCTTCATGCTGACGGTTTGCGTTCCGTTTACCGCAGTATGGAGGATGAGCTCTTTTGTGCAATAAAGAGCGGTAAAACAGTCGCATTCATCGACGGCGGCACAGGCAAAACCTCGGCGGACGTCCCGCTTCTCGAAGTCGGCAATCTCCCACCCTGCGGCTGTTCGCCGAAATTTCTGGACGGCATTATTACTGCTGTCCTGATTACAACGCCAAAACGCACGCTGACTGTCTTAAACGGCGGCACCGCTGTACTGGACGATGAAGAAGATGTCACCCTGCAAATTCTTGTACAGAATACGGCAAGCGCTGAGTGGCTTTCCGGCAAAAAAACGGGCGGCATACAGCTTGTGTCCTCCAAAGAGAGCGCGGCGGAGTTTTGTCTGCCTCTCCCTGCTCCCCTTGCCAAAAGAGGCCGTGTACGCTTCACCGTGTTCTGCGGCAGCGCCTCCGGAAGAATTACGGGAATGCTGACGGCTGCAAACCGCACGGCATTCGGAGACCGGCTGGATGTAACAATTATCAGAAGCAAAGATCTTTCGATATGATTCTATTCGGTCAAGCGCTTTTTAATCCCCGATAAAATTCCGCTTATCGTGCCGCCCGCCGAAGGGCTGTGAGATAAAAAGATTTTCGCATCTATAAATGAACTGTGCATATCTGTCAAGTGTCCGGCAGATATGCACTTTTTCGATTCAGCTTGTTAAACTATTGACATTTCGTGCCTGCTCCGGTACAATAAAAGGGATATTGATATGATGCAGGGACGGGGAAGCGTTTTCTCCGTTATCATGTACCGGCGGACATGCCCTGTTCTTTCGCAGGCGTCGGAGAAACGGAGAAGCTTTATGGGACTTACAATTGCTGAAAAAATCTTATCCGCCCATCTGGTTGACGGAAAACTTACAAAAGGCAGCGAAATCGGTCTGAAAATCGATCAGACGCTGACACAGGATGCAACCGGCACCATGGCTTACCTTGAATTTGAGGCAATGGGTATTGACCGCGTACGCACAGAGCGCTCGGTCGCTTATATTGACCACAACACCTTGCAGTCCGGTTTTGAAAATGCCGACGACCACCGCTTTATCGGTTCGGTCGCAAAAAAGCACGGCATTTATTTCTCGCGTCCGGGCAATGGTATTTGCCATCAGGTACATCTGGAGCGTTTTGCAAAACCGGGCAAAACGCTGATCGGTTCGGACAGCCATACGCCGACAGCCGGTGGCATCGGCATGTTCGCAATGGGTGCGGGCGGTCTGGACGTCGCAGTTGCCATGGGAGGCGGCGCATATTATATCACCGCGCCGAAAATGGTACGGATCAACCTGACCGGCAGGCTTCGTCCGTGGGTTGCCGCAAAAGATATTATTTTGGCGGTTCTGCGCCTGCTCTCCGTAAAAGGCGGCGTCGGTAAGGTGATCGAATACGGCGGCGAAGGCGTAAAGACGCTTTCCGTCCCGGAACGCGCGACCATTACCAATATGGGCGCCGAGCTGGGCGCTACCACCTCAATCTTCCCCTCTGACGAGGTTACAAAAGCCTTTTTGAAAGCGCAGGGACGCGAAGAGGATTGGTGCGAGGTCAACGCCGACGGCGACGCGGTATATGACGAAGTATATGAGATCAATTTAAGCGAGCTTTCCCCAATGGCCGCTTGTCCGCACAGTCCGGACAATGTAAAGACCATTCCGGAAATCGGAAAGCTTAAAATCGATCAGGTATGCATCGGCTCCTGCACGAACTCTTCCCTGCTCGATATGATGAAGGTCGCCTATATTTTAAAAGGAAAAACCTGTCATCCGGACGTAAGCCTTTCAATTGCCCCCGGCTCGAAGCAGGTGTTCAATATGATGGCGCAAAACGGCATTCTGTCCGATCTGATCGCGGCGGGCGCGCGTATTCTTGAGTGCGCCTGCGGCCCGTGCATCGGCATGGGGCAGTCGCCGAATTCACACGGTATTTCTCTGCGCACATTTAATCGCAACTTTGAAGGACGTTCCGGCACGGCCGACGGTCAGATTTATTTGGTAAGTCCTGAGGTTGCGGCGGTTTCTGCACTGACGGGCTATCTGACCGATCCAAGCGAAGTGCTTTCCGATATGCCGGAATTTGTTTTGCCGGAGAAATTCCTAATCAACGATAATATGGTCGTACCGCCCGCTTCTTCAGCAGATGCAGACGCGGTCGAGGTTTTGCGCGGTCCGAATATCAAGCCCTTCCCAACGACGTCTCCGCTTGACGAAAGTATCGAGGCGGAATGTGCTTTAAAGGTTGGCGACAACATTACAACCGACCATATCATGCCGGCAGGCGCTAAAATCCTGCCGCTGCGCTCCAATATTCCGGCGATCTCCATGCATTGCTTCACCGTATGCGACAAGGAATTTCCGGAGCGTGCATTGAAGCTCGGCAAGAGCATCATCGTGGGTGGCGCTAACTACGGTCAGGGCTCCTCGCGCGAACACGCGGCGCTGGCGCCGCTCCATTTGGGCGTAAAGGCCGTACTCGTAAAATCCTTCGCGCGCATCCATCGCTCTAATTTGATCAATGCCGGTATTCTGCCGCTGACCTTCAAAAACGAAGCGGACTACGATAAAATTGAGCAGGGCGACACGCTTTTCCTGCCGGATGTACGCAAAGCTGTGGCCGCTGGACTTCCGATTATAGTGAAAAATGTAACCAAAGGAATCGAAATTCCGGTAGACTGCGATCTCTCCGGACGGTCAAAGGACATTCTCCTTTCCGGCGGATTGCTGAGCTATACAAAGGATCAGTTAAAATAAAAGGAGTGCTTTTCCGTGGAAAAAATCAAGATGACTACGCCGCTTGTTGAAATGGACGGCGACGAGATGACCCGTATCATCTGGAAGATGATTAAGGATATTTTGCTTATCCCATACATCGAATTGAATACCGAATACTACGATCTTGGACTTGTTCACCGCAACGAAACTGACGACCAGGTAACGCTCGATTCCGCCTATGCGACGAAAAAATACGGCGTTGCCGTCAAATGCGCGACGATTACGCCAAACGCAGCACGTATGAGTGAATATAACCTCAAGGAGATGTGGAAAAGTCCAAACGGTACGATTCGTTCGGTGCTGGACGGCACGGTTTTTCGCAAGCCGATCATTGTAAAGGGAATTGAGCCGTATGTCTCAACCTGGAAAAAACCGATCACGATCGCGCGTCATGCATATGGCGACATCTATAAAAACACGGAGCTCCGCGTTCCTGCGGGCGCAAGGGCAGAGCTTGTTGTGACAAAGACAGACGGCACCGAAGAACGCGCGCTGATTCACGATTTCAAGGGCGACGGTATTATTCAGGGCGTACACAATCTGGACGACAGCATCAAGAGCTTCGCGCGCGCATGCTTAAACTTTGCGCTTGACCAGAAAGAGGACATCTGGTTTGCAGCAAAGGATACCATCTCCAAAAAATACGACCACCGCTTTAAAGACATCTGGACTGAAATTTACGAGACAGAGTACAAGGAAAAATTTGAGGAAGCCGGCATCGAATATTTTTATACGCTCATCGACGACGCGGTTGCGCGCGTTGTCCGCAGTGAGGGCGGTTTCATCTGGGCATGCAAGAACTATGACGGGGACGTCATGTCCGATATGGTGGCGACAGCCTTCGGTTCGCTCGGCATGATGAGCTCCGTACTTGTCTCACCGGACGGAACGTATGAATACGAGGCGGCGCACGGCACGGTTACACGTCACTATTACAAATATTTAAAGGGCGAGCCGACCTCTACAAACTCAATCGCCACTATTTTTGCATGGACGGGCGCTTTGCGCAAGCGCGGCGAGCTGGACGGAAACAAAGCGCTTTCCGATTTTGCAGATAAGCTGGAAAAAGCCTCTGTTCAAACAATCGAAGACGGCGTGATGACCGGTGACCTCTACCGCCTCTCCACTCTTCCTGAGAAAAAATCTGTCGATACGGAGACATTCTTAAAAGAGATCGCCGTCCGGCTGGACGCCATGCTGTAAAAGCGAGGCTGGAGGAGTTATATCACAGGAGGTGTCAGGGATGTCAGCGGAAAAAACGGTTTCGCAGGCAGTAATCAAACGGCTTCCGCGCTATTACCGCTTTTTAGGCGAACTTTTAAAAACCGGAACGGAACGTATTTCATCGCGCGAGCTTGCCGAAAAAATGGGACTGACCGCGTCGCAGATCCGGCAGGATCTTAACTGTTTTGGGGGATTTGGACAGCAGGGATATGGCTATAACATAAACGAGCTTCATGAAGAAATCGGACGGATTTTGGGGCTTGATACCCACACAAGCGTTATTTTAATCGGCGCCGGAAATTTAGGACGCGCGATCGCCAACCATATGCCCTTTGAAGAACGCGGCTTTTCTCTAATCGGCATCTTTGACCAGAATCCGGAGCTCCTCGGAAAAAAAGTGCGCAATATACAAATTCAAAGTACCGATGATTTAGAGTCCTTCTGTGCGCAGCACCATCCATTTGCCGCTATTCTCTGCATTCCGAAAACTGTGACGCTTACTTTAAGCGAGCGGTTAATTCAGGCAGGCATTCAAGCCTTCTGGAATTTCAGTCATTGTGACATTCCGGTTGCAGGACGCAATATTGTTGTAGAAAATGTACATATGAGCGACAGCCTGATGACACTGAGCTATGAGATTAAAGCGTTACAGGAACACTTGGAATAAGAATTTCCGCCCATATATTCCGAAAAAGCACAGTATCGCCAAAATATATGGTGAAGCAACAGGAAAAGAAACGGTCGTCCTTATCGTGGATGACCGTTTCTCTTATATGATAAAAAATTGGAGAAAAACAGCGTTTGGCAGAGAATATATGAGAATTCTTTAGAAACCGCAGACTTTTTTTATTTTTTATCTTATCTTTTTCTGCTTTTTTCAAAGAAATCCGGCGTATTTTGTGAATATTCTATTGACTTTATGTAAAAAAGGCGATATATTTATTTTTGTTGCTTGGACTTTATGCCAGGCATGTTCCGGTATTCTACGCACTGCTGTGAATCCGTTCTGCGGTTCGTTTGGCCCTTTTGCGGGCGGCGGTGCAAGAAGGATGCCGCGGTCTTTATGACCGGCAAATCCGCAAAGGGGGATCTTTATCATGGGTACGGAAAAATTGCTTGAGCTTAAAAACATCACTTTAAGCTATGACCAGGACTGCATTCTGGATCACATCAATCTGTACATTAAGGACAAGGAATTCGTCACGCTTTTGGGGCCTTCCGGCTGTGGAAAAACAACGACGCTTCGTATCATCGGCGGCTTTACCGCACCGGACGAAGGCGACGTTTTTTTCGAAGGAAAGCGCATCAACGATCTGCCGCCGCACAAGCGCAAGCTGAATACGGTTTTCCAGCGCTATGCGCTGTTTCCGCACTTAAACGTATATGAAAACGTTGCGTTCGGATTAAAGGTAAGCAAAACGCCGGCAGATGAAATAAAAAAGCGCGTTATGAAAATGCTTGAGGTTGTTGATTTAAAGGGCTTTGAAAAACGGCGGGTCACTAAGCTATCCGGCGGCCAGCAGCAGCGTGTTGCGATTGCACGCGCACTGGTCAATCAGCCGAAAGTTCTGCTTTTGGACGAGCCGCTCGGTGCGCTTGACCTAAAGCTGCGCAAGGAGATGCAGATTGAGCTTAAGCGTATTCAGCAGCAACTTGGTATTACCTTTATCTACGTTACACATGATCAGGAAGAAGCGCTCTCCATGTCGGACACCATCGTGGTCATGAAAGGCGGAGAGATTCAGCAGATCGGTACGCCGCAGGACGTTTACAATGAGCCGAAAAATGCCTTTGTCGCCGACTTTATCGGCGAAAGCAATATCTTTGACGCAGTGATGGTAAAGGACTGCATCGTCCGCTTTTCCGGACAGGATTTTCCCTGTGTGGATAAGGGATTCGGCGAAAACAGACCGGTCGATATTGTCATCCGTCCGGAGGATGTGGAGCTGGTCGCCCCCGAAAACAGCAGCTTAAAAGGCGTTGTCACCTCTGTTATCTTTAAAGGCGTCCACTTTGAAATGAACGTCAAATGCAGAGGTCTCGACTGGATGATCCACTCTACCAAAGGGCGCACCGTCGGCGAACAGGTTGGTATTCAATTCGGCCCCGACGACATTCACATTATGAACAAGATGTTCAAAGGCGCAACCAACATCTTTGAGGGAATCGTCACAGACGAAAATACCATTTCTTTTCTCGGCGTTTCCTTTGAGCGTGAAAATCTCGGTCTTAACGCCGGTGAGACCGTTCGCCTTGAAATTGATCCGGAGGCCATCGAGGTGGTCTCCCTTGACCATGGTGATTTGAAAGTGTATCTCGAATCTCTGATTTATAAAGGCGCGTATAACGAAATGATCGTCTACTCCATGGAGTACGACACGGAGCTAATCCTTCACTCCATGCTCGACGAGCAGGTAGCAACGGATATCGGCATCAAATTCCAATTTGACCGTATCTCTGTAATGCCTGTTGAAGCGCAGACGGAGGTGTAATCGTTGAAAGGGAAAAAATCGCTTGCGCTCCCCTACGTGATCTGGAGCATTGCTTTCGTTGTTATTCCGCTCGCCTTGGTACTGTTTTTTTCCTTCACCAACAAAGAAGGCGAATTCACTTTTGAGAATATTCTCAAAATCGGAAAATACAGCAGTATCTTTGTGAAATCCATTAACCTCGCAGTGATTGCAACTATTATCTGTTTTTTCATCGGATACCCGCTCGCCTATATCATCTCGCGTTCACGCGAGCACGTGCAGCGCAATATGCTGCTGCTTATCATGCTGCCGATGTGGATGAATTTTCTTCTCCGCACCTATGGCTGGATGACGCTTCTCGAAAATGAAGGCATCATCAATAGCTTTTGGGACTGATTGGCTTAGGACCGTTTCAGATGATTAACACGCAGGGTGCGGTTGTACTCGGCATGGTATACAATTATCTGCCCTTTATGGTTCTTCCGCTTTACTCCATTTTGGTAAAAATCGATAAGTCTATTATTGAGGCGGCTCAGGATCTTGGCGCAAACTGGTTTAAGATTCTTGTCCGCGTTCTGCTTCCCATGAGTCTCCCGGGTATTATTTCAGGTGTTACAATGGTGTTTGTTCCATCCGTCAGCACTTTTATCATTTCAAGAATGCTCGGCGGCGGCAGTAATATGCTGATCGGCGATCTGATTGAAACACAGTTTTTGGGCGGCACCTATAATCCGTATCTCGGTTCCGCGCTCTCCCTTGTCTTAATGATCGTCATGCTTTTAATCCTTGCGGTGATGAACTCCATGGGCGAGGACGATATGGAGGGAATGCTGGTATGAAAAATTTCGGGAAACGCCTCTACTTGGGGCTTTGCTTTCTCTTCTTATATGCGCCCATTGCCGTTTTGATCGTGTTCTCTTTCAATGAGTCGAAAAACCGCGCTACCTTCACTGGTTTCTCTTTCAAATGGTACAAGGCGCTGTTTCAAAACGATTTGATTATGCATTCTTTATGGAACACACTGCTGGTAGCTGTTCTGGCGTCTGTTGTCGCCACACTGCTCGGCACAGTTGCCGCAGTCGGCATCAGCGGAATGCGCAAACGGATGCGCAGCGCTGTAATGAACGTCACCTATCTGCCGGTCATCAATCCGGAGATCATCACCGGTATCTCGACCATGCTTCTTTTTGTCTATCTGAAAGAAATCCTGCATATGGAGCTCGGCTTTCTTACGGTATTAATCGCACATATTACGTTTTGTCTCCCTTATGTTATTTTAAACGTACTGCCGAAGCTCAGACAGATGGATCCAAGTCTTTATGAGGCGGCGCTTGATCTTGGATGCAATCCCCTTCAGGCGTTCATGAAGGTGGTTGTGCCGGAAATTATGCCTGGCATTGCCTCCGGCTTTCTGATGTCGTTTACGTTTTCACTGGACGATTTTATTATCACCTATTTTACAAGCGGAAGTTCCTTCCAGACGCTTCCGGTCACGATTTATTCCATGACGCGGATGAAAATTAATCCGCAGATCAACGCGCTCTCCACGCTGATGTTTCTTTTCGTGCTGACGCTGCTTCTGCTGATGAACATCCGTAAAAGGCCGCGTCAGGGTGCTGCGCGCAGGAGGGCTTAAATGAAAAAAAGAAAATGGGTTTGCCTGCTTTTCTGCTTCGCGCTTTGTCTCAGCCTGCTTCCCTCCTCTGTTTCCGCCGCCTCTGAAAACAGGACGCTGCGCGTTTTTAACTGGGGCGAGTATATCTCAGACGGCAGCGATGATTCCATGAACGTTATCAAGGAGTTCACAAGGCGCACCGGCATTCAGGTGGATTATCAGGTGTTCTCTACCAATGAAGAGATGTACGCTAAAATCATCAGCGGCTCTGCGGATTACGACGTGCTGATTCCCTCCGACTACATGATCGGAAAAATGATTCAGGAAGATCTTCTCGCAAAGCTTGACTTTTCCAATATTCCGAACTACAAATACATCGACGATGCATTTAAAAATTTGGAGTATGATCCGGCGAACGAGTATTCTGTTCCCTATACCTGGGGTACGGTGGGAATTATCTACAATACGGCCATGGTGACAGATCCGGTTGAAAGCTGGGATATTCTCTGGGATTCCAACTATGCCGGACAGATTCTAATGTTCAATAACCCGCGCGACAGCTATGGCATCGCTCTAAAAAAGCTCGGCTATTCGCAGAATACAACAAATCGTGAGGAAATCGATGAAGCGACGGACGAGCTGAAAAAGCAGAGACTTGTTGTGCAGGCTTACGTTATGGATGAGATTTTCCCAAAGATGACCGCTGGAGAGGCCGCGCTAGCCCCCTACTATGCCGGCGACGCTGTCACTATGATCGGCGATAATCCGGATCTTGATTTTGTTGTACCAAAAGAAGGTACAAACCGGTTTGTAGACGCAATGGTTGTGCCGAAAAGCTCAAAGAATAAGGATTTGGCAGAGCAATTTATCAACTTTATGCTGGAAGAAGACGTGGCGCTTGCCAACATCGAATACATTGGCTACTCTACTCCGATGAGCAACGTAAAAGAACTGCTCGACGAAGAGGTGCAAAACAGCTTTTCCTATCCCGATGAAGAAGTGCTTTCCCGCTGTGAAACCTTCGTCAATCTGGATGAGGAAACGACCGCCTATATGCAGGATAGCTGGACCGGCGTTTTGTCCTATGGAAACAGCAGTATCGGAGATATTATCTTTTTGATTGTGTTTTTTCTCTTTTTAATCGGTGCCGTTATCTTTTTTACCATCAAAAAGCGGAGAGATCGGGCTATTTAGCGGACTGCACGATGTCATCAGACAACGGTTTAAAGAGCTGTTTCAGAGTTTCTGAAGCAGCTCTTTTCTTGACACTCCGTCTATAACGTAGTACAATAAATAAAATAGAGAATTATGGCGTTTTAAGGGATAATACGCCGCAATCTATGTAAAGAAAAAGGAGAGAGGATATTTGGTTAAACGATTTATTTCCTACTACAGACCCCATTTGCTGATGTTCTCATTGGATATGCTCTGCGCGCTCATTGCGGCGGGATGCGACCTGTTTTTCCCAATGATTACCGGAAACATTGTGGATGTGTACATTCCGCAGCAAAATTTGCGTTTGCTTCTTATCTGGAGCGTGGCGCTTGTCGGTATTTTCATTCTGAAAGCAGGTATGAACTACTTCGTTCAGTATTATGGCCATTGCGTAGGCGTACATATGCAGGCTGATATGCGGCGCGAGATTTTCAAGCATATGCAAAAGCTTCCGTTTTCCTATTTCGATACGCACAAGACCGGCACGATTATGTCCCGTATTGTAAATGACCTGATGGATGTAACAGAGCTTGCCCACCACGGCCCCGAAAACATTTTTATCTCCGTTATCATGCTGATTGGCAGTTTTATCATTCTTTGCAGCATTCATCTTTGGCTCACAATCGCCATTTTTGCACTGATTCCCCTGCTGATTCTGTTTGCTGCAAAAATACGCAAACGTATGGGACGTGCCTTTACGCAGACGCGCGTTGAGATTGCGGAAGTCAATGCAGATCTTGAGAACAGCATTGCAGGCATTCGTGTGGCAAAGGCCTTCACCAACGCTTCCTATGAAGAACAAAAGTTTGAAAAGTGCAACACTGCGTTTCAAAGAGCGCGCGAATTCGCCTATCGCACAATGGCGGAATTCCATTCCGGAATGGGATTGCTTACTGATTTGCTAAATCTCGCCGTTATGGTGGGCGGCGGCTTGTGCTGCTATTTCGGTGCAATTACGATTGGCGACTTTTTCAAATTCATGCTGTATATCAATCTCTTTTTGACGCCGATCCGCCGCATTATCGACTTTATTGAGCAGTTTCAGAACGGTATGAGCGGCTTCAAGCGCTTCTGCGAGATTCTTGATACAGAGCCGGAGCCCGAGCTTCCGGATGTAAAGGAAGCGCCTGTACTGCACGGCGATATCCGCTTTCAGAACGTCAGCTTTATGTACGAGGCAGATGAAGAGGATGAAGCGCCGACTGAAGTGCTCTCCAACATCGATCTTACCATTCCTTCGGGCAAAACTGTGGCGTTTGTCGGTCCCTCCGGCAGCGGCAAAACAACGCTCTGCCATTTGATTCCCCGTTTTTATGAAATTGCAGAGGGCGCTATCACCATTGACGGCACCGACATCCGCTCCTTTACGCGGGATTCTCTGCGGCGTAACATCGGCATTGTACAGCAGGACGTTTTCCTGTTTACCGGTACAATCCGCGATAATATTGCCTATGGCAACTTGGACGCCAGCGAAGAGGAAATCATCCATGCGGCAAAGCTTGCAAATATCCATGATTTTGTCATGACGCTGCCCAAACAGTATGACACCTTTATCGGAGAACGCGGCGTCAAGCTCTCCGGCGGTCAGAAGCAACGGCTGTCTATCGCGCGGCTCTTTTTAAAGAATCCGCCGATTCTGATCCTTGACGAGGCCACATCCGCCCTTGACAATGCCACAGAGCAAATGATCCAGTCCGCGCTCGATACGCTAAGTCAAAATAAAACCACACTGGTTGTCGCACATCGGCTTTCCACCATTAAAAACGCCGATCAGATCGTTGTACTGACCGAAAAAGGCATTATCGAAAAAGGCACGCACGAGGAGCTTCTGGAGCGCGACGGCCTATACGCATCGCTGTACCGCTCACAGTTTAAACGGGCATAAAACGCGCTGAATATTTATTGCAAAACGCCGGATGAGGGATTCTTCTCCCTCGTCCGGCGTTTTTATCATTGGAATATACCCGCATTGCTTGTGTACTTATACC
>UQQY01000038.1 GCA_900543295.1 uncultured Oscillospiraceae bacterium | reverse complement strand
AATCGTGCAGCGGATTTTATCGCCGGGCTTTGCAAGGGATAGATCCTGCGCCGTCAGGCGGATCGGGAATTTTATCATGCTGTCAGGCTGGACATAGGGGACGCCCTGCTCCAGCGCCATTGTGCCGGTAAATTCCGCGCGGCCGTATTCCAGTATTTTGACGATCTGCCCTTCCGGCGAGACGCCGCGCGGCGGAATCGGCGCAACCATGACGCGGTCGCCGACCATTGCGCCCATAAAATATTTTCCGGGCACAAAGACCTCTACGCCATCGCTTTCCCGGCGGACAAAGCCGAAAGTGCGGCTCAGTCTGGACACCGCCGCCTCGCAGATTCCGGCGGCCTCATTGTGATAAAGCATAAAGCGGGTATCGGTTATTTTATTCTGCTGTTCGAGGGTTTGCAGGCAGGTGCGAAACTCCCCCTGCGCGCTTCGGGTCACGCGGCAGCGCTGCATTAAATCCGCAAAGCGCATACCACTGCGCCCCGCGTGATAAAGAACGGACAGTATCCGCTCGGCTAATCTTTCATTCAAACTGTTTCAACTCCATATCCTTTTTTTGATTAATAGTCCAGAAAACAGAAGAAGTGTATCGAACAAATCCATACATTTGGACACAAAAAAGCCCTGCGTGTGTTGCAGGGCTTTTAAAAGACCTTACTTCAAGTGCGCGACAAAGATGTTCAGCGCAACCGTCAGAACAAAGAAGACAATGACAAAAATACGAGTCAGATTGACAATCTTCGCGTCGAGCGTCTTACTTTTGTTTTTGCTGAAATAGGAATCCGACGAGCCGGTAAGCGAGCTTAATCCGGACTGCTTGCTCGTCTGCATCAAAAAGAGAATGATGAGCAGAATACATGCAACCAGCAGCAGAATTCCCGCTGTAATTTTCAGTGCGTCCAAAGCGGCAACCTCCGTTATCATATTGTTATAGACAAAAGCTGTGATCATATACGGTATCAGACAGGCTTTTTTTCTATACTATGATAGCATACGCGGAATAAATAATCAACCGTTTTTTTGATTTTTTCATGTTCAGCAGAAAAAACGCGGGAAAACACTTGCATTGGCCCGCTTTTTGTGATAGTATATACAGGCATTAATCTGCTCATGATAAGTGACTGCTCCCTTTTTGGGGATGTGATCCTTCGGACTTTGACGGCTGTCTGTGCGCTTGTCCGACCGGGCCGTCGCCGTTTTGCGGCATTCCGTTTTTAAGCGGGGATTAATGAGAACGTTGTTTCAAAATTTAAGCGGGCAGTCCTCTGCGCTGAGATCTGCGCATGAATGCCTGAAAATCAAATCAGGAGGATAACACAACAATGGACGCACTGAAAATTATTTCCGGCGCAAGCATGAAAGAAGAAAAACCGGCGATCGCAATCGGCGATACGGTTAAAGTTCACTGCAAAATCAAAGAGGGCGACAAAGAGAGAATTCAGATCTTCGAGGGCACCGTCATCGCGATGAAGCACGGTGGCATTCAGGAAACCTTTACTGTCCGCCGTATTGCGCACGGCTGCGGCATCGAACGCGTTTTTCCGGTTCATTCCCCGAACGTCGTAAAGGTCGATGTCGTAAGAAACGGCCACGTTCGCCGCGCGAAGCTCTACTATCTGCGCGACAGAGTCGGCAAGGCTGCCAAGGTCAGAAACAAGATCAACAACTAAAAGGAAACGTACCGTGCGGTACATGAAAAAGGGGACGGTAACACGTCCCCTTTTTGTCTGTGACGAAAAGTCTCTGCCACTCTTATTTAAACCGCCAAAACCGGCGACATGCGCGGCGGTTTTGACATACAGCAAATCCTGCTACCGCAGGATCTGCGGGGGTGGCACATGGCGGGGGACGCCCTCTGCCATGAAGCATGGGAGGCAAAGCTGACCAGCTTAAAGGGGACGGGAATACGTCCCCTTTTTGTTTCGGAATAAGGAGGATTTTGTATGCACAACGCACAGCTTGAAGAGGCTGCGGCACTTCCGGAGGAAGAAAAGCAGAAAAAAGAAAAGAAGTTCAGCTTAAAATCTGAGATTATCAGCTGGCTGTGGACCATCGGCATTGCGCTGGCTATCGTTTTTGTCGTCAATACCTTTATTGCGCGCGTTATGACGGTGGAAGGCGAGTCTATGACCAACACGCTTCAGAACCGCGAACGCATTATCACAACCTCGCTGTACGGAGAACTGAAGAGGGGCGACATTGTTGTGATCCGCCGGGAAAACGACGTGCCGCTTATCAAGCGCGTCATCGCGGTTGCGGGCGATACCATTGACATCGACTATGAGACCGGAACCGTATATTTAAACGGCGAGGCGCTTGACGAGCCGTTTATTCGAGAAAGAATGGTTTACATCGACTACCGCGACGGCAATACGGAGCTGCCGCTTACAGTGGACGAGGGACATATATTCGTCATGGGCGATAACCGCAACGGATCGCTGGATTCCCGCTGTTCCGCGGTGGGACAGATCGACGTCAAGGACGTATTCGGCAAGGCAATTTTCCGCATCTGGCCGTTAAACAAGTTCGGAAGCATCGAATAGCGATGTGTGCGACGGCTCAAAACGCCGTAAACAGGCACTTTTTCCTCTCCAGTTTTTGAGGAGGCTTTCTTTTTCGTTTACCCAATTTCTTTCATAAGAGATCGGGCGAGCGGGCACTGCCCGCTCGGATATTGAAGAACAGGAGCAAAACGCATGGATCAATTTGAACAACCGGCGGAACAGGGTATCGACATCCCCTCCATCCAGTGGTTCCCCGGGCATATGGCCAAGACGAGACGGCTGATTCAGGCAAATTTAAAGCTTGTAGACATGGTTCTGGAAATTACCGACGCGCGCATTCCGCAGTCAAGCCGCAATCCGGAGCTTGACCGATGGGTCGAGGGAAAGCCCAGAATGCTGGTTTTAAATAAATGCGACAACGCCGATCCTTCTATGACAAAGCGGTGGCTGCGCTATTATGAAAAGCGCGGCATTCCCGCGATGGCGTGCGACTGCAAAACGGGCGCGGGAACCGGCGCTTTCCTGCCGCTTGTCAAAAAAACGCTGGCGGAGCTTTTGGCGAAGAGAGAGGCCAAGGGCATGAAGGGGCGCATGACGCGCATTATGGTCGTAGGCGTGCCGAACGTGGGAAAATCCTCATTCATCAACCGCATGGCGGGTACCAAGCGCGCCAAGGCGGAGGATCGCCCGGGCGTTACGCGCGGAAAACAGTGGGTAAGCCTTGACAAGGACGTGGAGCTTTTGGATATGCCGGGCGTGCTGTGGCCGAAATTCGAGGATCCGCTGGTCGGCGAAAAGCTGGCCTTTACGGGCGCGGTCAAAGACGGCGTGGTGGACATCGAGCTTCTCGCCATGCGTCTTCTCTCCTATCTTGCGGCAAATTATCCGGAGCGCCTTGCCGAGCGCTTTAAGATGACAGACTTAGCTGGGCTCTCCGGCTGGGAGCTTTTAGAGCTTGCAGGAAGAAAGCGCGGCATGCTCGTCTCCGGCGGCGAGGTGAATACGGAGCGCGCTGCCATCACCGTGATGGACGAATACCGCGGCGGAAAATTAGGAAGGCTGACGTTTGAAGCGCCGCCGGAGGAATAGGCGATGAACGATTTATTTCAATATGACAGGGAAATCGGCGTAACGCCCCTATGCGGTGTGGATGAGGCGGGCCGCGGGCCGCTTGCCGGAGACGTGTACGCGGCGGCGGTCATTTTAAAGCCCGATACTGTAATTGAAGGCTTAAACGATTCCAAAAAGCTTACGGAGAAAAAGCGCGAGCTGCTTTTTGACGAGATCTGCGAAAAGGCGGAGGCATATTGCGTTGCGGTCGCCACGGTCGAAGAGATCGACCGTTTGAACATTTTGCAGGCAACGTTTCTCGCCATGCGCCGTGCGGTCGAAGGGCTTGGAGTTAAACCGAAGCTTGTTCTGGTGGACGGGAACCGCAATCCGGAGCTGCCCGTTCACAGCCGCCTTGTCGTAAAGGGCGACGGAACCAGCGCATGCATTGCGGCGGCCTCGATTCTGGCAAAGGTATCAAGGGACCGCTATATGGCGGAGCTTGCGGAGCAGTATCCGCAGTACGGCTTTGAAAAGCACAAGGGCTACGGCTCAAAGCTTCATTATCAGATGCTTGACGCGCACGGTATTTCGCCGGTTCACCGGAAAAGCTTTCTGAAAAAATACGTACGCGGCGAGGAATCCCCTGCGCAAAAGCGCGGGCGGCTCGGCGAAGAGGCCGTGTGCGGCTGGCTTTTAAGCGAGGGCTGCACCATCGCCGCGCGAAATTACAGTGCGCCGCCCTACGGCGAAATTGACATTGTTGCAGAGAAGGACGGGATTACCGCCTTTGTGGAGGTCAAGACGCGAAAAGAGGGCGCTCGGGTGAGCGGCGCGGCGGCGGTTACGCCGTCAAAGCAGAAAAAGCTGATTCTCGCCGCGTCACAGTATGCGGATACGCACGCCTGCGGGCGGTGCCGCTTCGATGTGGCGGAGGTGGAGCTTGCCGGCGGAAAAGCGCCGCGTATTACAGCCTTGCGCTATTACCCGAACGCTTTTACAGCGGATGAGGAGGAGTAGTCATGCCCTTTCGCGTATTTGATCTGCACTGCGACACGCTTTCGCGGTGTCTGGATACAAAAGAGCCGCTTTTTCAAAACAGCGGGCAGCTCGACGGTGCGCGCATCTGCGGGACAAACGCGCCGTGGGTGCAGACGTTCGCCTGCTTTATTGAAAGCGGCTGCCGCGGCGAAGCGGCTTTTCAGCGCTTTCTCTCCATGCAGCGGCTGTTTTGCAAAACGCTCGAAAGCGACCCTGTACATTTTGCCTCTTACATGCCGGAGAATGAGCCGAAGCCCGCTCAGTGCACCGCGGTTTTATCCGTGGAAGGCGGCACGGCAATCGGCGGAAACATCCGCAACATTGCAGTAATGGCGGATTTGGGCGTACGGTTTTTCACGCTTGTCTGGAACGGAGACAACGAGCTGGCGCACGGAACAGGCGGCGAGGAAAAGGGCCTTACGCCGTTTGGGAAAGACTGCTTAAAAGAGCTTCTGCGCGTCGGAATTGTTCCGGATATTTCTCATTTAAACGACTTTGGAATCGACGACGTTTTTTCGCAAACGGACGCGCCGGTTATCGCCACGCACTCGAATCTCCGCGCGGTTTGCGAACATCTGCGCAATCTGACCGACGCGCAGTTTAAGGAGCTTGTCCGGCGGCGGGGGCTGTGCGGGCTTAATTTCTATCCGCTTTTTGTGACCGGTGAAAAGCATGATTCGTATGCTTACGACGCGCTGCGCCGCCATCTCGACCGGATGCTGTCTTTGGGCGGCGAACAAATTGTCGCGCTCGGCTCGGATTTTGACGGCGCGCCTATGCCGCTCTGCCTAAGTTCAGCAGAAAGGCTTGTCACGCTGTACGAAGCTGTGGTAAAATGGTATGGAGAACCGCTTGCGGATCGCCTGTTCTACGGCAACGCGGCGGATTTTATGAAAAAGCACGGAGGCCTTGCCGCCGTTTAAAAAGGGGAATCTGACCGATGAAATATAAAAGCACACGAAATAAAGAACTTCGCGTTACAGCGGCGCAGGCCATCACACAGGGGCTTTCCGAAGAGGGCGGCCTGTTTGTGCCGGAGAGCTTTCCGGAAATCGAAATGGCGGACATTGAATGCCTTGCGGAAAAGCCGTATACTGAGCGCGCCATCGAAATTCTGTCGCTGTTTCTGACGGACTTTTCCGACGAACAGCTTGTATCCTGTGTGGAAGGCGCTTATACCGCGGAAAAATTCGGGACGGACGCCATCATCCGTATGGAAGAGCTCTGCGACGGGGTCAGCATGCTGGAGCTATGGCATGGCCCGACCTGCGCGTTTAAGGATATGGCCTTGCAGCTTCTGCCGCATCTGCTGACTACCTCCGCCAAAATCACCGGCATCGACAAGGAAATCGTCATTCTGGTTGCAACCTCCGGCGACACCGGCAAGGCGGCGCTTGCTGGTTTTCAAAACGTACCGGGCACTAAAATCGCGGTCTTCTATCCGGAGGAAGGCGTAAGCCCAATGCAGAAGCGCCAGATGACCACACAGGAGGGTGAAAACGTTTCGGTCTGCGCGGTCAAGGGGAATTTTGACGACGCGCAGAGCGCAGTCAAGCGTATTTTCACCGACAAGGCCCTTCATGAAAAAATGGCGGAAAACGGCAAGATGTTCTCCTCCGCCAACTCCATCAACTGGGGACGGCTTGTGCCTCAGGTGGTATACTATATCGCAGCCTATGCTCAGATGATCGCGGACGGGACGATTCAGCCGGGCGATCAAATCAACGTCTGCGTACCGACCGGCAATTTCGGCAATATTCTGGCGGCGTACTATGCAAAGAAAATGGGACTGCCGATCGGCAGGCTGATCTGCGCGTCGAACCGCAACAAGGTTCTGACCGACTTTATCCGCACCGGAACCTATGATAAAAACCGCGATTTCTATACGACGATCTCCCCATCCATGGATATTCTGATTTCCTCCAATCTGGAGCGTCTGCTCTTTGACCTTTATGACGAGGACGACGCGGCGGTCCGCGCGCTTTATGCCTCTCTCGCCGAGACCGGCAGCTTTACGGTGAGCGGCGAGGTAAAGGAAAAGCTTCAATCGCTCTTCTGGGGCGACTTCTGTGACGACGATGCGACAGAGGCTACAATCCGCGCGGCGTTTGAAGAGGATTCCTATCTCTGCGATACGCACACGGCTGTGGCTGTTCATGCCGCGATGCACTACCGCAGGGAGACCGGCGACAATACGCGGCTTGTTGTCGCTTCTACGGCAAATCCCTATAAATTTGCGGCAAGCGTGCTTGGAGCGGTTTACGACGAGCTGCCGGAGGATGAATACGAGCAAATCGGCACGCTCGAAAGACTGTCGGGGCTTTGCGTACCGAAGAGCCTTGCAGAGCTTAAAGATAAGCCGGTGCGCTTCACCCGCTCGATTGAACGGGAAGCAATCGAAGAAGAGGTTGTCTCGATGCTCGGGCTGAAATAGACAGAAAAAATCCCTTTCAGGCAAAGCGCGAGCGTAACGTTATTTGGAAGAGAAACGGCGGCTGCCCCATTTTGGCCATTGGGATCAGGAAGCCTTGTGTAGAGGGGTATTGAGCGTGGATAATGCAGAAAAAACAGAATTGGAATTGACCATAGACAGTTTTAAGGCATACACAAAAGGAAAAAAGTATAAAACAATCTACGCGGATCCTCCCTGGCAGTTTCAAAACAGAACGGGGAAAGTCGCGCCCGAACATAAGCGGCTAAACAGATATGAAACCATGACGCTGTCTGAGATCAAACAACTGCCTGTTTCAGAGGCTGCCGATGATAAGAGCCATTTGTACCTTTGGGTACCCAACGCCCTGCTGCCAGAAGGGCTGGAGGTCATGAAGGCATGGGGATTCGAGTATAAAACGAATATCATCTGGGAAAAGGTCAGAAAGGACGGCATGCCCGACGGGAGAGGCGTAGGCTTTTATTTTAGAAATGTAACGGAAATACTCCTGTTTGGTATCAAAGGCGATAAAAACAGAACGCTGGACGCAGGAAGATCTCAGGTGAATCTGATAAGGGCAATGAAAAGAGAGCATTCCAGAAAGCGGACGAATTCATCCCTCTGATTGAAAGCTGTTCTTCCGGCCCCTTTTTAGAGCTGTTTGCGAGGGAGAGCAGAACCGGCTGGGATATGTGGGGAATCAGGCGACGGAAAACTATGAGCCGACGTGGCGCACCTATTCCAATCACACGGTGGCGGCAAACTCTAAATAGTCAGGGAAAAGCGATACTATCATAATAAATTCTGCACATAAATGAGGAAACGGAGGTGTCCTGTGCGGCTTTTTGCAATCGGCGATCCGCATCTGTCCTTTGGATGCGACAAACCGATGGATATTTTTAAAGGATGGCACGATCATGTGTCGCGTTTTGAAGAAAACTGGAACAAAACCGTTTCCGCAGAGGATACCGTTGTAGTCTGCGGCGATATTTCATGGGCGATGACGTTGAAAGAGGCGCAGCCGGATTTTGCATTTTTGGATCGTCTGAACGGCCGGAAAATTATTCTGCGCGGGAATCATGACTACTGGTTTTCCACATATGCGAAAACCGTAGCCTTTTTTGAGGAAAACGGGTTTTCGACGCTCTCCTTCTTGTTCAACAACGCCTATCGCGTGGGCGGTATTGCGGTCTGCGGCACGCGCGGCTGGGTGAGCGAGCATGGCGAGCAGGCGGACAAAAAGGTTTTAAGCCGCGAGGCGGGAAGGCTTCGGCTTTCGCTCGACGCGGCGCCCGCGGATGTCAAGGAGCGGATCGTATTCCTGCACTACCCGCCCGCTTATTACATTTATGAATGCGCGGAAATACTGGACGTATTAAAGGAATACGGCATAAAACGCTGCTATTACGGGCATATTCACGGCGCGGGCCATCGCTACGCAATCGACGGCGAATACCAGGGAATCGACATGCGGCTGATCGCCTGTGATTATACGGACTTTACGCCGGTTGAAGTGCCCGGTATTCAATAAAATGCGGGAGGTATCAGACAGCATTCTGACGGATTTTGCCCCAGATATTGCCCGCTTGCTTGTCGTTTCACTGAAAATCGCCGCAGCGTGCGCATTTTCTCACAAAAAGTATAGTCAACAAAAAAAAACTGTGATATAATAAAGGGCAAACTGCGGTTCGGCTTCCCGTCCTGATGGACGCGGCCGTTCCGATCAACGTTTGATATGGAGGACGAACATGAGTTTAACAGCGAACAACAAGCTCGACACCAATAAGTACGAGCTGACGATTCACATTGATGCGGAATCGTTTGAAAAAGCACTTGAAAAAGCATACAAAAAGAATATCAAGAAGATCAATGTACCAGGCTTCCGCAGAGGCAAGGCGCCGCGCAAGATGGTAGAAAAGCTCTACGGCGAGGGCGTATTCTTTGAGGACGCGATTAACGACATTTATCCGGCCGCCCTCTCTGAGGCGATTGCCGAAGCGAAGCTTGAAATCATCGCCCGTCCGGAGGTCGAAATGAAAGAGGCGGACAAGGAAAACGGCGTTACCTTTACCGCTGTCTGCATTGTAAAGCCGGAGGTTGCCGTAAAAGACTACAAGGGCATAGAAGTGGAAAAAACAGTAAAAGAGGTTACGGACGAGGACGTTGCAAATCGTTTAAAGGCCATGCAGGACAGAAACGCCCGTCAGATCGACGTCGCAGACCGCGCTTCACAGAACGGCGACACGCTGGTGTTCGATTTTGAAGGCAGCGTCGACGGCGTCCCCTTCGATGGCGGCAAGGCGGAAAAGTACAGTCTGGAGCTTGGCTCCGGTCAGTTCATTCCGGGCTTTGAGCCTCAGCTCGAAAACCGCAATATCGGCGACGAATTCGACGTAAACGTTACTTTCCCGGAGGATTACCACGCGGAAGAGTTAAAAGGCAAGGAAGCTGTTTTCAAGTGCAAGGTGCATGAGATCAAGGCGAAAGAGGTTCCGGCGCTCGACGACGAGTTTGCAAAGGACGTCAGTGAGTTTGATACGTTAGACGAGCTGCGCGCCGACATCCGCAAAAAGATGGAGGAGCAGAACGAGAAGGAAGCTTCCACTGAGGTTGAGAACAAGCTGATTGACAAAGTGATCGAAAACATGGAGGCTGAGATTCCGAACGAAATGTACGAGTCGGCAATCGACGACATGATCCGCGACTTTGATTACCGCCTCCAGTCGCAGGGAATGAACCTTGACACCTATATGAAATATACCGGTATGGAGCTTGCCTCCTTCCGCCAGACTTTTGAGGAGCAGGCGAAAAAGCGCGTGCAGATCCGCTTGGCGCTTGAGAAGATCGTGGAGCTTGAGAGCATCGAAGTGAGCGACGAGGACATTGAGACCGAGTACAAAAAGCTTGCCGACATGTATCAGATGGAGGCCGATCAGGTGAAGCAGTTTGTTTCCGTCGAAGAGCTCTCAAAAGACATTGCCGTCAACAAGGCGGTTGACCTTGTAAAAGAAAACGCGGTTATCCGGTAATCACCAGTACCGGCAAGACCGGAAAGCCCCATGACGGGGGAATTTCCGTACAGCGTCCTCCCAAAAGGGAGACTATCACAGACAGTCAATGTTTCGCACATCGCAAGGCGTGCGAAACATTGTTGCATTACGCGTAAAATCCGACGGATTATGCGCTTATTCGAAAGGAGAATCCGATATGAGTTTGGTTCCTATGGTAGTCGAGCGTTCCGGCAACAGCGAGCGCTCCTATGACATTTTTTCACGCCTGTTAAACGACCGTATTGTCATGCTCTGCGAAGAGGTAAATGACGCTTCAGCCTCGCTCGTAGTGGCGCAGCTTTTGTACCTTGAGGGGCAGGATCCGGATAAGGACATCAGCCTGTATATCAACAGCCCGGGCGGCTCCATCACCTCCGGCATGGCGATCTACGACACCATGCAGTATATCAAGTGCGATGTATCCACCATTTGCATCGGTATGGCGGCGTCTATGGGCGCGTTTTTGCTGTCAAGCGGCGCAAAGGGTAAGCGCTTTGCCCTGCCAAACAGCGAAATTATGATTCATCAGCCCTCGGGCGGCAGTCAGGGCCAGGCGACCGACATTCAGATTCAGGCGGAGCGTATCCTTCGCATGAAAAAACACTTAAACAGCATTTTGGCGGAGAACACCGGCAAGTCCATTGAGGAAATCACCCGCGACTGCGAACGCGATCATTTTATGTCCGCTGCCGAAGCGTGCGAATATGGTCTGATCGACAAGGTTATCTCCAAACGATAAGCTGTCTGAAATAAAAGATTTCATCGTTTCAATTTTTAGTTAAAGAGAGGTGCGGGCATGCCCGGTACTGATGAAAGAAAGACGCCTTGCTGCAATTTTTGCGGCAAGAGCGAAAGAGAGGTAGAACGTCTGCTTTATTCAAACGGCGTATTTATCTGCGACGAATGCGTAAGCCTTTGCTATCAGATGCTGCACGATGAGGATCCGTCCTTCGGCACGGCGCATGCGCGCAGCCACGCAAAGGACGGGATGATCGTTTTAAAGCCGACTGAAATCAAGGCTGTGTTCGACGAATACGTCGTTGGGCAGGAGGAAGCAAAGAAAAAGCTGGCGGTCGCCGTCTACAATCATTATAAGCGGATCATGAGCGGCGAACAGGACGACGGCGTAGAAATTCAGAAGAGCAACATCCTGCTTTTGGGGCCGACCGGTACAGGTAAGACGATGCTTGCGCAGACGCTTGCAAAAGTTCTGGATGTTCCCTTCGCGATTGCGGACGCCACTACCCTGACCGAAGCGGGCTATGTCGGAGACGATGTAGAAAACGTGCTGGTACGCCTTTTGCAGGCGGCCGACTTCGATGTGGAGGCGGCTGAGCGCGGCATCATTTATATTGATGAGATCGACAAGATCGCACGCAAGTCCGAAAATACGTCGATTACGCGCGACGTATCCGGCGAGGGTGTGCAGCAGGCGCTTTTGAAGATTATCGAAGGAACGGTTTCCAACGTTCCGCCGCAGGGCGGCAGAAAGCATCCGCATCAGGAATATATTCAGGTGAATACGAAGAACATTCTGTTTATCTGCGGCGGCGCTTTCGACGGGCTTGAAAAGATCATTGCCCAGCGCTCGAAAAAGGGATCTCTTGGTTTCGGCGGCGAGGTTGTCTCCAAGCAGGAAAAGGCCGGAGACAATATTATGAAGCAGGTTGTCCCGCATGACCTTGTAAAGTACGGTCTGATCCCAGAATTGGTCGGCCGCATTCCGGTTATTGCAGTGCTTGAGGAGCTTACCGAAGAGATGCTTTGCCGGATTCTGACCGAGCCGAAGAACGCTTTTATCAAGCAATACCAGTCCATGTTTAAACTGGACGGCGTGGAACTTCAGTTTACGGACGATGCGGTTGCGGCGGTTGCCAAACAGGCAATCGAACGAAAAACCGGTGCGCGGGGCTTACGCGGAATTCTCGAAGACATTCTTTCCGATCTGATGTTCTCCATTCCGTCGGAGCCGGATGTAAAGCGCGTGCAGATTACAGCCGACGTTGTTGAGAAAAAATCGCTTCCGGCTGTGACAAAAAGACGGGCGGCCAAAAAGCTCGCCGAACCGGAAAAAATCGCAGAGTAACATGTACAGGCAAAACGGGAGACGCTTTTCAAGAGGCGGTCTCCCGTTTTCGTTTTGGACGTTTTCAAAGCTTGTTATCCATACGAGCGAAAAGTTCCCTTTTACAGGAGCTTCTCGCTTTTGCTGCTCATCCCCCTTCGGGGCACACGATACCCTTTCCTTTGCCGCTCGTGCCGCGGCGGGGCACGTCCTTTCCTTATACGAGGAAAGGACGCAAAGGCGTACCAAGGAGAGGAACCCGCGGTTCCCCTCCTTGGCACCTCCTCTCCTGAGATTGTTTGTGCGAAAAATGAAATACTGCCGCTCTGCTGCGCCCCAATCAGTCTGTGGATTGCAAGCGCTTTTGCTTTGCAAAAGCTAATCAGGGAAATTTGCATGACCCCTCGTTTACATTTTCTCTATGAAAAGCAGAGCGGAGCAGGAACAATTATTGAGTATTTTACAGGAAACTGATAAATATAAAG
This sequence comes from uncultured Oscillospiraceae bacterium, assembly GCA_900543295.1. Taxonomy (GTDB): domain Bacteria; phylum Bacillota; class Clostridia; order Oscillospirales; family Ruminococcaceae; genus Paludihabitans. The sequence goes on along the minus strand of UQQY01000038.1, from coordinate 2,001 downwards.
AGACTTAAAAGCTCCCGTAAAAGGGAGCTTTTCATTTTGCCGCTCGTACCCCTTCGGGGCACGCGATGCCGCGGCAGGCATTTCCTTTCTTCACGCGAAGACGTGTGCCCTTTGGGTAAGGGAAACAAAGACGCGCTAAGGAGAGGAACCCGCGGTTCCCCTCCTTGGCACCTCCCCTCCTGAGATCGTTTGTGCGAAAAAGGAAATACTGCCGCTCTGCTGCGCCCCAATCAGTCTGTGGATTGCAAGCGCTTTTGCTTTGCAAAAGCTAATCAGGGAAATTTGCATGACCCCTCGTTTACATTTTCTCTATGAAAAGCAGAGCGGAGCAGGAACAATTATTGAGTATTTTACAGGAAACTGATAAATATAAAGAGACTTAAAAGCTCCCGTAAAAGGGAGCTTTTCGCTTTTGCCGCTCGTACCGCGGGGGCACGTCCTTTCCTTATACGAGGAAAGGACGCAAAGGCGTACCAAGGAGAGGAACCCGCGGTTCCCCTCCTTGGCACCTCCTCTCCTGAGATTGTTTGTGCGAAAAATGAAATACTGCCGCTCTGCTGCGCCCCAATCAGTCTGTGGATTGCAAGCGCTTTTGCTTTGCAAAAGCTAATCAGGGAAATTTGCATGACCCCTTGTTTACATTTGTCGATAAACCTTCCTGTATCAAGCCCCATCGTGCGTCCTTGCTTTGAAGCGGCGATTTGAGAAAAAGCAAGGGATGCACCTTGACAGCAGGCTTGTTTCATGCTACCATATGGAATGTACAAATCACAGAGTAGAGCTGTGCGCGTTAAGTGCCGCCTGAACGGGGAGTTGTCAGACGGACGAAAAGCGGTAAACGCTTGCGGTGCATGGCTCGCATCCCACTGTTGCATATCCGGAGGCTTGCCTTCTCTTGTGCAAAAATAGTGGTATTCCTTTACTGCCGCACACAGAGGAGGTATTTTTATGTGGCAAAACAAAAACACATCCGTTTACTCCACGCCGTTTTCCGCAGGATATTGGAAAGCCGCCGTCTCCGAGCTGCACAGCCTGCGTTCGCTGACGGTTGCCGCCGTTTTTCTGGCGCTGTCGCTTGCGCTTGGTATGATCCGTATCCCGCTTGGAGACAATCTCCACATCTTTCTGACCTTTTTTGTCAAAATGCTGGGCGGCGCGATTTACGGTCCGGTCCTTGCACTGATTAACGGTTTTTTGAGCGACATTTTAGGTTATATCATCACGCCGGCCGGTCCGTTTTTCTTTGGCTATACGCTTTCCACCATGGCGGGCTCCTTGCTGTACGCGCTGTTTTTATACCGCGCAAGGATCAGTGCGGTGCGCATTTTTTCCGCAAAGCTTACGGTAAACGTATTGGTCAACATCCTGATGGGCTCCTGCTGGAGCGCCATGCTGTATGGAAAAGGTTATCTCTACTATTTAGTCAAAAGCATCGTAAAAAATCTTGCGCTCTGGCCGCTTGAATCTCTGCTTTTTCTCCTGTTTATTCAGCTTCTTCTGCCAATGCTCACGAAGCGGCGTTATCTGTTCGGCAATCCGGATGGAAAGCTGTTTGAAGGAAAGTACTTATTTCGGGAAAACGGTGCGGCGCACAATGTAAAATTTACGGCAAAGCTTTTGAATGCGCTTGGGCTTATTGTGTTTACAGCTTTTGCCGTCGTCCGCTTTTACGACGCGCCGGTTTGGACAGAAGGACTCCTTCGGGCGCTGCCGTTCATCGCAGGCGCTGTGCTTACGCCGTTTGCGGCAAATATCCTCTATACTTTCGGCGCTGCGGCTGAAGATATTCATGCAATCAGAAAACAGCTTGAGGAGAACCCCCTTGCTCCGAAAGAATAACTGATCCTCACCGTTAAAAAACGGACGCGCCAGTTCATTTCTGGCGCGTCCGTTTTTTAACGGTGACAGGCATAAAGCGCGCTTCTGGCCGCAAGGAGCCGCAATATTTGTAGGGATGTCAAACATATTGGACAAGGAACTCGAAAGGAGAAAGCCAGCGAA
>UQQY01000037.1 GCA_900543295.1 uncultured Oscillospiraceae bacterium | reverse complement strand
GCCATTTTCATCCTCTTCCTTTTCGATGCTTTGAATCATTTTTCGCTCATAAGGGGAAGAGATCATTTGAAGGTAGCGGTGAGGGGTCTCTTTGGTAAACTGGGCGCCGCCGATTTCCTCCCATCCGCGTCCGACAAGCCATTGTTTTGTTTGATTGCCATCTGAATATTCACAGAAAACAATCTGTTCGTTTTGGTCAAACTGCTTTTGACAGTATGCGTATGCGCCGTTTTCAGTCTGCTTGAAGGCGAGCTCCGCCGCATATTCTCCGGGCGCGCCGCTCTCCTCAAACTGCACGGTCAGCGTAATGACGCCGCTTTCCAGCGTAGCTGCCTGCTTTTGTAAAGACTCCATCTCACGATACAGCGTTTTGTCTGCGCCGCATCCGGAAAATACGCAGGCCGCCGCCAATAAAAGCGCTGCCAGCGCGGTTTTCTTTTTCATCAGAATAATCCCCTTCCCGCTTCATTGTTTTTTCATATATATGAAATGCCTGCGCTCTTCATGCCGACGGTTCGGTAATCTCTTCGTCCATCTCGCCTTTCTTTTGCATGATAATAAAAAATAGCCGCAGAGAAGCGAAGGCCATTGAGATCGTTTTTATTGCAGAGCAATAAAAAGATATGCAATAAATACGCGTGCTGCGGTTATACTAACGGAAAAACAAAAGGAAGGCGATCACAAGATGGCGATGAAAGGAAAATGGAAACCCAAAATGGACGCAGAGCATTATGACGCTCTGGTGCAAAAGCACGCGCCGCCGAGCAAGAGTATGAAAACTATTCCATTCGCTTTTTTAATCGGCGGCCTTATATGCGTCATCGGCCAGCTTTTAATGACCTGGTATTCTTCTATGGGCGCGGATAAGGAGCTTGCCGGAACGCTGGTATCGGTTTCGCTGGTGGCGCTTTCCGCGATCTTAACCGGTATTGGCGTGTATGATAACATTGCGAAATTCGGCGGCGCGGGTACGCTTGTGCCGATTACCGGATTTGCAAACGCTGTGGTATCCCCGGCTCTTGAGTTTAAATCGGAGGGATTTATTTTAGGGCTTGGCGCGAAGATTTTTATTATTGCAGGTCCTGTAATCGCATACGGTATTCTTGCGAGTATTATTTATGGGGTAATTTACTGGATTATCGGATTGTTTGCAAGATAATCATATAGACAGGATAAAGCGCCGGGCTTAAAAAAGTCCAGCGTTTTATCCTGCTTATTTTTGTCTTCATCTTAATAAAAAATAGCCGCAGAGAAGCGGAGGCTGTTTTTTCGGCCATGTGCCCCGATGAGGGGCACGGCCATTGAGATTGTTTTTATTGCGGAGCAATAAAAATCTGTTGGTTCTTGCCGCCGCCTGTGATAAAATAGAAAAGACAGTCGGAGAAGGGAATGAAGAACGGGAATGAAGCAGGCGGTAATCGGCATTCTTGCGCACGTGGACTCAGGAAAAACAACGCTTTCGGAGGGAATGCTCTATCTTTCGGGCGCCATTCGTAAACTTGGCCGGGTCGATCACGGAGACGCTTTTCTTGATACTTATGCGCTTGAGCGGGAACGCGGCATTACGATTTTTTCAAAGCAGGCTGTCTTTACACACTGCGATACTTTATTTACCCTGCTTGACACGCCCGGACATGTCGATTTTTCTGCCGAAACGGAGCGAACCTTGCAGGTTTTGGACTATGCGGTTCTGGTAATCAGCGGATCGGACGGCGTGCAGGGACATACCAAAACGCTCTGGCAGCTATTATCCCGCCATCGAATTCCGACGTTTCTGTTTATCAATAAAATGGATCTCGCGGGAACGGACCGCAATACATTAATCGACTCGCTGAAGCGGGAGCTGGACGGCGCATGCGTTTCTTTTTCAGACAGTCCGAAAGCCTGTGCAGAGCAAATTGCGCTCTGCGACGAAACGTTGCTTGAACGGTATCTGGACGGTGTTTCTCCGTGTGAAGAGGAAATTTCCCGGCTGATTGCCGAACGTCGGCTCTTTCCCTGCTATTTTGGCTCTGCGCTAAAGCTTACGGGGGTAGAGGCGTTTCTGGATGGACTTTCCGCGTATGTCCGTACGCCCGACTATCCGGCCGATTTTGGCGCGCGAGTATATAAAATCATGCGGGATGAACAGGGAAACAGGCTGAGCTGCATGAAGATTACCGGCGGGATCTTAAAAGTGCGTTCGATGCTCTCAAATCGTTTGGATGCGGCCGCGGACGATGCGGATACCTGGGAGGAAAAGGTCACGCGCATCCGCGTGTATTCGGGAACAAAATATCAGACGGTTGAAGAGGCGCCTGCGGGAACAGTCTGCGCGGTTGCAGGGCTTACGAGAACAATTCCGGGAGAGGGTCTTGGTTTTGAAAGTCAGGCGCTCTCGCCCGTATTGGAACCAGTATTGTCCTACCGTGTGATTTTGCCGCCGGAATGGGATGTACATACCGCTTTTCGAAAGCTGTGCGAGCTTGAGGAGGAGGATCCGCAGCTTCACGTCGTATGGAACGAGCAGCTTGGCGAAATCACCCTTCAGTTGATGGGCGAGGTTCAGCTTGAGGTGCTGACGCGGCTTGTAAAGGAACGCTTTGACATGGCGGTTGCCTTTGGCGAAGGGAGTATTGTCTATAAAGAGACCATTGCCGCGCCGGTGGAGGGCGCCGGTCATTTTGAGCCGCTGCGGCATTATGCGGAGGTGCATTTGCTGTTAGAACCGTCTGAACGGGGCAGCGGCCTTTCCTTTGCGAGCCGATGCAGCGAGGACACGCTGGAAAAAAGCTGGCAGCGTCTGATTCTGACGCATCTGGAAGAAAAAGCGCACAAAGGCGTGCTGACCGGATCGCCGGTTACGGACATGAAAATTACGCTTACAGCAGGGCGCGCACATCTAAAGCATACGGAGGGCGGCGATTTCAGACAGGCAACCTACCGCGCGGTACGACAGGGATTAAAGAAAGCGCAGTCTGTTCTTCTGGAGCCGTACTATGCATTTCGGCTGGAGATTCCGGCGGAGAATGTCGGACGCGCCATGTCGGATTTGGCGGCGCGGTTCGGTACAGTGTCTTCTCCGCAAACGCTTGAGGATTCGGCGGTTCTTACCGGAAAGGCGCCGGTATCTGCCATGCGCGGCTATGCAGGCGAGGTGACGCTTTATACCAGAGGACGCGGCAGGCTTACCTGCACCTTCGGCGGCTATGCGCCGTGCCATAATGCGGAAGAGGTTATCCGCTCTATCGGCTATGACAGCGACAGGGATACCGAAAACACGGCAGATTCCGTCTTTTGCTCCCATGGCTCCGGCTTTGTCGTAAAGTGGGAGGAAGCGGATGCACATATGCATATAAGTACGGCGAAAAAACACATGGAGAAAGCGGACGCAATGCCTCCGGCGGCTGTACGCCGAAGCGCTTCGTATTTTTCCTCCTCCGCACAGGAGGAAAAGGAGCTGGCCGCGATTTTTGCACGAACCTACGGCGCGGTCGATCCCTCTCATTTTTACCCGCAGCAGAAGAGGGCGCCGGTACGTCCGGCGGAAACGGTTCCCGAGGCTTCTCCGGCTTTAACCGTGGACAGAAAGGATTATCTCCTTGTAGACGGCTATAATATCATTTTTGCATGGGACGAGCTGAAAGCGCTTGCCGCACGCGACCTGCATGCGGCGCGCGAAGCTCTCATTCATATTCTGAGCAATTACCAGGGCCTCAAAAAGTGTGAGCTGATTCTGGTTTTCGACGCCTATAAGGTGAGAGGCGGCGTGCGTTCGATCGAACGGGTTCACAATATTTCCGTCGTCTACACGAAGGAGGCGGAAACCGCCGACATGTATATCGAAAAGGTAACTTATGAGGTTGGAAAAAAGCACCGCGTGAAGGTCGCCACCTCCGACGCGCTCGAGCAGATGATTATTTTGGGGCACGGCGCGGTCCGTCTTTCGGCAAACGACTTAAAATGGGACGTCGAACAGGTAAACGAGCAGATTCGGGATTTTCTCGAGCATCAAAAGAAATAGAATCCAAAAGGGCGGCTTTCCCACGATGAGGAAAGCCGCCCCTTATATCCTTTGTTTGGACATTATGAAGTTTTAACAATAGAGATTTCGTTCTGAATGAAGTCCTTATTGAACAGCCTGCTGTGCGGGAGAGAAAAAAAGCGCTCGCCGCACAGGTCGTTTCCTTCTTTATAATAAACGACGCCGTATGAGTCGATCTTCGAGTCTCTGGATAGGCCTCTCATCATTTCAACAGGCAGATAGTATACTCTTGTGCCGGAAAAGGCTGTACCATCGCCTTCAACTGTCAGCATAATTGCCCAAAAATCAGGGATTCTCCCCAGAACATCTGAGGACGTTATGCACTGCTCTCGCTCATATTCTGTCACTTCTATTGAGAAGATCTCCTCTCGATACCGCTCCCCGATTTCAAGGTCCGTAATATCCGTCCGCTGAAAAGACAGAGCGGCGGGATCGGGAGTGTCCGCATCTGCGCCGAACCGAAATTCCGCAAGCTCGATTTTTACAATCTGATCGGGCGAATCAAGCTCCATTAAGCTGGCAATGGTCGTTTTCGGACGCAGCAGGAACACGCAGAGAACGGCTGCCGCCGCCAAGAGAAGCGCCGCGCCGATGATGAGAAGCGTTCTGCGCTTTGTTTTGGTCATGAGAACACACTCCTTTCACGGTTTGTAGTGATACGACAAGATTCTGCAAAATATTTCTATATTATCATTGTATCATATAGAAAATGTATGTCAATCATGTACAGATTTATTTTGAAAAGAAGATCATTGTCGCTTCTGCCGTAATACGAACCATGCCTGTTTGCAAAGGTCACCTCTTGCATTCTAAGTATAGTTCGTCTATAATAAAAATATAACGTTATATAAAGAGGTGAATTCTGATGGCGTCAAGCTGTGATACCTGTGCGGATTCCCGCGCATGCAGCAATACAAGGGAATGCGCATGTCCATGGGTGGACTGTAAAAATCACGGACACTGCTGCGACTGCGTTGCACAGCACCGGGATTCAGGCAGTCTGCCGAACTGCTATCCAAAAGCGGAGCAGTAAAGCAAAACCACGGAGAGGACTTAAAAGTCCGTCTCCGTGGTTTTAATACGGCAGAAATCTCTATTATATCTGCAAATTCGGGATACCGGTCCGGTCAAACCAGTCGAAGGAAACGGTCTTTTTTCCGATTTGCCAGTTTACCGGGCAAGTGGTGTCCATCCAGTCGATTGGGACGGCGGCGGGCTGTGAAACGGCGGCGCGCGCATACGCCGCACGCAGCAGTTCTTCCTGCTCCGGCATCAGCGTGCCGGGCTTTACTGAGACAAACAGCGGCGTACCGCTGTTTGCAAGCAGAGAAAGCCACTGCTCGTTTTTCCTCCAATCAATCGCGCCTGTAATACCGCAGCAATCTGCGTCTACAGCGTAAAAGCGGTTGTGCTGCGGCATGCGGAATGCAAGCGTATTGACGCCGCGCTGGCGAGTGCGCTCCCACTCGATGCCGCTTGTGTCGTCGCCGGTACGGTTGATCTCCATATACCCTGCTCCGAGATGCCCGATGCAGTTGCATCCTAAAATCATCGCTTTGCCGCCGGCGCTCTCGTAAATAGTGCGGTAAAGATCCTTTATTATCATGGCCGTGGTTTTGCTCCGGTCGGCAAACGGGACGCCCGGTTGGCTTGATATGCTCGACTGCATGAAAACGCCCCAATAGCGAAGCAGGTCAAAAGTTGAGAAATCATGCTTAATCAGACGATAGCCCCAGCCTGTGAGCGTGCGGACGTCCTGCGCAATATAGTCGAGAGCCTCCGGCACGGAAGGGTCAAGACAATCCGCGTCAAAGGAGAGGCGGCACTTTTCAGGAAGCGATTCATCGCGGTTTTGCAACGGCCGAAACCAAATGCCCGGTATCACATCGTGTGCGCTGATTCCGGCAGAAAGCGCTTCCATATCGGGGAAGCGATCATTTCCCGCGCGCCATGGACCTCCGATATAGCTGTCCGAGCGCAGCTTCTGCCAGCCATCGTCAATCACCATGAACGGACGGTTTTTCAGTCCGTCCGTCAGCTCTGCGAGATAGGAGGCGTCTGCAAGAATCTCTGTCTGCGAGCTTTTCCCATAGGCATAGTACCAGTTGTTCGCGCCGTAAACCGGAACGTCCGGAAAAATGCCGTCACAACACAGCAAAGAGGTGAACCGGCAGGCAGCCTCAAATGAAGAAATTCCTTTGTATTCCGCGCAGACTGCTTCCGCGCAGGCGATGGTTTTGCCTTTCAGCACAACGCCGGCTCCGCCGCATCGAACGTCAACCGTCAGGGTAACGCCGGCAGGATCGCAGCAGAAAAAGCACATAGCGTCCGGTCGTACCCGCACGCCGTATCCGGCAAATGCGTCCTTGCAGGAGGCATAGAAGTACCAGGGCATGATACGCTCCGCAACAAAGCCGCGCCATTCAAAATCGCCGTAACCACGCTCCCATGCGTCGCCGCAAAAGCGTGTCCCAGCGGGAACCGGTGCGTTCCAGCGCAGGCGCAGGCGCAACACCGGCGTAGTATCGGCAGAAAGAGAAACGTTCACGCTGTCTGCAACGGTTATGCGCACGCAAACGTCGTGAAACGGAATGTCGGAACCACCGCTGAACGAAGCAGTCTCTCGCTCTGTTTCAATGGTGATAAAGTCAGGAAGCCTTGAAATATCAGGAAAGAAGTCCATAAAAGCAGCCTGCTTTCATTCGTAAAGTTTTAGGTTACTATAGCATGGAAAAGGTGTTCCGTCAACGCCTTTTTTCTTGACAGGAGAAAGAGGCCGTGGTAAACTCAAATCGTCCGAAGCAGGACAATTAAGCGGCAGGGTGAGGTGAGAAAATGGATTCTGTTTCTGAACAGATTCACGATTGGTACACCCAATGGAATCGGATCGAACAGGCATATTCGCGGTGGGCGGCGGAAAACGGCCTGACAGACGCCATGCTTTCCTGCTTGATTTTCTTGCAGAAGACGGAGCAGGCGTGCACACAGCAGAAAATCTGTATGGAGTTAAGCCTCCCAAAGCAAACGGTATCCGCCGCGCTTCTAAGCCTTGAGAAAAAGAGCTGGATTATACGTCGGGCATCGGCATCGGATCACAGAATCCGCACTGTGCTTTTCACGCCAGAGGGAAAAGCACGGACGGAAGCTCTGCTGAGCGGCCTGCACCAGACGGAGCGGCGTGCGTTTTTGAGTCTGACAGAAGAAGAACGCGCGCAGTTTATCCGTATCGGCGGGCTTCTTGCAAGGCGTCTGACACAGCAGTTTAACAGCGATATTTGAGAAAAAGCCGTAAAATGCGGCAAAAGAGAAAAAGGGGATATTTTGATGGCAAAAGTAACAGATATGACGGTGGGCAATCCGACAAAGCTGCTTGCTGCCTTCGCCTTGCCGATGCTGCTTGGAAACCTGTTTCAGCAGCTTTACAGCATGGTGGATACGCTGATTGTCGGGCGCGGCGTAGGTGTGGAGGCGCTTGCGGCTGTCGGCGCCGCCGGGTGGCTCGACTGGTTCGTTCTCGGCAACATCATGGGTCTGATGCAGGGCTTTACGATTTTGATTTCACAGCGCTTCGGCGCAGAAGATCGCCAGGGCCTGCGCAAGGCCGTAACCATGTCGGTCTTTCTTTCAGGTATTACCATTGTGGTATTTACCACCCTTGCTTTACTGATTGCGCGTCCGATCCTCGTCTGGATGAATACGCCGGCGGAAACGATCGATATGGCGCACCTTTATATCAGCATTATTTTCTGCGGGATTCCGATCATCGTCGCGTATAATCTGCTGGCTGCAATTCTGCGCGCGCTGGGAGACAGCCGCACGCCGCTTATCGCCATGGTGATTGCATCGGTTATCAATATTGTGCTGGACGTCTGGTTTGTTATGGGGCTTTCCTGGGGCGTTGCCGGCGCTGCTGCCGCAACGGTGACAGCACAGCTTTTTTCCTGCCTGTTTTGTCTGTATTCCGTTTTCCGCATACCGATTCTGCGCATGCAGAAGCAGGACTGGCGGATTGACTGGCGTACCTGCGGCAGGCTCTTGAAGATGGGACTGCCGCTTGCGCTGCAAAATGTGGTCATCTCCTCCGGCGGTCTGGTCGTACAGTATATTGTCAACGGTTTCGGCTATATTTTTGTGGCAAGCATTACGGCGGCGCACAAGGTCAGCAGCTTGATGGAGCAGGCCGGCGCCTCCTTTGCTTCGGCAATGGGAACCTTTGCCGGGCAAAATCTCGGCGCGAAAAAGTACGACCGCATCCGTGCCGGTGTGCGCAAGGCTATGAAAATCACCATGATTATCGCATGGACGATTGCAGCGCTGGTCATTCTTTTCGGAAAATACATCATCCGTCTTTTTATCTCGGACGAACCGCAGATTGTGGAGCAGGTCGTAAACGCCGCTTATCCGTTTTTGGTGATTATGTGCTGCTGCCTGTTCGTACTGTATGCGCTGTTTGTATACCGTTCGACGCTGCAGGGCATGGGCGATACGCTGATTCCGCTTCTTTCCGGCCTAGTTGAACTCGGCATGCGCGTCGGCATGATCGTTTTGCTCACTTCCGTTGCGGGAAAATACGGCGTGTACGTCGCAGAGGTTTCCGCATGGATCGGCGCGGCAATCCTTCTGATGATTGCATACTATTGGCGGATCGCAAAAATTTGTCCCCGTGAAAAGAAAAAGAAAACGCCGGAGTCTTCGGCGCAGATTCCGGACGCTTGATCGTTTATACAGCAGGAGGATACAGATGAAACAGACCGTGTTGATTACAGGCGCTTCCCGCGGAATCGGCGCAGCCGCAGCAAAGCTTTTTGCTGCGGAGGGGTATCGTGTCGCGGTATGCTGCCATACGCAGATGGAAAAGGCCGAAGAGCTTGCCGCGTCACTGCCGGATGCGGCAGCATTTGCAGCCGACATCGCATGTGAGGAAGAAGTGTCGCAGATGATCGATGCGGTTCACCGCCGCTTTGGGGAAATCCATGTGCTGATAAACAATGCGGGCATTGCGATGCAAAAGCTGTTCACCGATACCACTGCGAAGGATTGGAGCCGGATTTTTGATGTCAATGTGACCGGCATGTTTTATACCTGCCGGGCCGTTTTACCGGAAATGATCCGTCGAAAGTCTGGGCGGATTGTAAACGTTTCCTCCATGTGGGGCGTAACCGGCGCATCATGCGAGGTGGCCTACTCCGCTTCAAAGGCGGCGGTAATCGGTCTCACCAAAGCGCTGGCAAAGGAGGTCGGGCTTTCCGGTATTACGGTAAACTGTGTGGCGCCTGGCGTAATTGACACGGAAATGAACGCGAACCTCAGTTCAGCAGACCGCGCTGCTTTGTGTGAAGAAACGCCGCTTGCACGTATCGGTACGGCGGATGAAGCGGCGCAGGCGATCCTGTTTTTGGCGAGCGGCCGCGCTTCGTTTGTAACGGGACAGGTGCTCGGCGTAAACGGCGGAATTGTGATATAAGCGGGTTTATACTTCAGGTCAGCAAAAGAAAAAGACAGGACGCCGACTGAAGCGATCCACAAAAGTTAGACAAATCATTTCGGTAAATAGTTCAAGCAAGCTGAAGGGCCTGCTGTCTGTAAATTGCAGGCGGCAAGCCCTTCCGCTTTGTCTTGATGCTGCGGTTATTGTAATCATCCAGCTTTAAGCAAGCCGAAGAAATTTCAGAATACAACATTGTTCAAACCGTTCCCTTTTCGGAATGAAAGTCCCTGTTCAACAGATTTGACGCGGTCTTTCCAATCTCGCCTTTGTGGGAACGATACTTTTTCATTCTGACACAGCAAATAATGTCAAGCTTCTTCATAAGCCAGCTTTGTGATCCAGGAGAAAACTGCGCTTGTGATGTTTCGCCATAATACGGCGATAGCTGAGCCTTCCGCCAGAATAGAGCCGTTTCAGCTTTGGATACTGCTATGCCTATTGGCCTCATAAGGTCTTGCGGCCTTCTTTTACGTTAAACTCTGGTATGTACCGTTTATTGGCTGCTCCTTTTATCATATTAGAACACCCCATTCATCAGATAGTATATCATACTGTCTAACAAATGGGGTGCGCTTCAAAAATCCATCCTCTATTGCAATAAGCAGCAATGCGAGCGATTCAGCAAACCTGCTCGCTCATCTGTCTGCCGCCCAAAACATGAAAATGCAGGTGCTTTACCGTCTGCGCGCCATGCTTGCCGACATTGCTCACCACACGGAAGCCCTCGTCAAGCGAAAGCTCTCCGGCAAGCTTTGCAATCACCTCGAAGATATGCGCGACAACCGCGCTGTTTTCCGGCGTAATCGCCGCCGCGCTTTCGATGTGGATTTTCGGTACGACCAGAAAGTGCACCGGCGCCTGCGGGTTGATGTCGTAAAAGGCGTAAACCTGCTCGTCTTCATACACCTTTTTGCTTGGGATTTCCCCATTTATGATTTTACAGAAAAGACAGTCCATCGTTTTTCCTCCTGTTGTCAGCCGATCAGACCGGTCAGAATTTCCGGCATTGCGGCAAACGCTTCGTCAATCTTGGTCATATCCGCAACGCCCGCCATTGCGCTGTCCGGACGTCCGCCTCCCTTTCCGCCGGTAACTGCGGCCGCCTTGGAAACAATCTTGCCCGCGTGCGCGCCTTTCGCGATCGCAGCCTTGCCGCAGATACAAAGCATGGTCGCCTTGTTGTCCGAAACGCCGCAGAGCAGTGCCACGCCGTCGTTTAAGCGCTCTTTCGCCTTGTCCCCGAAAACGCGCAGCGCGTCAGGTTTTGTTCCGCTGAACATTGCGGTGTAATACGGAATCCCCGCCGCCGTCTGCGTCTGCTCAAACAAGCCGTCAATTTTGCTGTCGGCAAGCTTCTGGTTTAACCGGTCAAGCTCACGCGAGCGCTCTTTCAGCTCGTTCATCACCTGTGCGGCACGGCCCACCAGCTCATGCAGATTTGCAGCCTTCAACTGCTCGGAGGCCGCCGCTAAAACGGAGGATTGCCTGGAGATCAAGTCAAGCACGCCGTAACCGGTAACCGCCTCAATGCGGCGTACACCCGCTGCAACGGAGCTCTCGGATATAATCTTAAAAAGTCCGATCTTCGCCGTATTGCTGATATGCGTACCGCCGCACAGCTCGATTGAGAAGTCTCCGACCTCGCATACGCGGACACGTTCACCGTATTTCTCTCCAAACAGCGCCATTGCGCCCTTTTCTTTCGCTGAGGCAATATCCGTCTCATAACGCTTGACCTCAATTCCGGAAAGGATCACGCGGTTTACCTCATGTTCAACCTCGGCAATCTCTTCCCGTGTCATAGCCTCAAAATGCGAGAAGTCGAAGCGCATTTCCTTTGCGTTGACAAGCTGTCCGGCCTGATGCACATGCGTACCAAGCACCTTGCGCAGCGCCGCATGCAGCAAATGCGCCGACGTATGGTTGCGCGTAATCGCCTCGCGGATCGCAGGGCTGACCTGCATGGAAACGATGTCGCCGACAGAAAGACTGCCCTCGCTGATCTCCGCCGAATGGAGGATCAGAGAGCCGACCGCCGATTTCTGCACGTCAAATACGTCGATCTTTGCGTTCTTTGAAGCGATCCAGCCCTTATCCGCAACCTGTCCGCCGCTTTCCGCATAAAACGGAGTGCGGTCGGTTACAATCAGAACCTTCTGTCCTGCGTTCGCCGTACCCACGCGCTCGCCCTCATAGACAACAGCCAAAACCTTTGCCTCACAGGAGAGCTCGTCATAACCGACAAATTCCGTGGCGCCGGCAAGGTCGGTAAGCGTATCGTCGCCCACGCCGAACGCATCGTCTGTTGAACGCGCATTTCTTGCGCGTTCGCGCTGCTCGTTCATCAGGCGGATAAAACCTTCTTCATCCACTGTAATACCGCGCTCCGCAATGATTTCCCGCGTAAGATCGATCGGGAAGCCATAGGTGTCGTACAGGCGGAATGCCTCCGCGCCAGGAAGTACCAACGTACCGTTTTCTGCAACGTCTGCGTTCTCTATCTCGTCAATCAACTGGTTTAATAGCTCAAAGCCCTTTCCAACGGTCTTTGCGAAGTTTTCCTCTTCGTTTTTGACCATCTTTTTGACATATTCCACTTTTTCCAAAAGCTCTGGATAAGCCGCCTCGTTTTCCTTGGCAACCGTCTCCACGACCTCATATAAAAACGGCTTGTTGATACCAAGCAGGCGGCCGTGACGCGCCGCACGGCGCAAAAGACGGCGCAGGACATAGCCGCGTCCCTCGTTCGACGGAATTACGCCGTCCGCAATCATGAAGGTAGTGCTGCGGATATGGTCGGTAATAACGCGCAGAGAGACATCCGCTTTCGGATCGTTATGATAGGTAACGCTCGCGATTTTGCTGATATGCGTCATGATATTCTGGATCGTATCGACCTCAAACAGGTTATCTACCCCCTGCATCACACAGGCCAGACGCTCAAGTCCCATACCGGTGTCGATATTCTTCTGCGCAAGCGGGGCGTACCCGCCGTTTCCATCGGAATCAAACTGGGAAAACACGAGGTTCCAAACCTCCACAAAGCGGTCACATTCACAGCCGACATGACAGTCCGGACTGCCACAGCCCTTCTCCGGGCCGCGGTCGAAGTAAATCTCCGAGCACGGGCCGCACGGGCCGGTGCCATGCTCCCAGAAGTTATCCTCTTTTCCCATGCGGACCATATGGGACGGATCGACGCCGACCTCTTTCGTCCAGATCTCATAGGCCTCGTCATCCTCTTCATAAATTGAAACGTACAGCTTGTCCGCCGGCATCTCAAGCACTTCGGTAAAGAACTCCCACGCCCAAGCGGTCGCTTCGTGCTTAAAGTAGTCCCCGAACGAGAAGTTGCCGAGCATTTCAAAAAAGGTGCCGTGACGCGCCGTCTTGCCGACATTTTCGATATCCGGCGTGCGGATGCACTTCTGGCAGGTGGTCACGCGGGTACGCGGCGGCGTCTCCTGTCCCAGGAAGTACTTTTTCATTGGCGCCATGCCGGAGTTGATTAGAAATAAGCTGTTGTCGTTAATCGGGATGAGCGGAAAGCTCGGCAGGCGAAGATGTCCTTTCGATTCAAAGAAAGACAGATATTTTTCGCGCAGCTCATTCAGTCCAGTCCATTTCATACGGATTCCTCCTGTTATTTTTCATCGCAGACGTATCAGAGCAAATAAAAAACGCCTCCGCCCGAAATGGGACGAAGGCGTCTGTGTCTAATCTGACAACAGGCGGCTTTCCGTGGTACCACCCAAATTGCGCCGTTCTTAAAAAACAGCGCCGCTTTGACCGTTCTGTAACGTGAACGACACGCGGCGGCTTTCACCGCCGGACTCCCGGAGAGCATTTCCGGCACATCCTTCAGGGCTTTCACCAGCCGCCCCGTCTCTGAAAAAGACTGTTTGCCGGAACATTCCGTTCTCTGCCTGTACAGTATGCGATATTTAAATTTAGTATATGCAAAAAAGGCGGAATTGTCAAGATGCGAGAGCGGATTTTTCCCAAACAAATCTGGACAGATAAGTACCGAACCGGTTGTTCGTAACATAATCTTTTTTACTAATCCGTACAGCGCCGCAGGAAAAGGTCTGCATTGCCGCGGAATCGCCGTTTAAAAAGTGCAGCGTCACGGTTACATTGGTTCCGCTGTCACGGCTTTCTACCCGCCCTCTCCGGCACATTGTGTTTAAAAGCCGATCTTCCAGCGCTTTGATTTCCTCCTTTTCTTTCAGGATTATCGTCTTTATTTGACCCTGGCCCTCTCCGGACAAGTCGGAATACTGCAATTCGATTTTTGTACAGTTTCCCATGTTTTTTATTTCGGGAATCCGATCATACAGCGGCGTATACAGAACAAAATTTGTAAGAATGAAGGCAGCCGGTATTGCTGTGATTGCAATACATACGAGGACAATTAAAACCGTTTTCATGTATTTTTTCATATACAGTCTCCGTCAGATTTTTTAATATTCAATAAATTGCTTTATGGATATTATATCATAATAAGCAAACCGGGTATAGCAATAGATAAAGCGGACATACTGTAGAGGAACCAAAAAGGAGGTATCTTCAACGCTATGAAAAGAAAACTTACCGTATGGGTGCTGTGCCTCACGCTTTGCGCGGTGACCGTTTTGTTTGCATCCTGCCGGAAAACAGGAAACGGTGAATCCTCAGATAACGGCATGGATCTTTCTTCCGATATGTCAAAAGTGGAAAGCGACGTTTCAGGCGCAATGTCTGACGTAACATCAGGGCTTTCCTCGCTGTTTGACCCGGATGAAAGCTCGTCCTTATCCTCCGCTTCCTCCGACGAAGCTGCGCCGACCGGCGCAGCCGTGGACATATCGGATTTTGATCTCTCCGGACTTGACAAGCTTGAAAACGAGAAAAAAGGCTGGGGCCAGGGCGTGCAGGTAGACAGCAGAAACCGCCCCATATCCTGCGACAGCTATCAGACGAAATACGGTCAGTACGGCGCTGTTTTTATCATGCCCGATACGTCGAAAACCATGTATCTCACCTTTGACGAAGGATATGAAAACGGTTATACGGCAAAAATTCTGGATACGCTCAAAGAGAAAAAGTGCAGCGCCGTCTTTTTTGTCACCATGCCGTATGTAAAGCAAAATTCCGAGCTTGTGCGCCGCATGATAGACGAAGGGCACATCGTCGGCAACCACAGTGTAAATCACAAATCAATGCCTACCCTTTCGACTGAGGAGGCCGCGCAGGAGATCATCGGACTGCACAACTATGTGAAAAAAAACTTCGGATATGAAATGACGCTGTTCCGCCCGCCAATGGGAGAATGGTCAACCCGCACGCTGGAGATTGCGAACCGCCTTCATTATAAAACGATTTTATGGAGCTATGCCTACCTTGATTATGACGTAAACAATCAGATGGGGGTTGACAAGGCGTTTCCCAAGGTGACCGGCGCCGCCCACAACGGCGCGGTTTATCTGCTGCATGCGGTATCTAAGGATAACGCTCAGATGCTGGGCGACGTGATC
>UQQY01000036.1 GCA_900543295.1 uncultured Oscillospiraceae bacterium | reverse complement strand
GTAAGCGGCGCCGGATCAAAGGGCTTTCCCAGCAAAAGATACATCTCCGTCTTATTCGGCGTAATCAAATCCGCCGCCTGCACAAGGCCAACCAGCGACGTGCACATCTGTCTGGTATACGTCCGGTATGTGCGGCCGTTGTCGCCCATGACGGGATCAACCACAATCAGCGCGTCCGGATACGCCTCGATAAATTGCAGGCAGTGCTCGATCTGCTCTTTGGAGCCCAAAAAGCCGGTATACACACAGTCAAACGACAGGCCAATGCGCCGGTAGTGAGAAAGCACCTGCGGAATGTAGGAGGTGAGATCCTGCATCACCACGTCGCCGAAACCGCCCGTGTGTGTGGAGAGCACCGCAGTCGGCACGGCGACCGACTGAATCCCCATAACGGAAAGAACCGGTGAAATGACGGAAAGGGAGCAGCGGCCGTATCCCGATAAATCGTGAATTGCCGCCACGCTTTTAACCGCGTTTTTCATAAAAACCTCCTCTGCTATGATACAGAGAGCTTTTCTGGCTCTCAGTATAACGAAAGCGCTGCGAAGATGCAAAAACGCAAATTTCGCAATTTAATTTTTTCCTTTTGTAGGTTTCGCATAAAAGCGACTGCTTTTATTTTATCATATCCATCCAGTCTGTACAGCAAAAAACGGCGGCTTTTTCTCTCAAAATTTGCGTTTTGGCGTTTTGTATATTCTTGAATGGCAAAAAAGAACGCCGATTATGAATTTCGCAGATAATGATTGTTTTTTTTCCGGTTATACTATGCCTATAAAAAGCAGAAAGGAAGGATTATATGAAGCACAATCATCAGATTGCCGGCGCTGTTGCAAAAGGTCTTGTGACAGGCGCGGTTGTCGGAACCGCCGCCTACATGATGGCGGGCAGCTCTAAAAAGAAAACCGCGTCCATGATCAAAAAAAATGCGGGAAAAGCGCTCCGCGCCGTGGGCGGCGTGATTGAAAACGCCTCCTATATGATGAAATAAGCCGCGTTTATAAGAAAGCATCCCCGCTTTGCAAGGCGGGGATGCTTTGCTGTATCAAAACATATGGCCGCGCCCTGTCATCTTTCCAGAATGGGTACATATTTCTGCGGGCGGGAGACCGATTTGTATGCCGGACGAATGATGCGGTTGCCTGTGGAAAGCTCCTCAATGCGGTGCGCGCTCCAGCCGACAATACGTGACACCGCGAACAGCGGCGTGAACAGATCCTCCGGAATGTCGAGCATTTTGTAAACAAAACCGGAATAGAGGTCGACGTTTGCGCACATCGGCTTGCTCACGCCTTTTTGGGCCATCAGCTCCGGCGTCAGCTCCTCAATCAGGCTGAGCAGCCGGAAGTCCTCCGCGTAGGCGGTGTTCTCCGCCATCTTAAAGGCATACTGCTTGAACAAAACGGCGCGCGGATCGGAAAGCGTGTAAACCGCGTGTCCCATGCCGTAGATTTTTCCGCTGCCGTCGCCCGCCTCTTTTTTTAAGATTCGCGTAAGATAGTCCGCGACTGCGCCGCGGTCCGCACAGTTCGGCACGTGCGCCTTGATGTCCTCCACCATGCGGACAACCTGCAAATTGGCGCCGCCGTGCAGAGGGCCCTTCAATGCGCCGATTGCGCCGCCGTAGGCGGAATATGCGTCCGTGTGCGAGGAGGAGAGCACGCGGCAGGCAAAGGTCGAGTTATTGCCGCCGCCGTGCTCCGCGTGCAGCATCAGGCACAAATCCAGCATCAGCGCTTCTTCTTTTGTATAAATCCGGTCGCCGCGCAGCAGGGAGAGAATCTCCTCCGCGATGGAAAGACCGGGCTGCTCCGGATGCAGATACATGGTCTGGCCGTCGAAAAAGCGGCGTTTCACCTGATAGGCCTTGATCGCAATGTTGCCCATGCGCGCGATGATTTGCAGCGCTTTTCCGATTTCCGATTCAAGCGAGAGATTCTCCGGATTTTCGTCATAGGAATAAAGCGAAAGCACGCTGCGGGCAAGCTTGTTCATGATATTGGCGGAGGGCGCTTTGAGCATCATATCCTCAAAAAAACCCTCCGGAAGATAGTAAAAATGTGAAAGCACCCGCCTGAGCAGCGCAAGCTGTTCCTCGTTCGGCAGAATGCCGAATATCAGGAGATAGATGACCTCTTCAAATCCGAAGCGTTCCTCCTCCTGCGTATTTTTCACCAGATCCTTTATATTGTATCCACGGTAATAGAGGTCGCCCTCTACCGATTCGCGCTCGCCCTCGTTTACAACGTAGCCGTGTACGTTACAAATCTGCGTAAGGCCCGCCATAACGCCGGTTCCGTCCTGATTGCGCAGACCGCGCTTGACGTCGAAGCGTTCGTACAATTCATCGTCTATTTTGTTATATCTGCGGAATTCCTCGCATAAATCTTGAATACCCGCAATGATGGTTGCCTCCCTGTGCATCTGGTTTCCCCCTTTTTCAAAACGGCAATTTTACGCTTTGCCGCAGTAAAATCTATTGTACAGCATCTTTTTCATTTCGTCAATCAAAATTTGAAAGATTTATAGGACGATTATTCAAAAAGCTCTGTGAAATTACAAAGTTCAGCGAGAATATCCGCCTGTTTTTGCAGGAAATAAAAATATTTTGTTCAACATTGAAAGGAAGTATGGACATGAAACGTTTCTTTGCAGGATTCTGCGCATTGTTTCTCCTGCTGCTTTTAACGCCCGCTCTGGCGTTTACAAACGGACAGGCTCCTCTGACCGGACAGCGGGAGGAATTAAACGGCTCCTATTATCTGGTTAAAAACGCTCAGACCGGCGAGGTGATGAAGCTTTCTCCGCTGGATTACATCAAAGGGGTCGTAGCCGCGGAGATGCCGCTTTCCTATCATACGGAAGCGCTGAAGGCGCAGGCCGTTGCGGCGCATTCCTATGCGCTGTACCGGATTAACCAAAAGTTTAACAGCAGCTCCGGAAGCGGGGAGGCGTATCTTTCTACAGATCCCGCCGAGTGTCAGGGGTATCTGGACTTGGAGGGACGAAAGGCCCAGTGGGGCGATCAGTTTGACGCCTATGAGGCAAAGCTCACCGAGGCGGTCAGCGCGGTTATCGATAAAATTCTGGTCAGCGGCGGCGAACCGGTTATGGCGGTGTTTCATGCGGTGTCGGGCGGAAGAACAGAGGATGCAGCCAATTTATTCGGCTCTTCCGTCTCCTACCTTGTTCCGGCGGACAGCGCCGGGGATGAGCTTTCTCCCTCTTTTCTGGCGGAAAAAACGTTTACCACCGTCCAGATGAAAGAAGCGCTTTTGCCGCTTTTAAATGGGACCGCTCTTTCTGATTCTCCCGCCGATTGGTTCGGCGCGCCGGAGAGAAGCGATTCCGGAACCGTTCTCTCTGTCGCGGTCGGCGGCGTTTCTGTCAAGGGGACTGCCCTGCGCGATGCGCTTTCACTGGCTTCCGCCAATTTTACCGTCACCCTTTCGGACGACACCTTTACCGTTATCACGCGCGGACGGGGACATGGCGTCGGAATGAGCCAGTACGGCGCGGATTTCTTAGCAAGGCAGGGCGAGACCTATGAACAGATTCTGCTGCACTATTATACCGGCGTGACTATCCGCGGGATATAAGCTTTGGGCGCGGCGGCTTTTTCGTGGCACAGCGAAGGATTTTCCGTTTAAGAAATTTCTTCACTGTGCTTTTTTATCGTCTGTCTTCCGCTATGATTTGACAGCCTTTTTGCGGCGTTACAAAAAATTTAAAAAAAGAACGGTTGTTTTTTCGTTTCGGCATAGGATTTCTGAACCGGATGTGCTATAATGATGACAATGCAATGAAATCTGTAGCAGAAAGCGTTTTTTGCTGTCTGCCGATTTAGAAGAAGGAGGGAAATGCCGTGAAACGCATTCTGCTTGCGCTGCTTCTGTGCACATCGCTGACGCTGTCCGGCTGCGCTTATGGGCAAACCGGGATTGACGGAATGCTGAAGCCGCCGAAACTCTCCGATCAGCAAAATGAAATTTATGCCGCGCTTCAGGCGAGCGTCGGCAAGAATATTACGCTGAAGTATCCGCGCACCGGCGATTTTACCTCCGCCTTTTTGATTGCCAACATTGACGAGGAGCAGACGCAGGAGGCTATTGTTTTTTACGAAAATACCGATACGGTCAATGTTACCATGAATCTGCGCATCAACGTGCTCGATCAGACAAAGGACGGATGGGTATCCGTCTATGATGCGGGCGTTTCCGCTGCGGATGTGGACAAGGTGAACTTTATCCAGTCAAACGGGAGTACCTTTCTGGTTATCGGATTCAATCTTTCCGGAAACACAGAGAAGCTGGTCGTAGTATACCGCTATCAGGACGGACGGCTTGAAGAAACAGCGCAGCGCATTACCTGTCTTGATTACGTTGCCTGCAATCTGAACAAGGACAGCTATACGGAGCTGTTCGTCATTTCACTGGACGTAAAAAGCGGCCGCCGCATGGCGCAGGCTTATCAGATTTCGAGTCAGGGCAGCGCGCGTCCCATGGGACGGACGGAGATGGATCCGAACGTGTCTTCCTACCGAAACATCGTAATCGGCGATCTGGCGGACGGCAGACAGGCCGTCTACCTCGACGGAGTAAGCGGGACGAACCGCTATACGACAGAAATTCTGGTCTACGACGGCGGCAATATACAAAATCTTTTGTATTCGCCGACGGAAGAGCTTTCCTATATTGACGAGACCGCCCGAAACCATGCGGTGTTCAGCGCGGATATTGATGCGGACGGAATCGTTGAAATTCCAACGCGCGTAGTTGCAAACGGTTATGAAGACGCCGCGCCGCATGAGCAGGAGTATTTTACGCGGTGGAATATTTGTACGGAAAACGGACTGCTCGTTAAAAAAACCTCGTATGTGGCGTATACGCTGGGGTTCCTTTTTACGCTGCCGGACGAGTGGATCGGAAGGGTTACGCCAGTCTTCTCCTCTGCGGACAGCGAGCTTACCTTTTACCGCTATGACGGCGGCATGGAGCCGACGGCGCGCCTATTGTCCATCCGTGTGTTTAAAAGAAGCGAATTCCGCGAAGGCCTTTCCGGCTATACTACGCTTCGCAACAACGGTCAGATTATATATGCGCAAAAGTTTTACAGCGACGACGCGTCGCTTGTGCTGAGCAGCGATACGGTTCAGGCGTGTTTCAGCCTGTATACGCAGTAAGGGGGAATTGATGTGAAAAAAATTTTAGTCTGCGAGGATGAGTCCGCCATCCGCGACTTTGTGGTAATCAACCTGCAAAGAAGCGGTTATACGACGGTCGCAGTTTCAAGCGGGGAGGAAGCGCTGCGCGTCTTCGGTTCGGACGGCGGCGATTTCGACGTGGCACTTCTCGACATCATGATGCCGGGAATCGACGGCTTTACCGTCTGCAAGGAGCTGCGGCAGCGTTCAAACTGCGTAGGAATCGTCATGCTGACGGCAAAGTCGCAGGAGGAGGACAAGGTGAAGGGGCTGACTCTTGGCGCGGACGACTATGTGGTAAAGCCGTTTTCTCCGTCGGAGCTGGTCGCCCGCGTGGAGGCGATTTACCGCCGCGTCCTGCTTGCAAAGTCGCTGCGGCGCGGCGCTTCCACGCCTTTGGTTTCCGGCGACTTTGTCTTAAACCCCCGCAGCCGCACGCTGATGCGCGGCGGAAAGGCTGTCGAGCTTACACAGGTGGAATACCAGCTTATGGAGCTGTTTATCAAAAATAAGGGGATCGCGCTTGAGCGAAACCGTATCCTTGACGATATATGGGGAGAGGACTATTACGGCGATGAAAAAATCGTGGACGTAAACGTCCGCCGTCTCCGTATGAAAATTGAGGAGGAGCCTTCAAAGCCGCAGCATTTGCTGACGGTCTGGGGATATGGGTACAAGTGGCAGGAATAACCGCCGCAGATTGAGACGGTTTTTCCGCATTCTGATGACTTTTTACAAAGAGGAGGGATTGTAAATGGCGGTAAAGAGCATTACGCAGCGGTGGATTTTAAACAGCCTGAGCATCATTTTGGCGATCATCCTGCTTGCCGCAGCGGCATTTTCCTTTTCCATTTACAATCTCTATTATTCCGCGGCACGAACGGCGCTCACTTCGCGCGCGAATATCGCCTCCGGCATTCTTCTGCGCGTGCTGGACGACAATTCCGTGGATTTTAACGCCGAATTGCGCGACTTGATTGAAAATTCGGAGGAAAAAGATAAATTTGAGATCACTGCGATTGACCACAAAGGCTACGTTGTGCTCTCCTCAAGCGGATTCTCCTACGCCCGTCAGGAGGAAATGCCCGATTACGAGGAGGCACAGAAGAGCGCCTCCGGCATGGGGTACTATGTCGGAAAAACGCAGTCCGGTGAAAAAATCATGGCAATCACCGTCATGATTCCAAGCGTTACGGCGAAATATTCCGCCATGCGGTATGTCGTATCCATGGAAAGCGTGGATCGTCAGCTTCTTTTGTATATGCTGATCTTTTTTGCAGTGGTAATTGTCATTATTGGCTTTGTGCTCATATCGGGACTTTACTTTGTCAAGTCCATTGTCATCCCTGTGCGCGAGGTAATTGCCGCCGCCAAGCGCTTTGCTACCGGCGATATGAGCACGCGCATCCAGAAAAAATCGGATGACGAGATGGGCGATCTCACCGACGTCATCAACTATATGGCGGATGAGATCACGGCTTCGGAAAAGATGAAAAACGATTTTATCTCGTCTGTGTCGCACGAGCTTAGAACGCCGCTTACCGCCATCAAGGGCTGGAGCGAAACGCTTGAAACGCTCGGGGATGATCCGGAGGACTGCGAGATGATGCAGCGCGGCCTTACCGTCATCAGCGGCGAGACGGAGCGCCTCTCCTCCATGGTGGAGGAGCTTTTGGATTTCTCGCGGATTCAAAGCGGAAGGATGACTCTGGTAAAAAGCCGCATAGACCTTCTGGCGGAGGTTGGCGAAGCTGTGCTCATCTATAGGCAGCGCGCCGAGCGGGACGAAATCCGCCTGCTCTATCACGAGCCGGAGGCCGTTTCGCCCATATTCGGCGACAGATGCCGTCTAAAGCAGGTTTTTATCAATATCATTGATAACGCCGTTAAATATTGCGACGCAGGCGATACGGTCGCTGTTTCCGTACAGGAGCAGAACGGCTTTATCGACGTCAGCGTGTCGGATACCGGCTGCGGTATCTCGCCGGAGGATCTGCCGAAGGTTAAAACCAAATTCTATAAGGCGAATCAGACGCGCCGCGGCTCCGGTATCGGGCTTGCCATTGCGGATGAGATCGTGCGTCTCCACGACGGCGAGCTGTTGATTGCGAGCACGCTTGGCGAAGGGACGTGCGTGACCGTCCGTCTGCCGGTCAATCTGAAAAAGGGTGAAATGCGCGATCCGGAAATCACAACGACAAAAGAAATTTCTCTGACGGAAATCAAGGAAAGGATTCAATCGGAATGAGCGAACAGCAAAAGGCAGAAGCACCTATTAAAAGCAGAATCGGCGGACAGGCGCTGATCGAGGGCGTAATGATGCGCGGGCTTGATAAAAGCGCTATGGCGGTCAGAAAACCGGACGGTGAAATTGACGTTTCGGTATCGCCGCTCAATGTGAGCAAACCTATGCGGATAATCGGAAAAATCCCGATTGTGCGCGGTGTGTTCAATTTTGTGCAGAGCATCGCGCTCGGATACCGCTATCTTGGAAAATCGGCGGAGATCTCCGGCCTTGAGGAAGAGGAGGGCGAGCCGTCGAAATTCGAGCGGTGGCTCGACCGCGTGTTCGGCGATCATTTGATGAAAGCCATTACCGCTGCGGGCATGGTGCTGGGCGTGGCGGCGTGCATCCTGCTGTTTGTTCTGCTGCCTTCACTGATCGTCAAGGGGCTGGATACGCTCTTCCCGCTTTACGGCTTTAAGTCTCTGATTGAGGGCGTGCTCAAGATGGGCATTTTTATTGGTTACTTGGCGCTTGTCACGCGCATGAAAGAAATTCACCGTGTGTTCCAGTATCATGGCGCGGAGCATAAAACCATTTTCTGCTATGAAAACGGGCTGCCGCTGACGGTCGAAAATGTGAGAAAGCAGATTCGCTTTCATCCGCGCTGCGGCACAAGCTTTATGATTCTGATGCTGATTATCAGCATTCTGGTATCGTCGGTTGTAACATGGGACAGCCTGTGGCTGCGCACGGTTTTAAAAATCGCGTCTCTTCCGCTTGTTATGGGCGTCGGCTATGAGCTGATTAAGCTTGCAGGGCGGTATGACAACCTGTTTACGCGCATTATCTCCTGGCCGGGTCTGATGCTTCAGCGTCTGACCACATTTGAGCCGGACGACGATCAGATCGAGGTGGCGATCGCTTCAATGGAGCCGGTGATTCCGGAAAACCGGGATGAGGACCGGTGGTAGGCATGACGGCAAACGAGAGCTATCGCGTATTGTGCCGCGAGCTTGAAAAAATCAGCGAAAGTCCTTCCTTTGAGGCGTTCGAGCTGCTTGCAGGGTGCGCAGGGCTTTCCCGCACACAGGTGCTGACCGGCTCGTTCGAGCTGAGCGGTGAGCAGGTTCAGACAATCGATGCGGCGCTGCTGAGACGTTTAAACGGTGAACCGCTTCAGTACATACTGGGAGAATGGACCTTTTACGGCCGCCCGTTTTCAGTCGGCGAAGGGGTACTTATCCCGCGCGCGGATACAGAGACGCTGGTGGAGGCCGCGCTTTCTCTTGCGTCCGCTGTGGAAAAGCCGCATATCGCCGATCTCTGCGCGGGCAGCGGCTGTATCGCTGTTACGCTTGCGAGAGAGCTTTCCGGCTCGTCGGTGGATGCGTTTGAAAAAAGCGGGGAGGCCTATTCCTATCTCACGCGTAATATCGCGCGGCACGGCGCGGCGGTTCGTCCGTTTCTCTTTGACGTCTGCGCCTCCTCTGCGGGGCTTTATGACATGATCGTGTCGAATCCGCCGTATCTCTCGGCGGCGGATATGGCGCGGCTGCAAAAAGAGGTTTCCTTTGAACCGGCCGTAGCGCTTGCAGGCGGCGCGGACGGGCTGGATTTTTACCGTATCATTACGCGGCGCTGGAAGCCGAACCTGAAAAACGGCGGCGCTCTGCTGTACGAGGTAGGCGCAGGACAGTCGGACAGCGTTTCCGCAATTCTTTCGGAGAACGGCTTTTCGGATATTTGCACCTGGCGCGACCTCTGTGGTATAATACGTGTGGTCGGCGGAATCAATACGGGAAACGCCGGATAGCGGTGTTTTTTCTTTTCATGTAAATGAATCAGGAGGAGAAGCGTATGAAAAAAGAATACGCGGCGGTTCCCCCGTCCATGGCGGGGATGGAAACGTTCGGCTTTTCGTGGATGGACTTTGTAACGGCGATCCCTGCGCCCCTGTTTCTTGTAACCTCGTATAAATCGAACGGCAGGCCGAATGCCTGCATGCAGTCGTGGGCGTGCTTTAACGGCGGCCCGGACGGCTTTTACGCGGTTCTTTCGAGCGTGAGTAAGACCGGACATCTGTACCAGACCGTAAAGGAAAGGGGCGCGGCGGTTTTGAATTTTATGTCGGCGGATCTGTACGACCGCTGTATGGCGACCATTCAAAATAACGGCTTCGACGAGGATGAACTTGCCGCGTCCGGTCTTACCGCAGAGGATGCCTCCCGTGTTGACGCCCCGCGCGTGAAGGAGTGCTTTTTGAATCTGGAGTGCCGTCTTCTGTGGGAAAAGGAAATCAAAGAGGGCAGCGATCATGTTCTGATGTGTCTGGAGGCTGTGAACGTATGCATTGACGAAAGGTATCTAGACGAGGCTGCACAGGGCAGATACGGGGAGAACGGTTATCTTTATAACGTACATTATCCGGTGAATCCGGAGAAGTTTGAGGGAAAATCGCACGACTGGATTGCCGTTTTGAAAAAATACCGGGATATAGGCGAATATTAAGTAGAAAGATATATGCGGCCGGCCGTCTGCGTACTTTCTGAAGTAGGGAAGATACTGCGGGCGATACCAAAAAGCTGTGTGAAAAATCGGTTTTATAATAAGACAAATAGAGGAGCAGTGAACGATGGCGACAAAAGCAAAGGGCGGCAAACCGCAGGTGGAATTACAGGTTTCCGCGGCAGACAAGAAAAAGGCGCTGGAGACAGCAATCAGTCAAATTGAAAAACAGTACGGCAAAGGCGCGGTTATGAAGCTTGGGCAGGCGACCGCTATGCAGGTGGACGCGATTTCAACCGGTTCGCTCGGTCTCGATATGGCGCTGGGTATTGGCGGCGTTCCGCGCGGTCGTATCATTGAGGTATACGGTCCGGAATCCTCCGGTAAGACGACGGTCGCACTGCAAATCATCGCGCAGGCGCAGAAAGCCGGGGGCGAGGCTGCGTTTATCGACGTTGAGCACGCGCTCGATCCCGTTTACGCAAAGGCGCTGGGTGTCGATATTGATTCTCTGCTTGTGTCCCAGCCGGACACCGGCGAGCAGGCGCTTGAGATCATGGAGGCGCTGATTCGTTCGGGCGCACTGGACGTGATCGTTCTGGATTCCGTCGCGGCAATGGTCACAAAGGCGGAGATCGACGGCGAGATGGGCGAGGCGCACGTCGGCTTACAGGCGCGTCTGATGTCGCAGGCGCTTAGAAAGCTTACCTCGGTTGTCTCACGCTCCAACTGCGTGGCCGTATTTATCAACCAGATCCGCGAAAAGATTGGCGTGATGTACGGCAATCCGGAGACAACCCCGGGCGGCCGCGCGCTCAAATTCTATTCGTCCGTCCGCATTGAGGTGCGCCGCGGCGAACCGATCAAGAACGGTGCGGAGATTATCGGCAACAAGACGAAATGCAAAATCGTAAAGAACAAGGTTGCACCGCCGTTTAAAGAGGTTGTATTCGACATTCTCTATGGCGAGGGCGTCTCCCGTATCGGCGAAATCATCGATTATGCCGTGGAAGCGGATATTATCGAAAAGAGCGGCGCGTGGTTCAGCTATAACGGCGATCGTCTGGGACAGGGCCGCGACAAGGTGAAGCAGCTTTTGAAGGAGAATCAGGCGCTTTGCGACGAGATCGAACAGAAGGTGCGCGCACATGCGGCGGAGCTGCTTGAGAAGTCGCGCATGAAGCCCGTTTCCTCTGCGCCGCAGGCTGCCGCTCCGGTTATTCCGGCGGCGCCGGTCAATATGGAAGTTGACCTTGACATCGATGCGGACGAGAGCGACTTTTAATGCGGATTACAGCGATTGAGCCGGGCAAGGGCGAGCGGTTTCGTCTGTATACGGAGGACGGCTATCTCTGTACGCTTGACGGAGAGACGATTCTTGCAAATCACATCCGCGCGGGCTGCGAAGTGGACGCCGGCGCGCTGAATGAGCTGGATTTGCAGGCGCAGTACCGCCGCGGGCGGGAAAAAGCATACGACCTTCTTGGCTATCGCGACCATTCGCGTAAGGAGCTTTACGACAAGCTTCTGCGCTATATTTCGCCCGAGGCGGCGGGGATGGTCTGTGACCTCATGGAGGAACAGCGCTTTTTAAACGACGAGGCGTATGCCGCGAAATACGCGCGCTATTATTTGGAGACAAAAAAATGGGGCGCGCGCCGTGCAAAATATGAGCTGATCCGCAAAGGGATCGATCCGCTGACCGCCGAAACGGCGCTGGAAGCATGCGAGGTGGACACAGTGGAGCAGATTTGTACGGTTATCGAAAAAAAATATACCCGCTTTCTAAACGACGGGGATCCGCGCGCGAAAAAGAAACTGACCGCCGCGCTTATGCGGCTGGGATACGATTATCGCGACATCCGCGAAGCTGTGGAGCGCTGCGGCGAGGAAGCGCCGGAGGATGAGGAAGACTGGGAATAAGCCCTTTTTACGGAGGAGTTACATGGCAATCAAGGTTTCAATGATTTCACTCGGCTGTTCAAAGAATCAGGTGGATGCGGAGCATCTTCTGGCGGCGCTTGCACAAAACGGCTTTACGCTGTGCGGAGATGTGTCGGAGAGCGACGTTGTCATCATCAACACCTGCGGCTTTATTCAGTCTGCAAAAGAAGAGGCTATTGAGAATATACTGGAGATGGCGGCGCTTAAAAAAGAAGGCACGATCAAAGGCATTGTGGTCACCGGCTGTCTGGCGGAGCGCTACCGCGACGAAATTGTAAAGGAAATGGATGAGGTCGACGTTGTTCTGGGCATCGGCTCAAACGATAAAATCTGCGAGGCGGTCGAAAAAGCCGCCGCGGGAAGCAGGATGACTGCATACGGCGAAAAAGAGTCTCTCTGTCTCTCCGGCGAACGGGTGCTCACTACGCTGCCTTTCTATGCTTACTTAAAAATCGCAGAGGGCTGCGATAACTGCTGCACCTACTGCGCAATCCCGCAGATTCGCGGCCGCTTCCGCAGCCGTCCGATGGAGGAACTTGTCAAAGAGGCGGAGTGGCTTGCCTCACAGGGCGTAAAGGAGCTGGTCGTCGTGGCGCAGGATACCACCCGCTACGGCGAGGATCTGTACAGCGAATACAAACTGGCGGAGCTTTTAAAGAAGCTCTGTAGAATTGACGGTCTGCGCTGGATCCGCACGCTTTACTGCTATCCGGACAAAATCACCGAGGAGCTGATCGACGTCATTGCGGCGGAGGAAAAGCTTGTAAAATATCTCGATATTCCGATTCAGCACTGTGAAGAGGCCGTGCTGCGGAGTATGAACCGCCCGATGGACCGCGCCTCTCTTACAGCTTTGATGAAAAAGCTGCGCAGCCGCATTCCGGGGCTTACGCTTCGCACGACTGTGATGGTCGGCTTCCCCGGCGAGACGGAGGAGCAGTTTGCCGCGCTGAGCGAGTTTATCGAGGAAATCCGTTTTGACCGGCTTGGCTGTTTTGCCTTTTCCGCCGAGGAGGGCACAGTCGCCGCGGATATGGACGGACAAATTGACGAGGACGTAAAAAAGCGCCGCGAGGAAGTCATTATGACGCAGCAGTCCATTATCATGGAGCAGCTTAACAGGGAAAAAATCGGCGAGCGGCTTTTGTGCGTGGTCGAGGGCTTTGACCGCTACGGCGAATGCTATTTCGGACGCACGGAGGCGGATGCGCCGGATGTGGACGGCAAAGTCTTTTTCACAAGCGAGGACAGCCTTAAAATGGGCGACTTTGTAAAGGTGCGCGTAAATGAAGTCATGGACTACGACTTAGTCGGCGAATGCGTTTCCTATCACCGTTAAAAACGCTTTTTAAGGGAGGAACCTTTCTTGAACACACCGAATAAACTGACGGTATTACGGGTATTGCTGGTGCCGTTGTTTCTGGCGTTTCTGCTGGTCGGCCGGATCCCAGCGCACTATCTTCTGGCGCTGATCGTGTTTATCGCCGCGTCCGTCACCGACTCGCTGGACGGCTATCTGGCGCGTAAAAACAGCCAGGTTACAACGTTCGGCAAGTTCTTAGATCCGCTTGCGGATAAAATACTGGTGCTTTCGGCCATGATTTCCTTTATTGAGCTTGGACTCTGCGGCTCGCTTGTGGTGGTCATCATGATCGCGCGCGAGTTCATGGTGACGTCTCTTCGTCTGGTCGCAGTATCCGGCGACGGAACCGTTATTGCCGCAGGCATGCTCGGCAAGGTAAAAACCGCGGTGCAGATGGTCAGCATCGTGCTGATCCTGATTTTGTGCATGCTTTCAGAATGGTCGCTTCTGCCGGCTTTTGTTTCCGTTCCGGTGATTGCGGAGGTTCTCATGTGGGTGTCGGCTGTGCTCTCCGTTGTATCGGGCGCGCAGTATATCTGGAAAAACCGGACGGCAATTGGGCAGATGAAATAAGCCGCGCTTGCTTTTAATCTGTGCATGTAGTATACTGTATTCGTATGTTAAATCGAAAAAACGGATGGTAAAAATCGTCTTGTATCTATAAAAATGCGTGGAACGGAAAGAGTAGCAGACTCATACCGGCGGACAGAGAGCGGCGAAAGGATGAGAGCGCCGCACGCAGAAGAGCTGTGAAGTGCGTCCGGAAGCAGACGGCGGGAAAGGATAAGTATCGCCGTTCGGTTCACCCCCGTTATCGGGTTTTGAGCAAAAAACAGAAGTGGAACCGCGGGACGCCGCCTTCGTGATAGAATGAAGGCGGCGTCTTTTTGACGGAATGAAAGGGAGGAGCTATGTTCAAAAATCTGCGCTATGACATCCGCGCGATCAAAAGCCGGGATCCGGCGGCGCGCAGCTCGCTTGAGGTACTGCTGCTTTATTCGGGCCTGCACGCGCTTTTATGGTATCGGATCGCGCATTGGTTTTACAGGCATCATTGCTTTTTTCTGGCGCGCTTTTTCTCACAGTCGGGCAGACTGTGGACGGGAATTGAAATTCATCCGGGCGCGCAGATTGGAAGAGGGCTTTTTATCGACCACGGCAGCGGCGTCGTCATTGGAGAGACAACGGTTATCGGCGACAACTGTACGCTGTATCAGGGCGTAACGCTGGGCGGAACGGGAAAGGATAAGGGAAAGCGTCATCCGACGCTTGGCAACAATGTGCTGATCGGCAGCGGCGCGAAAATATTGGGGCCGTTTACCGTCGGCGATAACGCGCGCGTTGCGGCGGGCGCCGTGGTGCTCGCCGAAGTACCGCCCAATTCCACGGCGGTAGGCGTGCCGGCGCGTATTGTGCGGAAAGACGGTGTGCGCGTCTGTGGCGAGATGGATCAGATTCATGTAAAAGATCCCGTTTCACAGGAGCTTTGCCGTCTGCGCGGCGAGGTCGAAGCATTGGCGAAGGAATTGACAGCGCTGAAAGCGGCGCAGGATGAAAAGAAAGGAGAAAGCGAAAAATGAAAATTTACAACACGCTCACCAGAGAAAAACAGGAGTTTGTCCCCATTGAGGCGGGCAAGGTGAAAATTTACGCCTGCGGTCCGACAGTGTATAATCTGATCCACATCGGCAACGCCCGTCCGATCTGCGTGTTCGACATTCTGCGGCGCTATCTGACCTATCGCGGCTATGAGGTGGAGTTCGTGCAGAACTTCACCGACGTGGACGACAAGATCATCAAGCGCGCGCTCGAAGAGGGCGTGCCCTCAAAAGAAATTTCCGAACGCTATATTGCGGAATATAAGAAGGACGCCGCCGCGC
>UQQY01000035.1 GCA_900543295.1 uncultured Oscillospiraceae bacterium | reverse complement strand
TCGAGCTTTTGGACGTCATGGAAGTGGATGACGATCGCTACTTTGCACTGATGCCATATTACGAAGATCCGGAGGATATTCTGGACGATACGGCGGAGCTGATCGTTTTAAAGAGTCAAATGGATGAAAATGACGAAGAACTGATGATCTCAATTGACGACGAAGAGGAGTATCAGCGAATCGGTCAGATGTTTTTAGAAAAGCTGAGCACATATTTCGACGGCGAAGAGGAATAAGTTTCCCTTTGTTTTTTATCGCTTTTCTGCTATAATAAGAGGGATGGAAAACAGTTCTGCGTCAACCGCGCAGCATCATTGTTTCTATTGGCGGTAAACAGTACGTGTTCTGCGCTGTGCGCCTGTACGGATAATATAAATCCAACACTTATATTATTGGAGGCCGGACTCTTGTGCCGGGGATGCAGACCTCCCGCCTTTTGGCGGATGTTGGGAGCGCAAACGCATCAAGGAGGCTTCCACCTGCTTGAACCGCGGGTTTTTAGCTTACTGTACAGAAAACGGCAGGGCGGATCAAAATGGGGCGCGATGAGCGCCCCATTTTTAATTGTGTAATACTAAAAATTGTAATGGCAAGACCGTATCCTCTTTTTGCGAGACATGGCCGCCGACCGTCACACAGCAAAATTCCTAAAAAGCTATTTCTCGATATTCCCTCTTCGCCATCACCTGTAGAAAATAAATCCCGAAACCGGAAAGGAATGATACTGAAATGAAGCACGCGCTTGATCGGACAAAAGCACTTATCGGAGAGGAAGCTGCCGCATTACTGCAAACCAAACGTGTCGCCGTCATAGGTTTAGGAGGCGTCGGCGGAAGCTGTGCAGAGTCGCTTGCACGCTGTGGAATCGGATCGCTGATTCTGATGGACCATGACATTGTGGATGAAACCAATCTGAACCGTCAGCAGTTTGCTACCATCGACGTAATCGGGCAAAATAAAACCGACGCCGCACAAAAACGGCTTTCTCTCGCTGCGCCGGATTGTACTCTTCTGCCGGTTAACGAATTCTACAGTGCCGAAACCCGCGAAGCGCTGTTTTCCCTTTATCCCGATCTTGTAATTGATGCAATCGATACTGTAACAGCCAAGCTGGATCTCGCAGCCGCCTGCCGCGAACGGGGAATTCCCTCCATCACCTGCCTTGGCACCGGAAACCGTATAAATCCCTCTGCCTTTCGTCTCGGCGTCATCGAGGACACTGTGGGCTGC
This sequence comes from uncultured Oscillospiraceae bacterium, assembly GCA_900543295.1. Classification (GTDB taxonomy): domain Bacteria; phylum Bacillota; class Clostridia; order Oscillospirales; family Ruminococcaceae; genus Paludihabitans. The sequence continues at coordinate 14,134 of UQQY01000035.1, read as the reverse complement.
GGCTGCGGGCTGGCCCGTGTGATGCGCAGAGAATTAAAAAAGCGCGGTCTCATTAAACAGCCCGTCCTTTATTCCACGGAAGCACCGCGCACTGTCGTCTGCGATACGCAAAACGGGCGGCACAGCCCTGGCAGTATCAGCTTCTGTCCTCCTGCGGCAGGTCTTCTGCTCGCTTCCTGGGCGATTCAAAGGCTGCTTGATACGCCGACAGTCTGACAGCTCTGCGGCTCTTTTCCTGTTTTCGCTTTCATCGGCCTTTGGCGAATAAAAAAAGGAAAACATCTCATCCTATAGTTGTATTGCGGTCTTTCCTCTTCCATAAACCTGCCCAGAGGAATGCGCAAAGTACTATAGGAAAGGAGTGCGCAGCATGAAACCGACATTAAAATATGCGCTGACAGGCGGCATCACCGGACTGTTAAACGGAATTTTCGGAGCAGGCGGAGGCCTGCTGGCAGTGCCGATGCTCAAAAAAAGCGGTCTGCCTGCTAAAAAGGCGCACGCAACCTCTATCGCCATCACGCTTCCCTTATCTCTGCTGAGTGCAATTTTGCTTTTCTTTGGCGGGATTCGCGGAGACATATGGAATATTCTTTTAGCGGCGGCGGCCGGTTTGCCGGGCGCATGGCTTGGCTCCCGCCTGCTTAAACGAATCGATCCAAGCTTGCTCAAACGGATTTTTGGCGGCGTCATGATTCTTTCGGCTGTGCGGCTGTTCTTTCGATGAATTGGTGGCTTATTCCGGTTGGCTTTTTATCCGGCATCTGCGCTTCAATGGGGATCGGCGGCGGCTTTGTCTTGATGCTGTATCTCACGCTGTTCGCTGATTTTGCGCAAAAGGACGCACAGTTTTTCAATCTGCTCTTTTTCCTTCCAGTCGCCGCGCTCTCCCTGTTCCAACATCAAAAAGGCGGACTCATCGATGGAAATGCCGCCAAAGGCGCTGTCTGGCCTGGCCTTACTGGCGCGGGGATCGGTGCGCTCGGCGCCGTCTGGCTGTCAAATGAATGGATTTCCAGGCTTTTTGCTCTTCTGATCCTCATTGTTGGAATAAAGGAGCTGTTCGGCAAAAAGGAAAGCGGCTAAATCAGTATGTATCTGGGATGTCCGGAATCCATAGATCATATGTCTCACTGTCATCCTGCTAAAAATTCCACAAAACATCAAAAAAGACGCGTTTGATAACGCGTCTTTCTTCTTATATTAGCTGTGCAATCGTAACCGCATCCAGCTTCTCCTGCACAATTTGACTGATCTCACCGAAGACCTTCTGCACCTTGCATGTTCCGACTGCATGGTTGGGCCGCGTGCAGCAATCGCCGCCAAGGCAGCGGCTCAGATGATATTCGCCCTCCACAATCTCCAGAACATCCTTTAGCGTAATCTCATCCGGCGCACGATTCAGCTCATAACCGCCCTGCGTTCCTTTAAACGAACGAATCAGCCCGCTTCCAACCAGATTTCTTAAAATTTTCAGCGCAAAACGCAGGGAGACGCCGGTTATTTCCGCTATTGTACCGGCATCCGTCCGACATCCGCGCCGCGCCAGACACAAAATAATGCGAATCGCATAATCTGATTCCAATGTAATATGCATGCAGCTTTCCTCCGGCTTTCAACACAATGATTGCAATACCCAACAGCCTTGAAGTTATGGCCGTTCTTCGCTTTAAACTATACCTTATAGATATATATTATAACAGTTTACACACCGGATGTCAAACTTCAGTCCAGAAAATCCTTGAGTTTTTTGCTGCGGCTCGGATGTCTAAGCTTACGAAGCGCCTTCGCCTCAATCTGGCGGATACGTTCACGGGTAACGTTAAATTCCTTGCCCACTTCCTCCAGCGTGCGGGAACGGCCGTCCTCCAGTCCAAAACGCAGCCGCAGCACTTTCTCTTCCCGATCAGTCAGCGTAGACAGCACGTTTCCAAGCTGTTCCTTTAACAGAATATGCGACGCGGCATCATCCGGCGCCAGAGCTTCGTCATCCGGAATAAAGTCGCCCAGGTGGCTGTCCTCTTCCTCGCCGATCGGCGTTTCCAACGAAACAGGCTCCTGCGCCACACGCATAATCTCGCGCACCTTGTCGATCGGCATATCGAGCTCATTCGCAATCTCCTCAGCGCTGGCCTCGTGTCCGTTTTTGTGGAGAAGCTGGCTTGAAACCTTTTTTACCTTATTGATCGTCTCAACCATATGCACAGGAATACGGATCGTACGCGCCTGATCTGCAATGGCGCGCGTAATCGCCTGACGAATCCACCACGTAGCATAGGTTGAAAACTTGAAGCCCTTGGTGTAGTCAAACTTCTCAACCGCCTTAATTAAGCCAAGGTTGCCCTCCTGAATGAGATCCAAAAACTGCATGCCCCTGCCGACATAGCGCTTTGCAATGCTGACGACCAGACGAAGATTCGCTTCGGAAAGGCGCTTGCGCGCGGTAATATCTCCCTCAGACATCCGCTTTGCAAGCTCTGTTTCCTCATCTGCCGATAGAAGCGGCACGCGGCCGATTTCTTTTAAATAGACCTTAACCGGGTCGTCAATACTCACGCCCTCGGCCTGTAACTGTGCTTCCACATTTTCCGGATCGCTGTGTGGAAAATCCAGAGTCAAGTCCGCGTTGTAAGTCTCAACAACCTCGATGTTCATATTTTTCAGCGATTCATAAAGCTCCTCCACCTGGTCCACGTCATAATCAAGGTCTTCAATCGCATCATTTATCTCCTGTGTTGTCAGCTTGCCGCTTGTTTTCCCCTGTTCAAACAGCTCTGCCACCGCGTTTAAACTCCCTTCTGCCGCACAACCGAAAACGGTATTCGGTTGTTAAGTCCTGTGTCCTTCCGCCGCGTTTTATCCTTTTGGCACTGCGGCTTCTAAAAAGCTCTGAAGCTATTTTTTTGATTTCAACATCTGCCGATACCGCTCGATCTCGCTCGGATCTGCGGCGCCTACCGCGTCTCTGCTCATCTTCTGCCGTTCCTCGGCAAGCGTTTTCATATAATCCTCTACCATCGCCGCCGTTACAGGCGTCTCAGAGGAACGCGCCAGAATCCGCGCCACGCCGCTCGCCTCATCGGGTGAAAGCAGTGTAGACAGCATCGTCAGCGTAATATCCGCATGTTCCTCGTTCAGTGCACGCATTGCGCTGAGCACACGCCTGTCATATGTAGTCACAAAGTCGTCATCTGCAACGGCTTCCAAAATCCGGCCGCTTTCGTCCGGATGCCGAAGAATATAAGCAAGAATCCCCTCTTCTGCGGTCGCCGCTCTTATATTCTGCGCTTTTTCCGGGTTTATGCGGTCGCGCACCATTTCCCGGTTCATCTCAATATCCCGCCATTCACGCGCTTCCTCCTGACGGCGCTTTTTTTTCATAACTGTAAGCGCCTGCGCGTTTACACCGTCAGCGGATATTCCCGCATCCTTTGCTACAGAGGCGGCATATACCTCGCGGGAAAGAGGATTTCGAATATCCGCCAAAATATTGACCGCGCGCTTTAAATATTCAATACGGCCCTCCGGCGTTTTTAGATCCAGCGTTCCGCGCGCTGCCATAAGCTCGTGCGTTGTAGCGTCTCCTGCCCCATCCAGCAGCAGTTCAAAACGCTTGGCGCCGAATTTTTTGATGTATTCGTCCGGATCCTTTGCCCCCTCCATATGCAGCACACGCGCGGAAAGTCCAGCATCTGAAAGAATGTTGATCGCACGGTGCGTTGCAGCCTGTCCCGGGCCGTCGGAGTCATAGGCGATAATGATCTCCTTTGCATATTTGCTCATCAGCCGCGCCTGTTCTTCTGTCAGCGCCGTTCCAAGCGTCGCCACTACATTATGAAAGCCCGCAGCGTAAATAGAAATAACGTCCATGTATCCTTCGGCAAGGATCAGCCTTCCGTTTGTCTCGCTCTTTGCAAAATTTAACGAAAACAGATTCCGGCTTTTCTTAAACACCGGCGTGTCGTCCGTATTTAAGTATTTCGGCTTGCTGTCGTCCATAACGCGCCCGCCAAAGCCAATGACATTCCCTCTCAAATCGATAATCGGGAACATCACGCGATTGCGGAATTTATCGTAGCAGCGGCCGCCTTTGCCCTGCGAAAGTACAGCCGCATCGATCATTTCTTCACGTGAAAATCCTTTCTTCTGCAAGAAACTGCGCAGGCTGTCCCACGAATTCGGCGCAAAGCCCAGCCCATAGGTCACTATCGTCTGATCGGAAAGACCTCGCTCCCGCAAATAGTGGTATCCCTCCTGCCCCATCGGTGACTTTAAGCATTTGTGGAAAAAGCGGGCCGCCTGGCGATTTATCTCGTAAACCCGTATTTTTCGTGCAGAGACGCCGTCATCTCCATCCTCCGGCACCGTCATTCCGGCACGAGCCGCCAGAAAACGAACCGCTTCCGGATAGTCGAGATGTTCCGCCTCCATGATGAACCGGATGACGTCGCCGCCCTTGCCGCAGCCAAAACAATAAAACGACTGATTTTCCGGATACACAACAAACGAGGGCGTTTTTTCCGAATGAAACGGGCACAACGCCTTTGCCGTCCGCCCCGCGCGTTTAAGCGGAACGTATGAACGGACAATGTCTTCAATGTCGCACTGTGCTGTAAGCTGTTCGATAAAGCTGCGCGGTATCACGACGCGCCTCCTTTCCTATTTGCTCCAAAACTTCGGTATATACAGCTCTTTATAAAGCTCCACCGCATACTGATCCGTCATACCGGCCACATGGTCGCAGACAGCCTCTTCCTCGCCAAAGCGCGCGATAATCGGACGATACATTTCAGGCAGCCGCGCCGGATTCTTTTGATAATGGCGGTAAAGCGCAGCCACAATCTCCTGCGCCTTTCCCTCTTCCTGCTTCGCGGCAGGATTACGGTAAACCGCTTCAAACATAAACTCCCGCAGGCGTAAATGTGCGCGATACACCTCTGGCGCCATACGAATGTCGTCGTCCGAACACGCGATAAGAGAATGAATGATTGTCGATATGCGCGCGCTTTTGGTGCGTCCCAATATGTATACGCAGTCATAAGGAAGATCTGCCTCACGCAGTACGCCCGCGCGCACCGCGTCCTCAATGTCGTGGTTGATATACGCCACCTTGTCCGCAATCCGCACGATTCGTCCCTCCAGCGTCTGTGCCTGCGGCGCATCGCCGGAGTGACAGGCAATTCCGTTTTTTACTTCATAGGTGAGATTTAAACCTGCACCGTTCTTTTCAATATGATCGACCACACGCACACTCTGTAAATTGTGCCGGAAGCCCCGGCTGCAAAGCGCGTCGAGCGTGCGCTCCCCCGCATGTCCAAACGGCGTATGACCGAGGTCGTGTCCCATCGGAATCGCTTCTGTCAGATCCTCATTCAGACGAAGCGCACGCGCAACGGTACGCGCAATCTGCGCCACTTCAAGCGTATGCGTAAGCCGCGTACGGTAATGGTCGCCCTGCGGTGAGAGGAAAACCTGTGTTTTATGCTTTAGACGGCGAAATGCATTGCAGTGGATAATTCGATCTCGGTCACGCTGGTAATCCGTCCGAATATCACAGGGAGCTTCCGCCCGAAAGCGGCCGCACGACTGCATGGAGAGCGACGCATACGGCGACAAAAGCCGCCTTTCCTGCTGTTCGTACTCTGTTCGGATCACCTCTTCACGCCCCTTCCGCCATAAAGACTTTTACATTATATTTATACAGCAAAACGCGTTTTTTCCCTCTTTTTTTGCTGCAAAAATGCAAAAAATCCTGACGCATATCCCACAATCCGAATAAAATCTGTATCGCTTTAATCTGACATATCTCCAAAAAAGGTTTCTACAAGCTCGGCCGTAACTTGCCCGTTTGAAAGTTCTGTAAGAGCTTTTGTAAAGGGTTCCCGTCTGTCACCTCTTAGCTTTAGCAGCAGCGTAACTTTCTCCGCAAAATCAGTCTCCGCAATAACTGCGCCATGCTCCGGCAGCATATAGGTCAGCTTCCCATAAAATCCATAATCCGTCTCTACCCGAAGCAAAACGCATTCTGTCATATGTAAAATCTGCGCTGCATCTACGGCAATCTTTGCCGCATGCGAATATGCCCGCACCAAACCGCCTGTGCCGAGGAGCGTTCCTCCAAAATAGCGGGTCGTCACTACACAAACGTCGGTGAGATCCTCCTTCACGAGCACATCTAAGGTCGGCACGCCCGCAGTTCCCTGCGGTTCGCCATTATCAGAACAGCGCGAAATCCCGCTCTTCTTCAGAACATAAGCAAATACATTGTGAGACGCATCGCGGTGCTTTTTCGAAATTTGTGAAATAAACGCCTGCGCCTCTTCTTCTGTTTTAACTGGCGCGATATGTCCGATAAAACGGGATTTCTTCTCGACAAATTCTGCGCTTGCCTCCACAGCAATTGTTTTATATGGTTTGATAAGAATTCCTCTCCTCACCTTCAAAATAAAAACAGAAAGCGATGCAGAGAGATTCTGCATCGCTTATTCTTGCCGAAGCAAATTTTTTACATACCAAAACGTTTTTTGAATCTATCAACACGTCCGCCGGTATCATTCAGCTTCTGGCGTCCGGTGAAAAACGGATGGCACTTGGAGCATACCTCAACTCTGATGTCTTTTTTCGTAGAACCGGTTTCGATAACCTCACCGCAAGCACATCTGATGGTAGTCTGTTCGTAGTTCGGATGAATTCCCTGTTTCACTTTATTCACCTCTTTCAACGTATGGCCTTGCAATTCAATATCATACCACATGATCTGTAAAATTGCAAGCGATTTTTATTAGAAAAATCAGGATTCGATCTCTTCCGCAAGGTTTGCCGCCTCAAGCATCTTGCTCTGCGCTTCTTTTAAGTAGTCGTCTCCTACGGTAACGCGCTCAAGAAACGCCTCATCCATCGTCTCCGCAGTCACCGCTCCAAGCTCTGTACGATATACTGCAATGCCTTTTAATGCACTTTCGGAGCTTTCGTTTAAAAGCTTCTGCACCTCTTCATACTTTTTCGGCGCCTTCAATGCGGCAATATCTTGAAAAACCTTCTCCAACTCGTCCAGATCGCCCATAACTGTCGTTCTATTATCATCGCTCAGATCATTGAACATGGTCTGCACATCGGTTGCGAAAGTGTTGCTCGTTTCAGTCAGGCGACCCATTACATCTTCAATCTCTTTTGTGTATTTCAGTTCGCCGGAGCTGCTGCATGCCGTCATTGCCAGAAGCATTGCCATTGCCAATACCAAAGCGGTTAAATGTTTTACTGCCTTTTTCATTTTTCTTTCTCCTTTACCCTTTTAAGTTCGCCTGGTCAGCGAACTGCGTTCATTTTACTACATTTATTAAGAAAGTGCAAGTATAAATTGTCTTCCCGTCAAACATTTCCGTAAGGATTGATTGATACTCCTTTTTCCTTGTGGTATAATAGGTTTAAAAAGGTTCGCATATCATGTATATGATTACAGGAAGGATGATTCGATTTATGATGATTTCAACCAAGGGACGCTATGCTCTGCGCGTAATGATTGACCTTGCAGAACACAATACCGGCACGTATATCCCACTTGCCGACATTGCAAAGCGGCAGGAAATTTCAGAAAAATATTTAGAGAGTATTGTCGCCGTTTTAAGTAAAAAGGGGTTTGTCGATGCACTGCGCGGCAAGGGAGGCGGCTATCGTCTGAACCGGACTCCAGACGCCTATACGGTAGCGGAAATTCTAACAGCCTTAGAAGGATCTCTTGCTCCGGTTGCCTGCTTAGGCGAGGATGCAGCGCCCTGCAAGCGTGCCGCTGATTGCCGAACGCTTTCTATGTGGACACAGTTCTACGAGATGATTAATACCTTTTTTGACGGTATTTCTGTTGGAGATTTGATTCGGGAAGAACACGGCGGCGATTTTGTTATTTAATCGTATGCGCCAATTTTTTCTTATCGCCGCTTGACAAATTTCTTTTGCACGCATATAATCATATTAACATATCTGAATAATATGTTAATATGCATTTTATTTCACCCACGAAACGGATCATCCGCTGTAAGAGCAGTCAGAAAGGAGTTATTCCATGTCTAACATCTATACCTCTGCCGATCAGCTAATCGGCAAAACTCCATTATTGGAGCTTACCCATATTGAAAAAGAGCTCGGATTAAAGGCAAAGGTTTTGGCCAAGCTTGAATATTTCAATACAGCCGGCTCTGTGAAGGACCGCATCGCCAAAGCGATGATTGACGAGGCGGAACAAACCGGAAAGCTGAAACCCGGCTCGGTTATCATTGAGCCCACCTCCGGCAACACTGGCATCGGCCTATCCTCTGTAGCGGCTGCAAGAGGCTATCGCATTATTATTGTCATGCCGGAAACAATGTCCGCAGAGCGCCGCCAGCTGATGAAAGCCTATGGTGCGGAGCTTGTGCTGACCGAAGGAGCAAAGGGGATGAAGGGCGCCATCGCCAAAGCGGAGGAACTCGCCAAAGAGATTCCCAACAGCTTTATTCCCGGCCAGTTCGTCAATCCGGCGAATCCCAAAGCGCATTTTGAAACGACCGGTCCTGAAATTTTCGCAGATACTGACGGCAAGGTAGACTACTTTGTCGCTGGCGTTGGTACAGGCGGTACAATTACGGGCGTCGGCGAATATTTAAAAGCAAAGAATCCCGCGGTCAAGGTAATTGCAGTTGAGCCCGCCTCCTCTGCCGTTCTCTCCACAGGTGTGGCTGGCAGTCACAAAATTCAGGGTATCGGCGCTGGTTTTGTGCCCGAAGTCTTGAACACTAAAATCCATGACGAAATTATCACCGTATCCAACGAGGACGCCTTTGCTGCCGGCAAACATATCGGTCGAAAAGAGGGCGTGCTTGTCGGCATTTCTTCGGGTGCGGCAGTCTGGGCGGCAATTGAAATTGCAAAGCGTCCCGAAAATGAAGGAAAAAATATTGTTGTTCTACTTCCGGATACAGGCGACCGCTATCTTTCCACCCCAATGTTCGCAGACTGATTTCTGCTAAATCTTTGATAAACAAAAAGAACGTTCGGCTTTCGAACGTTCTTTTTGTTTATCTCCTGGTCAAATGCCTTCTGTTCACTGACACGCTTTGAATCAGAAACCAAGCACCTTGGTGAAGGAAACCTTCATTTCCTCAATCGCCGCAAGTGCGCCCTCTTTGCTGTCGGAAATACCGGTATAGTATGCCTTGATTTTCGGTTCTGTGCCGGACGGACGCAGAACAATGCTGTTGCCGTTTGCAAGGGCAAAAGAGAGCACGTCGGATTTCGGCAGCTCAATCGCTGTTTTCTCACCGGTCTGAAGATCGGTTGTCTCACTTGCAAGATAATCGCTGAACGAAGTAACAGCAACTCCTGCAATCTCTTTCGGCGTATCTGTGCGCAGCGAGGTCATAATAGCCTTCATCTGCTCCATACCGGCAGCGCCCTCGCAGGTAAAGCTCTGCTGACGATGGATATAAAAACCGTATTTTGCATAGAGGTTGTTGAGCGCTGTCAGGATGGAAACGCCTTTGAGCTTATAGTTTGCCGCCATCTCACAGATCAGCATGGAGGCAACGACCGCATCCTTGTCGCGTGCATAAGTACCGGCAAGATAGCCGTAGCTCTCTTCAAAGCCAAAGAGATAGCGTTCCTTTTCGCCCTTCTGCTCCAGATAAAGAATCTGCTCGCCGATAAATTTGAATCCGGTCAGCACATTGATCATCTTTACGCCGTAATCTGCTGCAATCTTCGCCGCAAGCTCCGTCGTCACGATCGTTTTAACCGCAATCGGATCCTTCGGCATGGTGCCGTTTTCGGTGCGCTGCTTGCAGATGTATTCCATCAGAAGCGCGCCAACTTCGTTGCCGGTAATCAAAACGTATTCGCCGTTTTCGTCTGGAACAGCAATGCCTACACGGTCGCAGTCCGGATCTGTTGCAAGAAGCAGATCCGGTTTTTCTTCTGCACAAAGCTTTAAGCCAAGCGCAAGCGCCTCCGGAATTTCCGGATTCGGGAACGGGCAGGTTTTAAACGTTCCGTCCGGCATTTCCTGCTCTTTGACAACCATTACATCCTTAATCCCGCGCATTGCAAGAATTTTGCGAACCGGCAGATTCCCCGTGCCGTTAAGCGGGGTGTAAACAACCTTAAGTCCGGCTTTTTCACATGCCTCCGGATCCAGCGACTGCGCCTTTACGTTTTCGAGGAATTTTTCCTCAACCTCCGGTTTAATGTATTCAATGCTGCCCTCTTTGAGCGCATCCTCAAAGGAAGTAAGCTTAACGCCGCCGAAAATATCAATTTTATTGATTAAGCTTAACACACGGTCAGCCGCCTCGAGCGTAAGCTGGCATCCATCCGGTCCATAGACCTTATAGCCGTTGTACTTCGCCGGATTGTGAGACGCCGTCACCATGATACCCGCATCGCAGTTCAATTCGCGAACCGCAAAAGAAAGGCATGGCGTCGGCATCAAATGATCGTATAAATAGGCCTTAATTCCATTCGCCGCAAGTACGCGCGCCGCTTCTGCCGCAAATTTGTCCGACTTGATGCGGCTGTCATAGCTGATGGCTACGCTCGGGTTCTCCGCCGCTTCGTTTAAATAATCTGCAAGACCCTGCGTTGCTTTACGCACGGTGTAGATATTCATACGGTTGGTTCCCGCGCCGATTACACCGCGCAGTCCGCCGGTGCCGAATTCCAGATCACGGTAAAACCGATCCTTAATCGCGTCGGTATCGCCTGCAACTGCCGCAAGCTCTTCGCTCAAGTCCGTATCCTCAAGCTCGGTTTTGGTCCACAGATTGTACAGTTCCATCTCTTTCATGATGATTTTCCTCTTTTCTGATGCTGGATTTTTAAAACAGAACCATCTATTAAAGCGGATTTTCCGCTATAATACAATATAATTGGAAAGGGAGAGCTCCGTCAGTACCGGCAAAAGCGTATCAATATCTGCCGATGAAATCACCGGTACGAACGTCTCCGTTAAGGCGCCGTCAGCAGCAAGCCTTGTAAGCATCGTGCGGGCGATAGCGGTGCTGTCCGCCTCTGTGCCGAATTTCTCCGCAAGCGCGGCCTTATTCTGTTCAATTTCCGAAAGGCTGATATACGGCGCATTCTTGCTATAGCCAATCTCCTGCATATCTGTATACGGGGCATTCCCACTCAGCATAAGCTGCTCCGCCAAGTCGATACTGTTCAAAACCGGAACGTCGCCCGCCGCAGACTGCACCTCGCTCAGCATCTGTCCCAAAATTGCATTGCGGGAGGGTTCCGTTTTAATGGTATTCATATGCGCGGTATTTCGCGTCGGGAAATTTACGTCTGTCAGCACGATAAGCGAGAAGCCCTTTTGAGCAGCATCTCCGGCAAGCTCCGCGATATAGCTGCGGGCATTGTCCATATAGGGGTTGAGCCACGATTTTCCTCCGAGCGCTGGTGTGGAATCCATCCAGTTTGTGCCGAGCTGATCTGCATAGGCAAACGAGTTATTATTCCGCACATGTGAAACGAGCGGATCGCGCAGCGCCGTAATAACAGCGCCAGGCGTAAGCTCTGCCTTTTGTACAGCCGCAGTAAAGACCGCCGCATCAAACGCGTTTGCATCTGTCGAGCCAAACGAAACAGCCTGCGCCGCATCCGTCTGAAAGAGCACAGAACCGTTCTCATTTTTCAGCTCCACAAATACATGCGTATATCCCTGCGCTTTTAAATCCGCAAGATAGCTGTCGAGCGCCCCACCGGTCAACTGTGCCTTTTCATATGGAACGGTAATTCCTTTTATTTCCGCCTGAACCGTCTGCGGCTCACTCTCTTCTGACGATTCAGAAGAGGGCAGACTGCTCTCTATCTCGGCCGAGGATTCAGGCTTCACGGCATTGGGGCCAAAATATTTCGCCCATTCCTTGCAGACAATATAGCCGATTCCGACTAAAAGGAAAAGCAGCAGCGCAAACAAAACGCCGCGCAGAATCTTTCCCGGCCGTTTTGAACGGCCGCGGTAAATCTTTTTTCCCCGCACAACTTTCTTTGGTTTTGACATGTCGCCCATTGCTCCTTTTTAGAAACTACCCCAAACCTGTCCCTGTTTCATTGTTTTATGCAGAAACCTCTTCGTTTATAACCCAGCTTGTCTTTCTTTTTCTCAGAAAGGCAGCTCATGGCCGATCAGACCATACATGGCAAGCGAAACCAGACCAATATAGATCAGCGTAATCGGAAATCCGCGAAACGGTTCCGGAACCGCATCGCTCGAAAGCTTTTCATAGGCGATTCCAATAAAATAGGAAGCCAGTGTAAAGCCGATCGCCGTACCGACAGCGAATCCCAAAAACGCGCCAAAACTGCCGGAGGCATTATTCGTCGCCAGCATCAGCGCGCCTAATGTTGCGCAGTTAAACGCGCCGATATGAATAATAGATAAAACTTCGTCCTTATGCTTCTTGACAAAACGGTGCGTAATAAGCAGGGCGCCGATATATACCACACCGATCACCGCCACATATACCGGCGGTATCACATAATAGGAATAGGACAATCTTTTCAAATACGGAAAAATAAAATAGACAATCACCGCCGAAATGGAGACGATCACCGTCATAATCAGACCCAAAAGAAAAACATTATATTTCTTCCGCGTTGCAAACAGCGCGGTTGACGTGCCGATACCGCGGGAAAAAATCGTATTCTCCATAAAAATCGCGATCATCGAATAAACGAACATATCGCGGAAGAACGCGCCCAGTGCGTCCAAAAACTCATTCATGACCGGCTTCCTCTCCTTTCTTCTGCGTATTCGGTTTTTCAAGATACATTCGAATGCGCTTGGATACTGCGGCAAGAAGGCCGACAATAATAAATCCGGAAAACGGCATAAGAACCGCCGGCGCTGTAAACCAGCCGTTGACAGTAACACCGAACACCGTACCGCTGCCCAAAATCTCACGGATCAGACCCACCAAAACGATAGCCAGAAAGAATCCCACTGCGTGGCTCGCCACATCAATTGTCATATAGGCAAAGCCATGACGGTGAAAACGCGATTCACTTTTTACCACAATAAGAGAGTTTGCAACAAGCAACGGCAAAAATACGCCGAGCGAATAAAGCGAATCCGGCAAAAGCCGCTCGATCAGCATCGCCGTCGGCACAAAAACCACGCATGCAAGCAGCGCATACAGGATCGTGCGGATCGTATATGGAATCTTCCGCGGGATAAAAGACGAAAGCATAACGGTGATAAAGGTAATCAGCGCAAAGCCTATGCCAAGCGCGACAGAATTCTGCGTATTATAGCTTGCCACAATAATCGGAGCCAAAATGAATCCGCGTTCCATAATCGGATTAGTCATCAAAAGGCCGTTGTATTTTTGAAGCTTTTCTTTATTCTTCTGATAAAAATGATTAAGCATCGGCTTCACCTGCCTTTTCCCGCTTTTGTGAAAGCCGGCCGCGCAGTGCATTTTTTACCCGATTATACAACCGAACAAAATGGTTTGCATAACGGTCACACGAAGAGGAGAGGGCGTTTGCCAGCAGCAGCGCATAAACAAATTCTACATCATACGCACCAAAGCGCCGCAGAATCACCATCAAAACGCCGATCAGAAAGCCATATACAATCTGTCCGCCTTTTTTGTCCGGAAGCGTCGCCGGATCACTCGCCATAAACGTCAGGCCGAATACCAGCGCGCCGGAAGCGAACTCAAATTCCAGAGAATTGAAGCGGCCCGTTGTAAGCCGCGGAAAAAGCACTGCGAATACGCCGACAACAAGCACAGCAGGCAAAATTGCGCGCAGACATGCGGTTTTGCGGAACAAAAGGAAAAGCAGGCATGCGGCGATAACAATCATAAAGGTCGCGCCCATCGGTCCTGCAAATTTCCCGAGCAGTACATCAAAAAGCTCGATCTTCGGCGTTCCGCCGACACGAAGCGTGCTTGCCGGAGACGTTGCGTAAGAAAACGTTCCGTTTGCCGCAGAAAACGGGCTCGGATATTTTGTAAGAAGCTCAGGCCAGCAAATCGTGACAAAAGCCACGCCCGCTGCCGCGGGATTGAAAATGTTAGCTCCACGGCCGCCGAACGGATGCTTCGCTATGCACAGTCCAAACGCAACCGCAACGGCCGCCGTCCACAGCGGGGCT
>UQQY01000034.1 GCA_900543295.1 uncultured Oscillospiraceae bacterium | reverse complement strand
TGTTAGATAGTATATCATACTTGTCTAACAAATGGGGTGCAGTTCATAGAAAAGAGCGCCCTGTTTCTATTCCTTTCAATATTACCGCTTTACGCCTTATCAAACAGCTTGCGCCGCTCTGTGGACTGGACGAAAAGGCGGCTGAGCTCTTCGGCGTTTTCCGTCTCCACCTGCTCTTTTAAATGGGTAAGCGCCGCAATAAAGGCATCGATCTCCGGTACGAGCATATCCTTGTTTAAGAAAAACAGTTCAGTCCACATGGTCTCGTTGATTTTCGCTATGCGCGTAAGATCCCGGAACGAATCGCCCGTATAAGCCACGAGATGTTCATTCGGATTCGCGTTCATCAGACTTACTGCAATGGCGTGCGTGAGCTGTGAAAGATAGCCGATCATCCGGTCGTGCTCCTCCGGAGAGAGAGTCGTAATCCGGTCAAAACGCAGTGTGCGTCCAAGCTCCTCGGCAAATTCGATGCCTTCCGCCGTATTCTGATCCGTCGGCGTGACAATATAGTTCGCTTCGAGAAAAATGCGGTTATCACTGTTTTTAACGCCGCTCACCTCGCGTCCTGCCATGGGATGCGCCGCAATAAATTCCACGTCCGGCCGCATAACCGCCTGCACGTCATACACGACGGCACGCTTTACGCCGCTTACGTCCGTCACAAAAATGCCGGACTTAAAATATTGCTGATTCTCCTTAATCCATTCTACCATTTTGGTTGGATAAAGTCCCAGTACCACCGCGTCGGCCGCCCCGATCAGCGCAGGCTCCGGAACAGAGGCACCTTTTTGAATATATCCTTTGCCAAGGGCAAATCGAATTGCCTCTTCATCCGGATCGACAGCGTATACCGTGTAGCCCTGTTTGGTCAGCCCCTGCGCATAGCATCCGCCGATCAGGCCAAGCCCCACGATCAGGAACGTTTTCTGCTTCATCATTCTGCTTCACACTCCACTTTGATTCCCGCGCGGGCAAGCGCCTCAAAAAAATCCGGATACGATTTTCTCACACACTCCGCGCCCTCGATGCACACCGGCTGCTCTGCCGCTGAGGCGAATACGGCAAGGCTCATGGCAATGCGATGGTCGTTGTGCGCATATACCGCAATAGGCTTTTCCATTGGCCTCCGGCCGGATATTGTCACCGTATCTGCCGCGGCGGAGATTTCCACACCCAGCTTTTTTAGCTCCTCTTCCATGGCGGCAATACGGTCGGATTCTTTCATACGAAGGCGTCCGGCGTTTATAATATGGGTTTCCCCCTCGCAGAAAGCGGCCAGCACGGTAAGCGCCGGACCAAGATCCGGACAGTCGGCAAGATCGATTTCACTGCCGTGAAGTCTTCCCGGCGAAAATGTAACCGCATCTGTCTGCGCCTGTATTTTTGCACCCGCCTTTTTTACAAGTTCGCAGATTACCCTGTCTCCCTGCGCGCTGTCCAGTCGAACACCTCTGCACTCCGTTTCAGCGCCGACCGCCCCGCGCACAGCGAAGAAGGCCAGTTGAGAGTAATCTCCCTCCACGGTATACACTGCGGAACGATAGCGCTGGTTTCCCTTGACGGCAAGCGTATACGGACCGGCAAAATGCGCCGTAATACCGAACTCACGCAGCACCTGCAAAGTCAGCAGGACGTAGGAACGCGATTCAAACGGCGGAAGAATTTCAATGACTGAATCCCCGTCAAGCAGCGGCAGCGTGAACAAAAGCCCGGTGATAAACTGAGAACTCACATCCCCGCGGATGACGAGCTTTCCGCCCTTCAGCGCTCCATGCTGCCGGATGACGCCGTCTTCCTGTAAAAAGCAGGCTCCCTGCTCTTTAAAAAGCGCGGCATACACATCCTGCGGACGCTCCATCAATCGTCCCCTGCCGCAATAAGTCACAAGACCGCCGGTCAAAGAGAAAAGCGGAATCAAAAACCGGAGCGTCGATCCCGACTCAATACAGTCCACCTCGCATGAGGAGAGGCGCGGTACGCCGCCCGTGCCGTGAATGGTAAGCGTATCGCCCTTCCGTTCGATTTTCGCACCGAGCGCTTCCATCGCGCCGATAGTCGCCCGCATATCGTCCGATTCCGAAACGCGGCGAACCGTGCTCACGCCGTCTGCAAGGCACGCGCAGATAATTGCGCGGTGCGCCATACTCTTGGACGGGGGGACTATAACCGCGCCCCCGCAAAAGGAGGGATAGACCGTCGCCCGCATCTCACATACCCCGCCCGATCACCTTGGCGATCGCTCTGCCCTTTTCAATCAGGGTTTTAAACTTGTCCGGTTTCAGTGACTGCGCGCCGTCGCTCCAGGCACACTCCGGATTATTGTGCACCTCTAAAATCAGTCCGTCCGCACCGGCCGCAATCGCTGCAAGCGACATCGATTCCACCAGCCGCCAGTCGCCGGTCGCATGAGAGGGATCGATGATAATCGGCAAATGCGTTTTCTGCTTGATGATCGGCACAACGCTTAAATCAAGCGTATTGCGCGTGTATTTTTCAAAGGTGCGGATTCCACGCTCGCAAAGGATAACGTTTTCGTTTCCGCCCGCCATAATGTACTCCGCCGCCATAATCCATTCTTCAATGGTATTGGAAAGGCCGCGCTTTAACAGCACTGGTTTTTTACTTTTTCCAAGCGCCTTTAACAGATCAAAATTCTGCATATTACGCGCGCCGACCTGAATAAGATCGACGTTTTCTTCAAATTCGTCAAGCTTGTCCACGCCCATCATCTCGGAAACGATCGGCATGCCGTAACGCTCGCGCACCTCAGTAAGCCATTTAATACCGGTAGTTCCCTGCCCTTGAAACGCATAAGGCGAGGTGCGCGGCTTATACGCGCCGCCGCGGAACATTTTTGCTCCCGCGTCCTTTACGTCCCCGGCAATCTCAAACAGTGTCCCGCGCGTTTCAACGGAGCACGGACCGCCGATTACGACAATATCCTCCTGTCCGCCGACCTTTATCCCCGCCACGTCGATCACACTGTCCGTAGGGTGGAAAATACGGTTCGCCTTTTTATAGGGCGCGGCAACGCGCTGCACATGATCGACGGCAGGATTCGCCGCAATCACCTTTTCGTCTAAGACCGTGGTATCGCCAACCACGCCGTAAACGTTGTAATTGGCGCCCTCAATCACGGTGACGGAAAGACCCTTTTCCTCTATCTGTCTGACAATTTTTCTGGCCTCCGCCGCGGAGGCGTCTTTTTTCAGCGTAATAATCATGGTTCCGCTATCACTCCACTTAACAAATCTTTTAAGTATAAAATTGCCATTTCATAACCTGCAAAGCCGTATCCGCAAAAGGTTTTGACGCACGCCATGCCCGGATAAGAAATATGGCGGAATTCCTCGCGGTCATAGATGTTTGAGAGGTGCACCTCAACCGCAGGAAGTCCGACGGCCTTTAATGCGTCTAAAATCGCAACGCTCGTATGCGTATAGGCCGCAGGATTGATGACAATGCCGTCCTTTTTCTGATAGGCGGCCTGGATTGCATCTACAATCATGCCCTCGTGGTTGCTCTGCATCACCTCGACCTCGATTTTCTCCCGTGCACAGACTTCTTCGATGAACGAGACAAGTCCTGCATAGGTATTTTTGCCGTAGATCTGCGGTTCACGGATTCCCAGCATATTTAAATTCGGCCCGTTAACGACAAGCAGCTTCATAAAATCTCTCCTTTATTGTTGCAGCGTCGGCAAGATCGTCCTCTCTGCGGATTCCTGCATGGCACACAGTAAAATCGGCGCAGCTTTGATAGACCGGCATCCGCGTTTCATACAGCGCGGCGATCTGCTCCCTGTTCTGCGCGAGCGGACGCCCATTCCCGCCGAAAAGCAGCGGAAGCGGACAGTCGATCAGGCAGAGCACGCCGTTTTGCTTTAATCTCCGCACGCTTTCTTCCCGCAGAACCGTACCGCCGCCGCAGGCTATGACCAGCCCGTTTTCCTTTGAAAGCCGCGCCGCAACCGCCGCCTCCAGTTCTCTAAACCACGGCTCTCCCTTTTCCCTGAAAATAGCCGGAATATCCATTCCCGCCTCTTTGACGATCTCGTCGTCAATATCCGCAAAGCGGCGGTTCATCTGCCCGGCGGCAAGCTTTCCAAGCGTCGTCTTGCCGCACGAGGGCATTCCGCATAAAACAAGATTCGTTTTTTCTGTGACAAGCGTTCGGTGAATCTCTTCAATCCGCGTACCGCTGATTTTGTTTCCGGTAAACAGCTCGGCGGCATATTTTGCCTGCGCCACAAGCATCCGAAGTCCGCCGGTATGCGGAATATGAAGCCGTGCAGCCTCCTGCAAAAGCCTTGTCCTGAGCGGGTTATATACCACGTCGAACACGGCGCAGAGATCGGGAAAGACGGATAAATCAATCGGCAGACCATCGTTGTCCGGATACATACCGCAGGGCGATGCGTTTACAAGGATCTGCGTTTTTGAAAGAGTGACCGCCTCCTCATAAGTGACGGTGTTTTCGCTCCTGCGGCGGCTCACAACCGTAATGCTTTTCGCACCGCAGTGCCGCATAACCGCTGAAACCGTCTTGCAGGTTCCGCCGCTTCCCAGAATCATCACATGCTTCTCTTTGGGATCGACGCCCAAACGCTTTACCAGATAGAAGAATCCGTCAAAATCCGTATTGTAGCCGCAGAGCCGTCCCGACCGGTTTACCACTGTGTTGACCGCGCCGATCGCCAGAGCGCGGTCATCCACCTCGCTGCACAGCGGTATGACCGTCTGCTTATAGGGAATGGTCACATTGACAGCCGAAAACGCCTTTTCAGCAAACAGCGTATGTACCGCCGCCTCATTCATCGGCATCAGCTCATAGGGATAACCGCCAAGCTGCTCATGGATGGGCTTTGAAAAGCTGTGGCCGAGCTTTTCCCCTATCAGCCCGTATTTTTCCAAGGTAACGCCTCCTTCGCCTGTCACTCGCCCAAATCAGAATCCGCCGTCCAGAGATAGCCGTACCGCTCACAAAACAAGTCCGTGAGAGCAATCGCCGTCACAGAGTCGGCTACCACGCGCGCACGGTGGATAATCGCCGGATCATGCCGTCCTCTGATCTGCAAAACGGCGTCCTCCTTTTTTAAGACGTTTACCGTCTGCTGTTCCTGATAAATAGAAGGCGTGGGCTTTACCGCCGTCTGAAAACGGATCGGCATACCGTTTGAAATACCGCCGTTTATGCCGCCGTTTCGATTGGTGCGGGTTCTGACTCTTCCGTTTTTCATGTAAAACGGATCGTTTGCTTCGCTTCCGTAAAGTTCTGCAAAACCAAAGCCGTCTCCGAACGCCACACCCTTTACTGCCGGCACGCTGTATAACAGGGCGGAAAGCCTGCTCTCAATGGAATGAAAAAACGGCTCGCCGATCCCCGCCGGCATACCGATGACCGCCGTTTCCAGAACGCCGCCCACGCTGTCTCCCATTTCGGCAGCTTTCTCCATTTCCGCCGTCATACGCTCTCCCGCCGCTTCGTCAAGCACGGCGAGATACGCGCCGTTTATCCGGTCAAGCTGCGCCGCAAGCGCCGCATCCTCTTCGGCAAAGGGAATGTCGTCTATGCCGTGCAGGGATTTGATATGCGTGCCCACCATGATACCGTGTTTCTTTAAAATTTGCAGGCAGATTGCACCCACCGCTACAATCGGCGCAGTAAGCCGACCGGAAAAATGGCCGCCGCCGCGGTAATCCTGAAAGCCCATATACTTCTCATACGCCGTATAGTCCGCATGAGAGGGACGCGCGAGCGCCTTTGCCGCCTCATAGTCGCCGCTTCTCTGCGACTGGTTTTCAATCATCAGGCAGAGCGGCGTACCGGTCGTATATCCGTTAAAAAAACCGCTTACAAAGCGGATTTCATCCGCTTCATGCCGCCCAGTCGAAATTTTCCCCTTCGGCGGCGCTTGTCCATCTGCGCCGCGATAAAATCGAGATCAAGCTTTATTCCCGGGGCAAGCCCTTCCACTACCGCGCCGATCGCCGCGGAGTGCGACTCGCCGAACAGCGTAACGGATATGGCGTCTCCTATTGTGCTTTTCATTGTTCCTGTCCTTTCAGAAGTGCATAGAGCGAAGCCGTTTTCACCTCGCGGATCTCCGCTTTGCCCGGCTCATCCACACAAATGATAGAAATGGCGTCGCCGTGCGTCTTCTTATCGCGCGTAACCGCCTCATAAACGGCGTCCGGATCATACGGCATATCCGGATTCACCTCAATCTTTTTGAAAACCTTACGCACCCTTTCGCGCAGCGCGCTGTTTCCGATCATCGGGAGCATCCCCACCGCAACGGACTCGCCGTGCAGAAGCCCGGAAAGGCCATATACGCTCTCCACGCCGTGCCCGATGGTATGACCGAAATTTAACGTTTTGCGCAGACCCGTTTCCTTTTCATCCTGCTCGACTACGCGCTTTTTCACGCAGAGTGAACGATAGATGATCTCGTCGATGCGGCTGTACACGTCCGTTTCTTCAAACAGTGAAAACAGCGCCGCATCCCCGATAAGTCCCGCTTTCACCGCCTCGACCAATCCGTTGTTCAAATGGCGGCGCGGCAAAGTCGAGAGCACATCCGGATCCGCAACGACAAGCTCCGGCTGGTAAAACGCGCCGATGCTGTTTTTCACGCCGTCCAAATTGATCGCCGTTTTTCCGCCGATGCTCGAATCAATCTGTGACAGGCTCGTGGTCGGCATATTGACGAAACGAATGCCCCGCATATAGCAGGCGGCCGCAAAACCGCCCAGATCGCCGACAACACCGCCGCCCACTGCAATGAGCAGATCGCGCCGCCCGAATTTCAAAGCCAAAAGCTTCCGGCAGACATCCTCAAACACCGGAAAGCTTTTGGCGCCCTCTCCGTGCTGCACGGTCATCACCGTGGCATTTGCGCACTGTTCCATAACCGTCCGGACGTGTTCCTCCGGCACGCCGTCGTCCGTCAGGACGAGTATCTTCCCGTTTAAATCGGTAAAGCGCGAAAGGTGCGAAAAATCCCCTCTGCCCAAAAAAACAGAATAACCTTTTGGTTTTAAATCAAGCTGAAGCTCCATACCACAATCCCTCTTTGTTCCTATTGTATCTCTTCATCCTCCCACGCATCCCGCACATTTCCGTGCTGAATGCCGGAAGCTCTGCTACTTCACATATGCGCCAAGGACTTTAAGCCGCGTACAAAGCGGTTCGATCTGCCCGATCATTGCCTTCGCTTTCTCCGAAGAGGCGTCGCCCACAATCTCCACATAAAAGTAATACTGCCACGGCAGATCGTGCATGGACTTGGAACGGATACACTCCATATTAAAGCCGTTCTGCGCGATTACCTGCATCACAGCCGCAAGCTGTCCGGCGTCATGGCGAAGCGTAAACAGCAGAGAAAACCGGTTGCCGGTGAGCCCAGGCTCACGCGAAACCACGATAAAGCGCGTTGTATTCTCATTGCTTGTATTGATGTTCTTTTTTAAGATCTGGAGTCCGTAAAGCTCCGCCGTCTCTTCAGACGCGATGGCCGCTTTCGTTTTATCGCCTGTCCTCGCAACATATTCCGCCGCAAGCGCAGTGTTTAAATACGGCACCTGCTCAAAACGGTACGGCTCCAAAAAGGCACGGCACTGGCTTAATGCCTGCGGATGGGAATACACCTGTTTAATATCCGTCACAGACGCGCCCGGCACGCCCAAAAGATAGTGACGGATCGGCAGGTCATAGATCTCGCGGATATAAATATCGTGGCGGTATAACAAATCCAAAACCTCGCCGACTTCGCCGGTGTAGGAATTTTCAAACGGCACCACGCCGCACGCAGCGTCCCCGTCCTCTACCGCCGTAAAAACCTCGTTCCACGTTTCATAGGAGCGCTCTTTCTGATGCGGAAACAGCTTTCTCAGCGCAATGGAGGCATACGCGCCCTCTGTCCCCTGATAGGCAACGGTGCCCGCAGAGAGAAGGCTTCGCTGATACTGCTTGGAAATACGCATGACGGCGCGCTGGAAATCCGTATAATACGGACGATATGCTTCGTCCTGAATAAAAGCGCTGTTTCTTTCCAGCAGCGCGTCCTCCCGCGCCGCATCAAATACCGGAAGGCCGTTTTCAAGCTTATAGGCAATGACGTCCTCTACTGCGCGCATCCGCTCTTCAAAAAGCGGCGCAATCTGCGCGTCAATTTCGTTAATGCGCGCGCGCGCCTGTGTAAGCTTGTCCATCCTGATTCCTCCCCTGTACAAAGCGGTTTGTTCAATAGATGCTATTATAGCACAATCGTACTGGATAGACAAGCGCTTTTTCACTTAAAAGCGAAAAAGCGCTTGTATGAGGCCGGTACTACATCATTTCCGCTGCTGATAAGCGAGCGTTTATTGTGTTCGGCGCATGCAGCTTAATCCTGTCATTTCAGAAAGTTCTATCCTTTCTCCAATCCAATGCATTTTGTATTCGTTCTGACGCACTGCAAAACAGATTTTTTCCTCCTCCGATGCAATCCAGACATAGTACCGCGCATAATACCCCGTCCCGCCGAACACCCGATCCTCAGCCAGTAAGATCACAGTTCCGCCGTCGGAACAGAGATCGCTCTTCCGCAAGAGCGCCTTCGGCTCAAAAAGTATTTTGATTCCGCACAGCAATGCCAGTATCAGAAGAACGCCCCTGCACATCATCTGTATTCTCTTTTCCATACTCCCACTCACTTTTCCGTCACCGCATCATCTGCACGCTCTCCGCAATTCCGGAAAGCACGGCTTCTTCCAAAATAAACGAAGGGTCAAACGTCAGCACAATATATTGGGAAAGCTGTATATCATATGCCAGAACCGCCTGAAACGTATATTCCTCCCGCCGCATGCCTCCGTTTAACGGAATGGAAACCGCCGCAGTATCGACCGCCGCACAAAAGTCTTCCGTCTCTCGAACAGGCGCATATCCGCTGTCCCAATCCACCATACTGCTGTTCATAAAATCGCAGTACACCATATGGTAATACCGCTCCGGCGGAACATCCGGATACTGTTCAAATTCAGAAAAGGAAATGCTTCCGGCCTTCTCTGAGCCGTTCCAGATCGTAAAAGCGGGGCGTCCCGGCAAAAATACGGTTTCTTCCCCGGCAAACGCCTTAACGGTAAGTCCCTCCGGCAAATCCAGCCGTACATCAAATGGCCCGTCCACTGCGGAGAGCTCCCATGAACACATCGCTTCCGAAGCGCGCGCGGACGAAACCGCTCCGCCGGACGCCAGCATGAACAGCGCCAGTACCGGCATCAAAAAATACCCGCGCTTCTTTCCGGCGTTTTCAAATAAGTTCCGAAAACGTTTCCGCAGGGCGCGCATCCCGTCATAGAATCCTGTAGCCAACACCGCCTTCCCGACGGTGCGCTGCTTGATGCAGAAAAGGATCGCTTCGCCATACATTTTCCGCTCCTCCGCTGTTCGTCCGTAGAGCACCGTGTCATCGCACGCACATTCCATCGCCTGTGACGATTCGGAAAAAAGCAGCCAGACCGCCGGATTAAACCAGTGAACAGTCCGCACGGCAAGCAGCACGGCCTTATACCATAGATCACGCCTTTTGAAATGCATAAGCTCATGCTGAAACACAAAACGGACTACATCTTCCGGCAAAGCGCGATCCGGAAGATAGAGAACAGGTCTTATGATTCCAGTCAAAAGCGGCGTTTCAGCGGCGCCGCTTAACCGGATGCGCACCTTCCCCTTTATTCCGCAGTCCTTTTTGACCGATTCAAAAAGCTCCAGCGGGACGGCGTGTTCAGCAAAGCGGCTCCAGCGCCAAAGGCGCTTTCTGAATAAAATATATTGAACAATCTGCATCAGCAGGAGAAAAAGCACGCCTGCAAGCCATACATAGCACAAAATCGTGAAAAGAGACGGCGCCTGTTCCTCCGTTTGCTGCAAAGCGTTCATATTAGGCTGGATTTTGTCCGAAAGCGGTGCGGCCACGCGATACACTGCTGTATCGGGCGCAATGTGCAGAGGCGCTGCCGCAAGGTTTAAAGAAAAAGGCAAAAGCAAGCGCAGAGCCAGAATTCCCCATATGACATAAGTCGTTTTTGCACTGCACCTTTTGTAAAAACAGCGCAGTAAAAGCCACATTACGCAGATAACCGCTCCCATAGCAGCCGAAACCTTTAATACCGTAAGAAATAATGCAGTCATTTTTTCCGTCCCTCTGCAAGCGTGTCCAACAGACCGCGTAATTCGTCGATATCCGATTCGGTAAGTATGTCGCATTGATACAGCGTGGTGAACATCCCCTGTATGGAGCTGCCATACATCCGCTGTAAAAACCGTTTGCTCTCCGCCGCCTTGTACGCCTCTTCTTCGATAATTGGCTGATACAAATTCTGGCGGTACGTTCGGTCGCAGGAGACAAAGCCTTTATCACATAGCCTTGCAAGCGACGTCATCAGCGTTGAAAGCTGCCAATTCCGCTTGACTTTCAGCTTTTCAAGTATTTCTCCGGCCGTCATTGCTGCATCCGCATGCCAAAGCTCCTGCATAATTTCAAGCTCTGCATCTCCCAGACGCCTTGTTTTCCTGCACATTGGATTCTCCTCTTTTCTTTGATTATATTTTAATGTAATTATTATACGACCGTATAACAGTGATGTCAACCTCTCTTTGCAAAATAATCGGAATAAAGTGAAACGGAACGCAAGATGCGTTCCGTTTCACTTTATTCTATAAAACCTTTGTCGCCTTACCGAAACAGGGAGCCGAACCACATCGGGATATATCCGATTTTGGGAATACGGAAAAGACAGCGTCCTGTCACCTCGTCTGCTGAAACCGGCTGACTATCCGGTGCATTGTTGGCGTCTCCCTTTGTGACGAATGCGGTCTGCCCATTCTCCAACTGTGTTATTCCCACGATGCGGTGAAGCACCGTCGCTCCATTGCGCTGAAACTGGATCACATCGCCCACTGCAAGCGAATCATGCGCGGTCTTGTCGATTATAACGAGATCGCCGGACTCAATACAGGGCTCCATACTGCCGGTTAAGACGGCTGAGGGCGCTGCCGGAAGGAAACCTGCGAAAAACAGAATCAACAGCGCTGCTAAAATCCATGGCGCCGTCCGTCTGACAGTATGGAAAAGCCTTCCGCGCATTCCCTGCCCCTTTTTCTGAATTGAGTCTGTCAATTGATCCTTCTGCTCCTTTTGTAAAGCGCTCCTGCCGCCAGCGCAGCGGCTGCCAGCCCGACCGTCAGCCATAGCAATCCGCTGCTGGCCGAGGTGTCCGGAATGGCGCTTACTCCGTCAAAAACTAACGTCAGACTGTAAGTTCCGCACTCTCCAGCAGACACTGCCGCGTCATCCGGATTCCACTGTAACAAAATGACAATTCTCCGCTTTTCTCCCGGTTTTAGCACGTCGCCGATATGCTCGTCTTTCACACCGGAGGTTACGTCTATATATGCAGGCGTTTCATCGCGAAGCTCCGCCATGGAAAGCGCCGCGTCCGTTTCTCCCTGATTCTGCACTTCGATCATATAACATGCCCATGCACCCGGCCTGTCCAGCATTCCGTCCATATCGGCTTCTTTTGGGGAAAACGATACCGCTGCCTCCGCGCCGCTGCTGTATGAAGCTTCTGTCTGTATGATGCGCACATCCGCCGTTCCCGATACATAAGCGGCGTCTGCCGCTTTCACTTTTGCCTGCCGTCCGGCAAACAGGAATACCGCTGCTGCCAGCAGAGCGATTGTTCCCGCTGTTCGGCTTTTCTTCATGCTGCTTCCTATCCTTTCTGACAGCCGGAAAAGCCCTATAATGCATAGGGCTTTTCCTTTCATGACCTGCAGGCTTTACGCCTGTACGCAGACCGGCCTTCCGTTTATATGGTTTCTTTTATTTTGTGTAGGAAGCGTCCGGAGCAGGCTCCACCGTATCCTGTGCATAAGGCAGTTCAATAACCAGTCTGCCGCTTGCATTGAGCGAACCGGTTCCATTGTCCAGCGCCTTTACGACCACCTGAATCGTGCAGGACTCGCCGGGAGACAACGTCTTTCCCGTCAGATCCGGCGCGTCAAGCGAGAGCTGATCCTCGTTCTCTGTATCGAGACGAATAACGGCATTTTCAAGGTTTGCGTCAACCGAGCCTTTGTTCGTCACGGTAACGCTGTACTGCGCCCATGCGCCAGGCAGAGAAAACACAATGCCTGCAAAGCTCACTTCATCGGCGGTAAAGGATGCGCGCTCCTCCTTTGTCAGGTCAGAACCGGAAACCGAGGTTTTCTTCATACTGGCGATGATATAATTCCATTTGCCGTACTGATCCATGTTCACTAAAGCGTAGTTCTGCCATGTGTCGGGATAAAGCTCTTTTAGGGCGGCAGCGGTATCCCGAAGCAGGCCGTCAACAACTTTTGCCGCGCTTGCTTTTGCTCCGTCCGCCGTACCGGCGGTTCCATCGTTTACATAGCGATAATACATGTTCAGATGATCGGAAACGACGAAGGTGCTGGAATCTGCGCTGATCTCGGCATATTCGTCTTTTGTAATGGCGGTAATGTCGCTCAGATCATACTTGGCAGTGTCTACGGCATAATAACAGGTGTATTGGCTCATCGCTTCGCCTGACTGCGTGCCTACCAAATCCTGCTGGCCGGCAGAAAGCCATTTGCCGGAGGAAATTGTTGCAGCCACCAGAGTGTCGTCTTTGACATTGGCACGGTCAAGCGCATAGGTTTCGGCAGAAACCGCCGTTCCCGTAGAGTTGACGCTTAAATCTGCATCTGTGAATTCAACCTGCCAACTTCCGGAGGCTGAAACGCTGCCATTGCCGCTAAGCGTTGTCGCCCACAAGGCAAAGCTTGTCCCGACGATAGCAAAAGCTGTTACAACCGCTCCAATGATTAAACCGCGTTTTTTCGTTTTCATCCTGTCTGTTTCTCCTTTTCATAAGTCGGTATTTCCGCCGCACAGAGCTCTCTATGCAGCGTCTTCATTATCGCAGCCGATTGTAAAGCCTGCCCGTCTGCTTCTGTAAAATCCTGTGAAATATTTAACGTCTGTATAAAAAGACCTCTTCGTATGAAGAGGCCTTTTTCAAAATGAAAAGCGTATAATGCTATCGGAATCTGCGGCGCTGTGAAAAGAGCGTGTCGTGATTTACCGCGCGGTAAAACCGTTCGCGTATACTGTCATAATCCGTATGCGGCTCAGACAGCAGCCACATCAGCTTGGTAACCGTTGCTTCGAGCGTCATATCGTATGTTTCAATCAAGTCGAAATCACGCTTTGCCCTGCGGCCAACCTCATAAACGGACATGTCGCTTCCCTCATTTGCAACCTGTGTCGCAATGACGACAATCTTGCCTTTTTTCTGCCACTGCTCCATCTCTTTATAAAAGGTTTCGAGCAGCGCATCAGGAATACCGCCTACGCCAAAGCTTTCGATAATCAGGCAGTCGTACTGCGAAAACAGATACTGCAAAAGATCGGGCCTCGCCCCTGGAATCAGCTTAAACACACAGATATTGTCATTGAGACTATGATAGAACCGAACCGGCTCTTTAAGCGGCGTTTCGGGAATATAGCGGAAGAGCACGCCGTCCTGAATCCGTGCAGGGCAGGGAAAATTGACGCTCGAAAAAGCGTTATAGCTTTTGGCGCGTTCTTTCCGCGCGCGCGTCCCGACGATTACCTTTCCGTCAAAAACAATATTTACATTCTGTGAGGCGTCGTCCGCCGCATAGATAAAGCTGTCGAGCAGGTTGGTCCGCGCGTCTGTAATGTCTTTATCAATCGGTTTCTGCGCGCCGGTAACTACGACCGGCTTTCGAGAATTCTGAATCAGATATGAAAGCGCCGCAGCAGTATAAGCCAGCGTATCTGTGCCATGACAGACGACAAAGCCGTCGTATGCGTCATATTGCTCTTCAATTGTCCGCGCCATCAACAGCCAGTGCTGCGGCTGCATGCTGGTGCTGTCCAGATTGCAAACCTGGAGCGTATCCACTGCACAGATTCTTTCTACCTCTGGAATATAGGATAGGACGTCCTGCGGCGAGATCGATGGAGACAGTCCGGACGCCGTTTGTCTCGAGGCAATGGTTCCGCCTGTACCGATCATAAGAATTTTTTTCATGTGTACCTCCGCGAAAATAGTATCGGGTAATCTCGACAGGGATGCCCGATTTCTTTTATTTTGGGCAATACATCCGATTTCTACCGATAAATTGCCGTTCTTCAAGTGTATTATTGCCGCTTGCTTATAATTTTCCCGTGCGTAAGGAAGCAATGTCGTTATCCCAGATGCTTTGTTTGATATAAGTATGCGTTAAAACCTCTCCTACACTTCTTGGCAGCAAGCATAGCAGTTTGTACTCAATAGGCGTTAAATACAATTCCTCTTCATTCAAACGGGTGCAACCGGCGGCATAAACAACACGAAACTTGCCGTTTGTGAAAGCGGACGCTTCGGCGGCTGATTCGTTCTGTGTCATATTCAGCCACCATGGTAAACACCATACCGTACGATGTATTGTTTAAAGTAGTTATTTTTCTACCGTGTGCATTTACTATCGATCTGCACAGTGATAATCCTAAGCCTAAGCTCGGCGACTGTCAACTATTTTATTAACTCCGCCGTAAAGCATATCAAACTACTTCTCTTTCATATCATCGGGTATTCCGCCACCATCAGGCAATAGATATTACCGCTTTATCTTCCTGCTTTCTGCACGGTATGCGAAGCTTCTGCTTACTACGATTTTTGGCACGCCCGAAAGCCTTGCAAATTCAGCAATTTGAAACGGCACATTCTCCCCGCAAACCTGAATCAAATTATAAGCATTTCCCGCCCGAAACCGTTCAATCAATTCCTAAATATCCCGATAATACTTTACATCTAAAAAACGGGCCTGCATATACGCAAAATTCATTCTGCCCATTATGATATGTCTAACGCTCTTCCTCGTCATCGAACACGTTCCAGTCATATTATTGTCTTTCCCGCTTGCATACCGGATGCCGCCATGTTAAAATAAAGACAAATTCAAAACAGAAAGCGAGCGTATAAAAGGATGGACAAAGAAGTATTGCAAACCGTCATCGAAAAAACAAAAGAGCTTTTGAACGTGCCGTTTTGCTGTGAAGAGGCAAAGGCCGCCGCACAGCGCTTTTTGGATGCTGTAGGCACCGATGCACAAAAGGAAGAAATCGCCGCTTATCTCAAAGAGCTTGAGGAAGACATCGTTCCGATCGACGGACTGATTGCCTTTGCTGAGTCCGAAGAGGGAAAAGCCGCGTTCGGTGCGGAAGCTCCAAATGTCGCCGCACACGGAAGAGAGATTAAGGCAAACGGCGCCGCATACTGCGACTGCGCCGCCTGTGCCGCTGC
>UQQY01000033.1 GCA_900543295.1 uncultured Oscillospiraceae bacterium | reverse complement strand
GTAGCTTGAACAATTTGTGTTCGTAATATTTGTCTAACTTTTTGGGG
Source organism: uncultured Oscillospiraceae bacterium (assembly GCA_900543295.1). GTDB lineage: Bacteria > Bacillota > Clostridia > Oscillospirales > Ruminococcaceae > Paludihabitans. Next base: position 15,429 of record UQQY01000033.1, on the reverse strand, counting down.
TCACTTCACTAAAAAGAACGCCCTGTTTCTATTTCACTTTCTGCACCCTCAGACGGTTATGTATACGTTGCGCCAAACGATCATACAGCATGAGAAGAGGCCGCTCGATCAGACGCTGGCGTACCAGATCCATTGCAGTACCGATCAGGAAAACAAGCAGGCTGGATCCAAGCGCATGGAGAACAAGCAGCTTGTTTTCCTGAAGCTGAGCGCTTTGCAGTAAGTTGCACCACAGGATTTTGGAGAGAAGCGGATGATCGTGGATCAGATATACGCCAAACGTGCAGGAGGCGATCGCATTGATCCATTTACAGGTTTTGACCTTCAGTTTTGTGAAGGTTAAGAAGAGAAAGACAGAAGCAGCGTACGCGGGAAGACGATGCATGGCAAGAAAGAAGTCTTCGTTTTCTGCAAAAACAGCATATTTCATGCCAAGCAGCTCAAATGTCAGAACAGACAGCAGCATAAGCACGTAAAAGAAGAGAAAAAGCCAAAAACACCGCTTCCTTTTTTCAAGCAATGGGGTGGGAAAGCGCTTTAAATAAACGGCGGTTACAAACAGGAAAAGGAACCATCCAAGCTCGGAAAATGCAACTCCCTGTCCGGTAAAGGTGGGAAGGACACACCATATAACAAACAGAAGAAGCCAAAGAGAAGACAAGCGCTTTCTGGACAGAGCGCGCAGAGCGGGCGCCAGAAAAGCAGACAGAAGATACAGAGCGAAATAGACGCTTGCAAACCAGTATATTGAAGAGGAAAGCGGCAAAAAAGACCGGATCAGCAGGTTAAAGCTGAAGGGAGCGAGACCAGTGACAAAACAAAAGACAGTGATACCGGCCGAGTAAAACAAAACCTCAGCGAAAAGACGAATGGCTTTTTTGATCCGGAATGTGGAGTCAAGCAAGAAGTAGCCGCTGATCAGCACGAACAGGTTTACGCCGATTTTACCGCCGGAGGATAAAAATTGTACAAAGAAGCGGTGCAGCGACATCGATGCCGCATCAAAGGAAAAGCCGCTGTGCACCGCGTAGTGGTGCGCGATGATCAGAATCATACTGATAATCCGCAGAAGCTCAAAATTTGAACTGCGAACATTTTTTCTTGCAGCGTCCATAAAAGTCGCCTCATTCCGTGCGTTTTCTTAAATTATAGCAGACAACAGCAAATACAGCAAGAAACTTGACAGCAGAAACCATCCTGCGTACAATAAAACTTGTATAATGAATTGGCCTTTGGGAGGCATACGATAGATGACTTTGGATCAATTAAAGCCCGGCGAGGGCGGAATTATTCTGACAGTAGGCGGAGAAGGCGCGCTGCGGCGTCATCTTCTTGACATGGGGCTGACGCCGAAAACACACGTATCTGTGAGAAAGGTGGCGCCGATGGGTGATCCGGTCGAGCTGTTTCTGCGCGGCTATGTTCTGACGATCCGAAAAGAAGACGCCGCCAAGCTGACGGTCGCAAAGGAGAAAACAGTATGAATGAAATTCTGCTTGCGCTTGCCGGCAATCAAAACAGCGGAAAAACGACGCTCTTTAACTGCCTGACCGGAAGCAATCAGCATGTAGGAAATTTTCCGGGCGTAACGGTAGAGAAAAAAGAGGGTCGGATCTTAAAACACAGGGAGATGACGCTTGTCGATCTTCCCGGCATTTATTCGCTTTCCCCCTATACTTCCGAAGAGGTGGTTACACGGGACTTTCTGCTGGACGAACATCCGCAGGTTATCATCAATATTGTTGACGCAACCAATATCGAGCGCAATCTCTATTTAACACTACAGCTCATGGAGCTGTCTATTCCGATGGTGATTGCTCTCAATATGATGGATGAAGTGCGGGCAAGCGGCAACACCATCGATGTGGAGGAGCTGCAAAAGCGGCTGGGCGTTCCGGTTATTCCGATTTCAGCCGGAAAGAACGAGGGGATTGCCGATCTTGTGGACGCAGTGGTGCGTACAGCGAAAACGGGCGTCAAGCCGGATCATTTGGATTTTTGTACGGGAGAGGTGCATCGCGCTATCCATGCGATCGCCCATATCATCGAAGACCATGCCCAAAAGGCAGGTTATCCGCTCCGCTTTGCCGCAACCAAGCTGGTGGAGGGCGACGAGCCCACGCAGAAGGCGCTCAGAATCCATCCAAACGACATCCATCTAATCGACCATCTGGTGCGCGATATGGAGGAGGCGCTTGGTACGGACCGTGAGGCTGCGCTTGCCGATATGCGCTACAGCTACATTGAAGAGCTGTGCAAAGCGTGCGTTGTCAAGCGCGGCGAAACGCGCGAACAGCTTCGGTCCGAGAAAATTGACCGCATCCTTACGCATCGGGTTTTGGGCATTCCGATTTTTATCTGTATTATGCTGATCGTGTTCTGGCTCACCTTCAATGTGATCGGCACGCCGCTGCAAAATCTGCTCGAGACGGGGATTGATGCGGGCGTAACAAAGCTTTCCGCTTTGTTAGCTGAATGGAATGTGACGCCGTGGCTCTCCTCTCTTTTGATCGACGGCGTGTGCGCAGGCGTTGGCAGCGTGCTTTCCTTCCTGCCGATTATTGTGGTGCTGTTTTTCTTTCTGTCTTTGCTTGAGGACAGCGGCTATATGGCGCGCGTCGCCTTTGTCATGGATAAGCTGCTGAGAAAAATCGGTCTATCCGGCCGCTCGTTCGTACCGATGCTGATCGGTTTTGGATGCAGCGTTCCGGCGATTATGTCCACCCGCACGCTGTCGAGTGAGCGTGACCGCCGAATGACCATTTTGCTGACGCCGTTTATGTCATGCAGCGCAAAACTTCCGATCTACGGCATGATTATCGCCGCCTTTTTTCCAAAGCATGGCGGGCTTGTCATGTGCGCAATGTATCTTACTGGTATTCTGGTTGCGGTTTTATCCGGCCTTTTATTGAAAAATACCGTCTTTCGCGGAAATCCGGTTCCGTTTGTAATGGAGCTGCCCGCATATCGCCTGCCATCGGCCAGAAGCGTACTGCTGCATATGTGGGAAAAGGCGAAGGATTTTTTACATAAGGCGTTTACAGTCATCTTTCTGGCGTCTATTGTCATCTGGTTTTTACAGAGCTTCAGCTTTGATCTGCATCTGGTCGAGAACAGCGCGGACAGCATGCTGGCGGCTATCGGCTCCTTTGTGGCGCCTATTTTTGCGCCGCTTGGGTTTAACGACTGGCGCGCCTCCACTGCGCTGATTACCGGCTTTACTGCAAAAGAGTCGGTGGTAAGCACCCTGTCTATTCTGACGGGGGCCGGCTCGGATGCGCAGCTTTCGACGGCGCTTTCCACCATGTTCACGCCGCTCACTGCGTTGTCGTTTTTAACGTTTACAATCCTCTATATGCCGTGCGTGGCAGCCTTTGCGGCGGCAAGACGGGAGCTTGGCTCTGCGCGCAGGGCTGTCCTGACCGCGCTGTATCAGACAGGGGCGGCTTATGTGGCGGCGCTTGCAGTTTATCAAATCGGACGCATTCTGATTGGGGCGTAGGTGATGCAGGCGATTGATTGTGCGATACTTGTTCTGCTGGCTCTATTGGCTGCTGCGGCGCTGCTGCATCTGATTCGCCGTCACAGGCGCACGCCGGAAAGCGGCTGTATGCATTGCGCAGGCTGTATGCGCTGTGTAGGACGATGCCGCGATTCGGATATGGAAAAAAGAGAATAGGGAAAACTGTCTTTGATGAAAAAACGCCTCTTCACTTATTAGGTGAAGAGGCGTTTTTACGTGATCTGTTTTTCTTTCGGATCAGGAAAGCACGTAGATTTCTACCGTTTTAGCGCCGAATAGGCAGCTTTCCCGATAGGTCGCAAAGAATAAATCCACCAGGCAGGTGCCGTTTGTAACAGCCGGTCCGGTGTCTGCCACAACGGAATAGCCATAGACGAAGGAACCGTCCGGCGTTTTGATATAGAGCCTGGTGCCGCGCGGGAACTGGCTCAAATTCATGGCCACGTTGCCGGGCTTTAGGCTGGTCGGGCGTCCAAGCGCCGAATAGGCGGTCGCCTTTCCGGTGACTTTGTACTTGTAGCTGACCGGATTTCCGTTTGCGTCGAGCGCAATATCCGTTGCAGGGATCAGCTGTGAAACCGGAGCGTTTGGATCACCGACCAAAACGCGGGCGGCCACCGGCTTCTTTGTCACCTCGTCGGAAAGCGTCTCCTCCTCAACGACTTCGCCGTCAATCAGCGTTTGCTTGATTACAGTGGTGCGTTCGCCGTTGACGCCGGCGCTCAGCGTGCTGGTTTTGCCCTTGCTCAAGGTGCGGGTTGGAATTTCCGTCACGTCGAACGGAATTTCCGTCCTGTTTTCAACGGTGCGGTAGGTTACGCGGTTTATCGTGATGTTCATCCCGTCGCAGACAGGCTCTGTCAACGCGACGTTTAAAAGATCGTCATCGTTAACAGTCAGCTCCGCGGCGTTCAATGCGTCAGCCGCCGTGCCCTCTGTAAGCCACACTGTTTTTGTCTGACCGTCAGCCGTGATGGAAATCTCGGCCGCACGGTGTATGGTCAGCGTCGCGTTATTGTCCGTAAAACCAGAGAACGTATAGGCATCATGCTCTCCGAGTATAATACCCTCCTGCGAAAGGATAGCCTCCGGCTCGCTTTCTGAAGTAAAAACAACTGTCTCAGTGGTTTCGTCTTCAATCAATACCGCATATTTCGTAAGAGTAGCGCCGCCGAGAACACACAGCATCAAAATGCTGAACATCATTACGACGGCTAAACGGATCAGCTTGGACTCAAACAGCGTTTTACATCGATCTTCAATCGATTTCATGAGTCGTCCTCCAATATCGTGTAAACTTTAGCGAAAGAATTGGTAAGTTGGGTTGTAACCATTGTTACCATTTTGTAATATTATATGCGCAGACGGCGTACATGTCAATGCTTTGAAAAGTTCTTCTTTTGTTCAGTATGCACAATTTGATTCCATTTAAATCCAAATGAGAATTTATTTTTCGATCAAAAATGGTTTTTTCATCCTTGAAAAGCAGCGAAGCATCGTGCTTGTACGCAAAGAGTACTGTACAAATCGCTAAATCGAAGCCCTTGTTTTTCGTGTGCAATATGACGGTTTTTAATGCTGAAAATATTTTGTTTTTATAAGATTTATAGAATCTTGCGTTATACAAATAGGATAAAATTAAAAATAAATATTATATGTATAATTACGTGAATAAAAAATGAACTAATATCAATTTTCAAACTCAAAATTTCCTTTTTTGGCTCTCTGAAAAGGGCAAAAAAAGAAGCGCACATGAAAAAATTACAGGTTGTAATTTTTCATATGCGCGTTTTGTCATTGATAAGTCTGATAGAGTACGCCGGCGATCCATTCTGACGCGCCCTTTAGCGAGGCTGAAAAGGCAAGCGGCATTCCGCCGAAGCGCTTTGCCGCGTCATACAAACGGGCAAACAGATCGTTTGCGCCGCTTAAATCAAACGAGTAGGCGCGGCTCCCTAAAGCAAGCTCGCCGCTTGTAACCTCCGGCGCACCGTTTTGCGTGCGCTCCATCCGATCGTAGGCGATAAGCGCGCCGGAAATCGTAAATGCCAGCAGGCAGGTCAAACAAAAGGCAGTCAGAAAGCGGCGGAGTCCTTCGTTCATTTTTTCTCATCCGTTCTGTTTTAAACTTAACAGCGTCTTGGCCAGCGATTTTCCGACCAATTCGCCGCAATATACCGCCTCATCCAGGGAATTGGCGTGCCCGCCCATTTCGAGCAGAATAGAGCCGGTGGTAAGATCTTGGTTATACTTTCGGTAGCTGAACATAATGGGGCGCGCAAGCGTTGGATAATCTGTCTCCATCTGTACCTGTAAGGCCGCGGAGAATTTCAGATTTTCCAAATAATGCGGCATATTCAGCGTGCCGTCATCCGCACCGGAAATAATCATAACCTGCGCGCACGACTTTCCGTTGATCGTTGTGGTTGGCGCAATCATCGTGTTATCGTCCGGCTGGATTGCGTCGCGGTGGACGTCCAGTACAACTTTTATGGAGGGATACTTCTCCAGATACTTTTTCACCGTTGCCGCGGAGCGCTCGTAAGAGCCGTTGTAGGAAGGGTAGTCGTGCAGAGTTTTGTCGTGAAGCACGCCGATTCCCGCGGCGGTTAGCTGCGCTGCAATTTCGTCTCCGACACGGCAGGTATTCTGTGAGGTGTCCTGATTCCGCGTAGCGGCGGACTTGTCGTACCAGTCGTAAATGCCGGGCTGATAGGATTCTGTCGCATGGCTGTGCATAATCAGCACCTCCGGCGTTTTCCCGTCCGCAATAATATGGAAGGCCGGTTTCTGACTGACTGTTTGCTTGATGGTGTCCGCGCTCAGCTTAGTACCATTTTTAATATAGCCTGCGTCAAGCGGAATATACGCGCTGCTGTCGCCTGCGCGATAGGTCTGCCGCTTGACAACGCCTGCATTTGCGGGCTTTTGCAGCGCAGCGCTGCTCTCGCTGCCGCTTTCTGAGGATTCCGGCGAAGAAATTTCGCTTTCAAAAAGGCTGGTCACAGCGCTTGCGTCCGTTTCTACTGTGCTTCCTGCGACTGTGCCGCTCTCCTCTGCATACACTTCGCCGTTTTCACCTGTGCCGAATGTGACCGAAGCGGAGAAAAGCGCCATCCGCTCAAGAAACGGCGAGAATATTGGCAGCGTTTTGCTGACAGCCGCATAGCAGACGCATCCGCAGAGAAGGCACGCGCCCGTCCGCAGCAGGATTTGTTTTCTTCTGATGATCCATCGCTTCATTATAATAGTTCCTCCCTGTGCGCATTCCCGACCTGTCCGCTTTACAGGGAAGGCCGCCTCTTCATATATATGTGCGCAGAAAGAGGATATGCCGGACGCTTTTTCTATCCGACTAAAGCGGTAAGCTCTTCGAGACTGAGCGACGGATAAAGCGCGCGGTTTAGAGCGAAGGCGACCGTGCGGGATGCATGCTCGACAGCCTGATCGATTTCGCGCGGCGTTACGATCATATCCGCCATGTCCTCCGGAAGCTCTGCAATGTTGGAGAGCGCCGCAACGGTCGGTACACCGACCGCAATAACCGGTATGCCGACGCTTTCCCTATTGAGCGCGGTGCGGTTGTTGCCCACGCCGGAGCCCGGCGCAATCCCGCTGTTGCAAATCTGGACTGTTTTTAAAAGACGCTCCGGCGCGCCTGCGGCCAGCGCGTCAATCACGATCACACAGCCGTTTTCTGCAACGGAGGAAAGTTTTTGCACAAATGTGGCTGCCTCGATACCGGTCTGTCCCAATACGCCCGGGCTGACTGCCGCAACAGCCCGTAATCCCTCAAAGCCCGCAAGACCGGCCTCCTTTAAATGGCGTGTAACAAGAATCTGCTGCACGGCGAGCGGACCGACTGCATCCGGCGTTATCATCCGGTTTCCAAGACCGGCAACTAGAACCGGCGCCTGTTCCGGCTCTGGCAGCAGCCGTCCGATCACCCCAGCCAAACGCCTTGTGTCCTCTTCAAAAGCATCCGGCGCGGAGAGAAAGCTGTCTGTCTCCACTGTGTAGTAAATGCCTTCCGGCTTCCCGATTGCGTCTGCCGCCTCCCTGCTTTCAATCCGCACGCAGAGCACACCGTCCTTATGTTCTCTGTAAAAGCCCGGCCCCTCATACCGTGCCTGCGCCGCACTCTCTTCTGCAAGATCGGTTCGAATCAAAACGAAACGCTCCTTTCCCCTTAAAAAGCGGGTCTATACGCAAAAAACGCTTGCATTTTCGCGCAAACCATGCTAATATTATTGTTGCTGTATAGTCCAAACGTGTCTCTCTGCGCTTAAGTTAAAAGCGCCCGGACTATCGACCACGAATAAAGTCAGTATGCTCTGTTTTACCGGCTTTATGTATAAGAGGAGGTGCAAAGGAATGCCGAATATCAAATCCGCGAAAAAAAGAGTTCAGGTCAACGCTGTAAAGGCTGCACGCAATAAGGCTGCAAACTCCAACCTGAAAACCGTCCTGAAAAAAACAAACGCTGCGATTGAAAACAACGAGAATAAGGCAGAGGCCGTCAAGGTCGCTGTAAAAGCGATCGATCAGGCTTGCGCTAAAGGTCTGATTCACAAGAATAAAGCTGCCAGAAAGAAATCGCAGATCATGCGCAAAGCAAACGCGTAAGCGCTGTGCGACGATAAAAATGGAAGAGGAACGGCTTCGGTGTACCGTTCCTTTTTTATTTTGCAGAATAAAGGAAACGGACGCCCTTTATAAAAGGACGTCCGTTTTTGATTCATGGAAAGCGCACAGCACGCTACAGCGCGCGGAACCAGAGAAAATACAGTTTCTTCATACCGTGCAGGTCTTTTAAAATCCGGCGGCGGAGAATCCGGTAATAGAAGGTAATTTCACCGCACTTTTGGGCAGGCGGCGGTTCATTTGAAAAGCGCGCTTGTGCGGCTGTTCCCGTCACCTGTTCAAAGGTGATGTTTGCAAACGGGTATCGTTCGTCTACCCTTCTGGCAAAATCGGCCTCCGTCTCGTCCGGCCGTATCGAAGTGCCGCAGAAGCGCAGCAAATTCAGGCAGTCGCGGTAAACGCCGCAGACATCCTTGGTTGTGCGCATGAGCTGCCGTTTTTCCCGTCTCTTGCGCTGAATCCAAGTGCGCAGATGGAAAATACCAGAAAGGATCCCTCCAGTGAGCAGGAGCAGCAGCAAAATCAGCAGACCCCTAAACAGGATACCGCCGTCCAGATGTATCGTGCTGGGTGCGTCGGCGCCGCCGGAAGAGAGAGAAGAACCGCCGTCATTACTGGACTGCGGGGTTTCCTCCGATGTTTCCGAGCTTTCCGGAACGGAGGAGGCCTCCGGTTCGCTGCTTTCCTCAGAAGAAACGCGGTCCGGCGTCTGGCTTCCGGTTCCCGGCTCAGTCTGATCTGTGGGCGTAAAATCGACGGGAATCCAGCCGTAGCCCTCTACATAGATTTCAGCCCATGCGTGCGCATTGCTATCCTTTACGGTGACGGTTCCGCCCGAAAGATTCTCAAACTTCACCGTATAGCCCTCCGCATAGCGCGCAGGAATACCGGCCACGCGGAACAGGATTACAGTGGACGCCGCATAGTGCGAGCAGTAGCCTTTCTTGCTTTCCTGAAGAAAGTAATTGACAAAATCCTTGTTTCCGGGCGTCCGTCCGGGCGAAAGTGTATAGCTTGTGTCCGTCAGAACAAGTCTGCGCACGGTATTAAAAATTTCAGACAGAGAATCTTTGTCCTCAAAGTACTGCTTTGCCCAGTCAAAACGTCCGTCCTCGGGAAGCTGCGTATAGTACTCCTGCGCGATTTCCGTATAGCGCTTGGCCAGCGCCCCGTATTCTTCAGTTGTAACGAGCATATCCGGAAGCTCTTCCAGCTTTCTTCCATCGCTTGCGGAAAGATAGCCAAGCGCGTTGCCGCGGGAGAGAAGCTGTGCGTACACAGCATAGGAATCTCCGGAAAAATAGCCTGTCCTTTTTGCACCGATGTCCTGGTTTGCCTCAGATCGGGTTAACGCGCGGCTGCTTTCGGCCACGCCGTGCAGTCGGTAGGGCAGATAGACGTAGCGGTCGGAAGCGCCTACGTTTTTGATGCTAAGCGGCGCGACGGAAAGGCTGCTGTTAAAGGCATGCTGCGTGGCGGACACCGTCGGCTGCAGCAGATCAAAAAGCGTAGAATCCGGATCATAGGAGATAAGCTCGCGCTCAAGTTCGTCCAGCTCTTTTATATGCGGGGCGCGGAAGCTGTGCCCGTCATATTGAAAACCTGTATATCCTTTCAGCAGAAATGTGTCAAACACATGGGGCAGTCCGCCGGATACTAAGAGATGCTCTTCTTCCTTATATACTACGCGGTCCACATTGCCAAGATTCCCGCCGGACAAACCGCCGGCTGCGTCGTCGCTGAAGATGTCGAGCATATCTTCAAAAAAGGCGCCGGGATCGCGCGTCAGCTTACGAAAGGCCTCCGGCCGCGTATAGCCTTCTCGCGGACAGACCTGCACAAATATCAGCATAGCCACCGCCGCGCAGGAAAGCAGAGCGAAGGGAGCGGAGGAGGGACCGCGCGCAGTCAGCGCCGTCTTCTTTTTCCGCCTTTTTGCGCGCGGCATACAATACATCGCGGAAGCCGCTGCACCGACTACGCTTAGAGTCAGCAGAAAAAAGGGAAAATCGATTGTCTCATCTACCAGATAATAAGTTCCTGCCATGAACGGTACGGCAAGAAGCAGAAAGGGCCAGAAGCGCTTCAGCTTCGAGACAATCCATGCCGAAGCAAAGGAGAGCAGCGCCGAAAAGATCAGATAGAACAGTAAAATTCCATGATAGGCTTCATCCGTTGTGAGATAGGTGAAGTTCCAGTAGGGGAGCGAAAGTCCCGTGGCCTGATTGAACCGGCCGGCGAAGGTGATCTGCATGAGCTGGATGCCGGTTATCAGGCTGGGAAAGAAGAGAATGATAATAACGAGAAAAGCGCCGGCCGTTACCATCCACCATAAAAACGTATGCTTTTTTAAATGAAACAGCAGAACAAAAGCGGCTGGGAACAGAAAGCCCCCAAGAATTGCTGTAAACGGAAGCGTGGACAGCAAAGAAAGGGATGCCTGCATCTCGGGAGTGTATGGCAGAAGAGGCGTCATGGAACGAAGCAGAAGCAATACGCCGAATACAAAGCAGCAGACCGTCGCATATTCGCACAGCATGGACAGCTTGATATGGCCGCCGTCCGTATACAGACGAACACCCGTAAAAGAAGGACTGTCCGGCTGGACAGCGGCGGCGCGTTTTTTCTTTTTCATGCGTACACCCCCTGGTCAAGCAGAAGTGCGGCGGAAGCGGCGGGAGACTCCGGCGAATGGACGGGGCTTGCCTTGCATACAGAGATGCGCTCTGCGAAAAGCGGCGGCACATCGTCCCCAATGAAAAAAAGACGGTCATGCTCTCTGGGAAGCAGCGAGCGGATAACAGTCTCGTCCTCCGAGGCAGCAAAAATAACCCGAAGCGCGGCAGGCGGCAGCGCACTGTGCAGAAAGCTGCACAGCATATCGGAGGGGCAGAGCGGTACGGACAGCATTGCCCGTGCAGCCGCAAAGACGTCCTCCTCCGACTGAACCGGAGCGGTTTTTGCCTGTCCGTTTTCGCACCAGCAAAGGGTGTGCCGGATGTCTGCCTGCACAAGAGAGAGCGAGAGCGAAAACGCCGCGTCTGCAAGCTTATCCGCCGCGGCAGGGGAAATTCCGCTTCCGCCGTTTAAAAGCAAAAGCCCGATGTCACGGCTGACCGGCCGGACGTATTCGCGCACCATCATTTTGTCGAGACGGGCGGAAAGCTTCCAGTGAATATCGCGAAGCGGGTCGCCGGGTACATATTCATGTACGCCAAACAGCTCCGGACGGCTGTGACCGGGCCGGTTCGGATCGGCTTCGCCGCTGTCCTCGGCCTCCTGCGGCAAAACGGAACGAACCCGCGCCGTCTCGCTTTGCGGGAGCGCGCAGAAGGAAGCAGCGCCCTTCACCTTTCGGGGGATACAGAGCAGGCCGGTCAAGTCATAAAACCAGATACGCGTCACGGAAATTTCCGTATTGCCGGCGTGCGGCGCATGTACTGGTAAGGCGAGCGTCGATTTGCCTTTTACCGGCTGCACGATTACGCTCTCTTTGGAGGAATGACCGGTAAAATGATTCTGTAAAGAGAAGATGATTTTGACGCTGCCGCACGGACAGAAGCCCTTTCGTGTAAGATGCACCTGCAAATCGGCATTCCCGCCGCGCTGCACATCCTGCGGATTGTCCAGAGAAAGCGTAAGCCCCAAAAGGGAAAAGGGAAGCAGCAAAAAGGAGCAGCAAAACATACCGATCACCGTCATGGCAAAGACTGCTCCAATATAATCCGCAATAAGAACGCCTGAAACCGCAGATGCGATCAGAATAAACAGGCTGAGGAACCGCCGCCGGCTCATCGTCCCGCACCAAACTGTTCGATCCGCGGCGGCGTGACCGATCCGCAAAGGCGGCGCACAAGCTCGCGTTCCGTCATACCGGACGCTTTGGCCTTTGGGCTTAACACAATACGATGGCACATGACCGGTTCAATCACAGAGGTAACGTCCGCCGGAACGACATAATTGCGTCCGGCAAGAAACGCCTGAGCCTTGGCCGTGCGCATCAATGCAATAGAACCGCGCGGAGAAGCGCCCAGCGAGATCATCGAATTGTTCCGCGTAGCGGAAGAAAGCCGCGTGATATAGCGCAGAACGTCGTCGTGAACGAAGACGGCGTTCACTGCCGCCTGCATCGCGGTCACACTTTTTTCGTCTGCAACCGGCTGTATCGCCGGCTCGTTTCCGGCAATTTTCGTGCGCAGCATGGAAATTTCACTGCTTTCGTCCGGATAGCCCATGGAAAGCCGCATCAGAAAGCGGTCGAGCTGGGATTCAGGCAAAAGCTGGGTACCGGCATAGCCGTAGGGATTTTGTGTGGCGATTACTGTAAAAGGGGCGGGACAACGATATGTCTTTTGTTCCACCGTTACACAGCCCTCCTCCATCACCTGCAAAAGCGCGGCCTGTGTTTTTGAGGAGGTACGGTTGATCTCGTCCGCCAAAAGCAGGTTGCACATCACCGCGCCCGGAACAAAGACAAAGCGCTCCGTCTGTTTTTGATAGACGGTATAGCCGGTGACGTCGCTCGGCATGACGTCAGGTGTAAACTGGATGCGCTTGTGAGAAAGCTGCATGGCTTTTGAAAAGGCGAGCGCGAGCGTCGTTTTACCGACGCCGGGCATATCTTCGAGCAGCACGTGCCCGCCCGCCAAAACGGCGAGCATAACCCGCTCGATGATTTCGTCCTTTCCGCAAACCGCTTTTTTCACTTCATTTATAATCGCATGTGCGGCCGCAGGGCCTGCGGCGCCCGGCTGCACGGAATAAAACTGTTCCATGATATTTTTTGCTCCTTTAACTTTATATTTCCGGCAGAAAATTCGGCGAAACCTCCGCCGCCTTCGATCTTACCAAAATTATTTTACAATCTGTCTTTCAGTTTATCATATCTTTTCCTTTTCCGCAATGCAGATATGAAATGTTACATGAATATTTCATAAATAATAGCCGCTTCAAGGCGAAGGCTGCTTTTCGGTATCTCAGCTTAAAAAACGGATATGTTCTTTCAGAAAGGAGAGAATCCGCTCCCAAAGAGAGGGCGGCTGCGCTGTTTCGTCATATTGAACGCTCTCCTGCGCAACAAGCGGAATCCGGCATACTTCTTCGCCGTCAAGCAGATAGACCGCCGCCCCGACAGCGTCTCCTTTCTGCACCGGCGCATAGAGAAACGGCGGACATTCGATTTTGCGCGTTACGCGCTTCCATTCCTCTTCCGTCAGCACTGTTTTTCCCGGGGATAAAAGCGCTGCCGCTATTCGATCGGACGTGCCGCCCGCCACCGGAATGGAAACGTCCGATACGTCCGGACTGACAGCGCGGGACTGCACTGCCGAAAAGCCGTAGTCGAAAAGCGCCGCATGATCCGCCCAGTCGTCCGGCGCATTGAGCGTGACGCAGATGAGCGTCACACCGTCCCGTTCCGCCGCCGAAACAAGGCAGCGTCCCGCTTTCTTGGTAAAGCCGGTTTTCACTCCGATACAGCCGGAATAGGACGAGAGCAGTCGGTTATGATTTGAAAGCGTGCGCGTATAAGGGGGATTTCCATAGTAGAGCTGTACGCTCTTCTGCGAACAGAGCGCCGCGAAATCCTCATTTTTCAGAGCGGCGCGCGCAAGCAGCGCCATGTCGGCGGCCGTCGAATAATGCGCTTCGTCGTGCAGGCCGGAGGGCGTCACAAAGTGTGTGCTGTGCATGGAAAGAGCGGCGGCCTTTTCGTTCATTTTTTCAGCGAAAGCTTCGATACTTCCGGCGATCTTAACGGCGGCGGCGTTTGCGCCGTCGTTGCCCGAAGCCGCCAGCATGCCGCCCGCGAGATCGTAAAGGCTCGCTTCGTCCCCCTCCTTTAATCCCATCGAAGTGCCCTCTACGCGGATCGCCTCACTGTCCACAATAAAGCGCTCGTGGCAGTTTTCCTCCTCCAGCGCCAAAAGGGCGGTCATGATTTTGGTAGTGCTGGCCATGGGCCGCTGCGTATTCTCCTCCTTCGCCGCAAGCACACGTCCGGTAGAAGCTTCTATTAAAATATAGGAAGCGGCTGACACGGTATGCGCCGCCCTCGCCGGTACGCCCGAAAAAAAGAGCGCAATAGCCAGAAAAACCGCCGTTTTCTTTTTCAATGCAAACACTCCCGTTTTACAACTGCCGCGTTTTTCCGCAAAAGAAGAGACAAACGCAGCGCTTTATTGTATGCGGCGCTGCGTTTGTCCTATGAAAAGTGCGGCGCATCCGAAAGACGCGCCGCACTTGATGCTGTATTGAGTTGTTGCCGTTTACCGGAGAGAAAGCTTCTGGTAAACTCCGGCGCGCTTTAACGCCGCGCGAAGCGGGAATACCAAAATGACTGCGAAAACAAGGGCGATTACCGCGTTGATTGCGGAAACGGAGAGCTTCGGCAGGCTTGCGACGAAAGCGGCCGAAAAGCTGCTTCCGGTAATCATCAGCTTGACGACGCATTGAACGGCGTACAGCGCGACAGAAGAAAACGCGCCGACTGCCGCCGCGATGATGTTCTGTACTTTATTCTCCCCGTTTGATTTGCGCGCATAGGCAATCACGCCGCAGATAAACGCAACCAGAAAAAAGCGGATGAACGTAACCCATGATTCCGTTACATATGCCGGATCAAGCAGGTCGTAGATCATCGATCCGATGCCGGCCGCAAGACCGCCGCGCACACCGCCCAGCAGCAGGCCGGACAGCAGGATGAAAATGTTAGCGGTCTTGAACATAACCGGACCCGTCGGCGTGGGGATCTGAATTTTTACAAAGTAAGTAAGAACGAAAACGATCGCCGCCATTACGCCGACCATCACAATGTCGTACAGGCCGAACAGCGGTTTTTTCTTTCCATTGGTGTTTTCCATAATAAAAGTACCCTCTTCCTCCGCGGATGACCGCGTATTGCTCAAAAGCTCTCGTATCCGTTGAGGGAGTGCTGCTGGTTGAGCCAGCCGAGGTTTTTTTCAAGCAGAATGCCCTGCTTCGGATCGGTTCCATAGCTGTAGGTCGCTTTGATCGTCAGCTCCAGAAAGCGCGTGGCGCGTTCCATTGCAATCGCAAGGCTGTCGCCGTTTAAAAGCGACCCCACCGCGATGCTTGCAAAGATGTCGCCAGTGCCCGGATAATTCTGCGGCACATAGCTGCAAATTACGCGCCAGAAGGTGCCCGTCTCCCTGTCGTATCCGATGTTGCTGATGGTCATATCCGCAAGTTCCACACCCGTTACGATTACCTTGGAGGGGCCAAGCTCCGAAAGCTTTACCAGA
>UQQY01000032.1 GCA_900543295.1 uncultured Oscillospiraceae bacterium | reverse complement strand
TAACGGAAAAAATCAACAGCGTGATTCCCGCCTGACGGCAAATTTTTTTGATCCGCACCCGAAGCATCCCGATCTCCCCCGCTATTTTTTCTCTGCCGAATTCACTTTTCGGTTGTTTTTATTATACGACCCTTTCACAGCACAGTCGTTACATTTCCATTACAAATTTTGGATAAAAAAAGATGACAAAAGAATTACATTTTTTTAAAACGGCCTGTATTCCCGTCAAAAATGACATCCTTGTAACCATCAGTGACTACATCGGCCGGTAAAGCGCCGCCTCATAATCCTTTACCACATAGCGAAGCCTGGTTCTGCCCTTTGTTACTATGGTGTGTCCCTCATCCTCCAGGCGCTTTTTCTGCTCTTCCACACCGCCGGGATATTTCGGATTCAGCTCGCCGTCTGCTTTGAGCGTACGCCAGTACGGCGTTTGATCGTCCTTACGCTGATAGCTCGCCCACGCTGCAATGGAAACAAAAATTCCAGCCGTTATCGGATCGGTGAAATCGGCATTGTTTTTTCTCGCAAAAAAGCTGCGAATCTCTCCAACTGTTGCCCCCCTTCCGAACGGTACCGCCCTCATAACCGCATCATAGTCCGCCGGCGGCGCAAAATACATTTTCTCCCCGCCGTATTTTTTGATAGAAGCGGAATCTGTAATGATCTGTATTTTCGGCATATCTCTATTTTCCAGCAGCATTGCGTTAAAGTCCTTTTTCTCTTCGTTCGCCACAACATTTCGCCTCCCTTTTTCTCAGTATAAGCGACGATTCCCCATTATGCAATGAGACTATTATAATAAATCCGTCATAAATCGAATTTTTCCTATCAGTGAAAGCTGTAAAAGAACTTTTTGACGGTAGAAGGCGCATGATTTGCTTTTACATATGGAGTTTGATATAATAATTGTTATGCCATCAAACAAGAGAACGCCTTGCGGCTGTTTTCACTTTAATATATAAGGAGGTCTTTTCTTTGAAAAACAACGATCTTGGCAGCGATCGAATCGGCTCGCTGCTGCTGCGTCTGGCTCTGCCCGCTATTATGGCGCAGCTAATCAATGCGCTTTATAACATTGTGGACCGTATTTATATTGGGCATATTCCATCTGTCGGCGACGTCGCGCTGACCGGCGTTGGCGTTACCTTTCCCATTCTAATGCTGATTTCCGCCTTTTCTGCTTTTATCGGCATGGGCGGTGCGCCGCGTGTTGCCATCAAAATGGGAGCCGGAAAGGACGACGAGGCAGAAGAAATTCTCGGGAACAGCTTCGTGACGCTGCTTATTCTTTCCGTTTCTCTGACCGTGCTGTTTCTGCTGTTTGGAAAACCGCTTTTGATGCTGTTCGGCGCGAGCGCGGATACAATCGGGTATGCTTCCACTTATATGACGATCTACGTCTGCGGCACCGTTTTCGTACAGATGGCTCTCGGTTTAAACTCCTTTATTTCCACACAGGGCTTTGCCACCACCTCGATGGCAACGGTTATCATCGGCGCCGTCATCAATATTGCGCTGGATCCACTGTTTATTTATGGTTTCGGTCTGGGCGTTGCAGGCGCGGCTATCGCAACCGTGCTTTCGCAGGCGGTTTCCGCAATCTGGGTACTGCGCTTTCTCTGTAGCAAAAAGTCAAAGATTCGTATCCGCAAAAAGTATTTTCGTCTGCGCCGCCGTGTCATTCTGCCGGTTATGGCGCTCGGTATCTCGCCGTTTATCATGCAGAGCACGGAGAGCCTTGTCAATATCGCGTTAAACTCCTCCCTACAGCGCTACGGCGGCGACGTTGCAGTCGGCGCCATGACGATTTTAGGCAGCGTGATGCAGTTTTGCATGATGCCTCTGCAAGGGCTTACGCAGGGTGCCCAGCCGATTATCAGCTTTAACTACGGCGCGCACCGCAACGACCGTGTCAAACAGGCCTTTCGATACCTGCTGACGGTCTCGCTCTCCTACTCCGCGCTTTTGTGGTGCGTCTCCATGTTTGCGCCGCAGGTTTTCGTCGCCATGTTCACAAGCAAGGCTGCGCTATTCGATAAGGCGGTGTGGGCTCTGCGCATCTATATGGCGGGTTCGCTTTTCTTCGGGATTCAGATTGCCTGCCAGCAGACGTTTGTCGCACTGGGACAGGCGAAGGTCTCCCTGCTGATGGCGCTTCTGCGAAAAATTGTGCTGCTCATTCCGTTTGTATATATTCTGCCGTGCTTTTTCGCAGATAAGGTCTTCGCCGTCTTTCTGGCAGAGCCGGTCGCAGACGTGCTGGCGTCGCTGACTACGGGAACCGTATTTTTGATTCTGATTCCCAGAATCCTTCGCCGCGGCCCCGAAAATACCAATAAGGGAGAAAGCCACGCATCCCCCGCAAAATGAGAAAAAGTTCTTGCAAACCGCTGATCCTTCTGATAAAATAAAGAATATACCGATTAAAACGCATTGACTGAGAAAAGTATCCGGCTGGATAGATACAAAGAGAGGGACGCATCTGCTGAAAGCGTTCTTATCGGCCTGCCGGAGAAGTTCCCTCACGAGCGGCGCTGCTGAACGTTATAAAGTAGGCGGCGACGGGCCGACCGCCGTTACAACGGTCCTTGAGTGTTTGCTCACGCAAAAACCAGGGTGGTACCGCGGAGATTTCGTCTTCGTCCCTTTTTTTGAGGGATGAAGACGTTTTTTATTTTGTAAAACGAGGTGTAACATGGAAGAACGAATCAACGCGCTGCGCTCTCAGATGGAAGAAGCCATTGCGGGCGTACAGTCAAAAGAGGCTCTGGCAGAATTCTGGCAGCAGTATTTGAGCAAAAACGGCAGCATCGCAGAACTCATGAAGGGGATGCGCGGCGTTGCGCCGGAAATGCGCCCGCTCATGGGCAAGACGGTGAACCAGTTTAAAGCCGAGGTGGAGGCAAAATATCAGGAAAAGCGGGAAGAGATCGAAAAGATCGAGCTTGCAAACGCAAACAAAAGCGAGCAGGTAGACATTACCCTGCCCGCCGTCCGGCGCGGCGGCGGAGCGCTGCATCCGATCACTATTGTTAAAAATGAGATGATCGACGTATTCGCCGGCATGGGCTTTGAGATTTACGAGGGCCCCGAAATTGAGGACGACGACCACAACTTTACCCGTTTGAACGTGGCAAAGAATCACCCCGCGCGCGACATGCAGGACACTTTCTATGTTGCCGAGGACATCGTTCTGCGCACGCACACAAGCCCCGGACAGATCCGCGTGATGGACGCGCAAAAGCCGCCGATCAAGGTGCTTGTCCCGGGCCGCGTGTTCCGTTCGGACAGCGACGCCACCCACTCTCCCATGTTTCACCAGATGGAGGGACTTGTTGTAGACAAGGGCATTACCCTTTGCGATTTGCAGGGTATGCTCGACAAATTCGTACAGACCATCTTTTCAAGCGACGTCAAAACCCGCCTGCGTCCAAGCTACTTCCCCTTTACGGAACCGAGCGTCGAGGTCGATGTGAGCTGCTTTGAATGCGGCGGCAAGGGCTGTCCTTTGTGCAAGCACACCGGCTGGATCGAGGTTTTGGGCGGCGGCGTTGTCCACCACAAGGTACTCGAAAACTGCGGCATTGATCCGAATGTCTATTCCGGCATCGCCTTCGGTATCGGCATCGAACGTATTGCCATGCTCAAATACGGCATCAATAACATGGGCCTGCTTTTTGAAAACGATCTGCGTTTCTTAAAGCAGTTCAAGGATGAAAGGGAGGGCTGATACGATGAAAGTACCATATAGCTGGCTTAAGGAATATGTAGACATCGACATCTCCCCGGAAGAGCTCCAGGAAAAGCTGTTCTCCTGCGGCTTTGAGGTGGAGGAGCTAATCAACCTGCGCGCCGGGATCGACCGCGTTGTCGTCGGCGAGATCACCGAGGCGGTCAAACAGGAGGGCACACATCTCACAATCTGCAAATTGGACTGCGGAGAATACGGTAAGAATATTCAGATCAGCACGGGCGCAGACAACATTTACGTCGGCGCGCACGTTCCGGCGGCGCTTGATAGCGCCACCCTGCCCGGCGGCATCACCATCAAAAGCAAAAAAATGCGCGGCGTAGAATCGAATGGCATGCTCTGCTCCGGAGAAGAGCTTGGCTTAAACGAGGATCTTTACGAAGGCGCAGAGGTTTACGGTATTTTGATTCTGCCCCAGAATACCGTTCCCGGAACGGATATTTGTGAAGTTGTCGGCTTAAACGACTATATTTTCGATATTTCCGTCACAGCGAACCGCGCCGACTGCCAGTCTGTTTTGGGCATTGCCCGCGAGGTGGCGGCTGTGCTGAATCAGCCGCTTAAAATGCCGGACACAAGCTATACGGAGTCCGATTATGTGTATGAAGGCTTCGATATTTCCGTGGAGGCAAAGGATCTCTGCCCGCGTTATTTGGGTCATGCGGTGCGGAATATCACCTTCGGCATTTCCCCGCGCTGGATGCGGCGGCGGCTTGCGCTGTGCGGCCTTCGCAGCATCAGCAATGTGGTTGATATTACAAACTATGTCATGCTGGAAATCGGTCAGCCGATGCACGCCTTTGACATGGAAACGCTCGAAAGCAATCAGATCCTTGTGCGCCGCGCCAGAGAGGGCGAGCCTATCACCACGCTGGACGGCAAGGAATTTACGCTTTCTCCGCAGAATCTTGTCATCTGCGACGGTCAAAAGCCGGTGGCGCTTGCCGGCGTTATGGGCGGCCTAAACAGTGAGATCACCGAAAACACCACGCAGCTTTTGTTTGAATCTGCGAAGTTTGCCCGCGATAATATCCGCAAAACGGCGCGCGGTCTTGGTCAGAATACCGACGCCTCCAGCCACTATGAAAAGGGTATCTCCGAATATACGACGGAGCTTGGCATGGCGCGGGCGCTCCATCTGATTGAGGAGCTTCACTGCGGGGAGATCACAAAAAGCGCGTTTGACGTAAGCGCCGGCGCGCCGCGTGAGGGAAAGCGCTTTACCGCGACGGTCAGCGGCATCAACAGCATTTTGGGGATCGAGGTTCCTGCTGAAAAAATCGTCCGCATTTTAAAAAGCCTGCATTTTGAGGTTGTTCAAAACGGCGATATGCTGGATGTAACGGCGCCCCGTTACCGCGAGGATATTGAGATCGGCGAGCCGGATCTTGCAGAAGAGGTTATTCGGGAATACGGCTACGATCACATCAAGCCAACCTTCTTAAAGAGCGCAATGGTTACCACCGGCGGTCTTACCGCAGAACAGAAAACGCAGGCAAAGATCAAGCGCGTTATGTGCGGACAAGGCTTTTTTGAGGTTTCCACACTGGCGTTCTATGCCGATGCGGATCTGGACGCGCTGCACATTGCACAGAATGCACCGGAGCGTCAGGTCATCCGCCTGATAAACCCGATCACCTCCAATCTCACCATTATGCGTCCTCTGCTTGCGCCCTCTATGCTGAACGTCGCCGTGGAAAACATCAAGCGCGGCAACAATGCCGGCCGTATTTTCGAGCTCTCCAACATTTACGCTCCGAAAGCGCTGCCGGTTACAGAGCTGCCGGAGGAAACCCCGCATCTGGGAGCGGCCGTTTTCGGCGAAGAAGAGGATTTCTTCACCTTAAAGGGCGCGCTTGAGGAGCTTGCGGAATCGTTCGGCCTGAGCTTTGACTATGAGCGCGCGCAGGATGTGCCGTATCTGCATCCGGGTATTGCGGCCTATATTCTCTGCGAAGGAGAACGGATCGGCGTATTCGGCAAGCTCGCAAACGACGTTTCCGCAGAATTAAAGCTGCCAAAGGACAGCAGGAGCGGCTATCAGATTTTTCTTGCAGAGCTTGACTACCGCGCGCTGACAAAGCATATACGCGCAAGCTTCCGCTATCAGCCGATTTCCGCCTATCCGGATGTGCTGCGGGATCTGGCGCTGGTTGCCGACGAGGAAATCGAGTGCGGCATGATTCAAAAAGAGATCATGAAAGCCTGCCCGCAGGTTTCAAAGGCCGAGCTGTTCGACATCTACCGCAGCGAGCAGCTCGGGAAAGGCAAGAAGAGCATGGCCTTTAAGCTTACCTTCGCTCCCGCCGATAAGCCGATCACGCCGGAGGATACCAACCGGTTTGTAAAGAAAATCCTCGGCAATTTGAAATTCCGTCTTGGTATCGAAATCCGCTGATTCGGATTTTTACGAGCAAAAAAGAGAAAGCGCTTTCGGCAGATAAGTCGAAAGCGCTTTTGTTGTCTTATCAAATCGTCCGATCAGGGATTCTGATCCGAACTGTCTTCGCCCTCGTTCACTTTTTTGATGAGTCAACGGATAAACCGAATTATTGCAACAGCCAATAGTACAGCCGCAATCAGAACAAACAAAGGAGCCATACTCAAAAAGAAGTATTTCATAGACCGGTCATCTCTCCTTTTTCAACTTTTCACCAATTGAACTGCATCGTTTTCATCGTTCGGACTCAGCATACTGCGCTCCGTTTTGTCTCCGTTTCTTTCGGATCCATTTGACCAAAAGGCAAGCAAGCAGACCGACCACGATGTGCAGACAGACGGTGAAAAACACGCCCTGAATCAGAACATTGACGCCCATTGCTCGCCTCTCTGTGCGCCGCATTGCATCTTACATCACCTCATGCTATAATATTGTCGAAAATGGGCGCAAGGAGGACTATGATGACGGAGGTTATTGCAAAAAGACAGTTTGACCCGCTCTATATCTGGCTCGACGTATTGTTTTTATGCGTGTTTGCGCTGCTGCTTCTTTGGCGGAAAAAGTACACAACCGTGCTGGTCGGACTTTTTGCCGGTCTTTTATATATGGCTGTAGATTACGGCATTTTTCACCTGCTCTGCGGCGCAAGGGAAATATCAGACGGCTACAGTCTGTTCTGGGTGCTTTTATGGATGTCGATGAGCTACGGCTTTACAAATTTCACGTGGATCTGGCTTTGGATCTCAAAGGATCGTCATCTTTTTGAGTGGTCGCTGCTGATTCTCTCCTGGTGGTTTTGCTGTCCGCTCCTGACGCAAACCTTCGGCGGCGGAGAACCGATTGTCATTCAGCGCACAACCGGCGCATATCACGGCTATATGGCCTTGATCCTGTTTGCCGGATATTTCGGACTGATTGTTTGGAATCTTTCGAGGAAAAACGCGGAAGAAAAAGCACCGGTTCTATGGCTTTTGATTATTGGAATTTTGGTGCAGTTTGGCTGGGAGGCCATGCTTTTGATTGGCGGTATCCGCAGCGCAGGCTTTTCCGGGCTTGAAAAGCTTTCCCCGCTGCTCGTCAACTCCCTCCTTGAAACCAATCTCGGCATGCCGTACGTCTACCTGCTGTTTTTGCTGTACTCGAGCCGTTTCACTGAACAGTGCAGGCGGCGCAAAACCAGGCTTACGCTCAAAGCGCGTATTGCGGAGAATAATGCAGAGCGTGCACGCACTGATGCGGCTTATTCCGCCTATCTCGATGAATAGGCCGTCAGAAAGAGGTTGATTTTCATGCAGATGATTTCCATTCGCCCTTATACGGATGAAGACTGGTCTCGGATTTCAGAGATTCACGACAGCGCCCGCAAGCTGGAGCTTCACAACGCGGGGCTTGACGGCGCGTTTCTTCCGCTCCGTATTGCCGCGCCCGCAGAGGGGCTTTTCGACTACACTGTGGCGGTTGCCATGCAGGAGGGCAGAGTCTGCGGATTTGCCGCATACGCCGATGAAGAACTGGCATGGCTTTATGTCGATCCGGACTATATGCGCAGAGGCATCGGAAGCGCCCTTGTGCGCCATGTGATTGAGCATACGTATAAGCGGCCGTTATGCATTGAGGTGCTTAAAGGGAACACGCCCGCTATACGGCTTTATGAATCTATGGGTTTTCATACAACAAAACTATGCTCCGGCAAAATGCCGGGCAATGAAAATTTTTCTGTAACTGTACACTGCATGCAGTTAGAATAGCTTGTATAAGGAGAGAATATTTATGGCCGAATGGAACGCCGCACAATATCTGAAATTTAAAGCGGAGCGGACGCAGCCTGCGCTTGATCTCGCTCGTCGGCTTTCTTTGTTGTCGCCGGATACCGTGCTTGACATTGGCTGCGGCCCCGGAAACAGTACGGCGGTGCTCAAAGATCTTTTTCCCAACGCCGATATTACGGGAATCGACAAATCCGAAGCGATGCTTCAAGAGGCGCGCGCTTCTTATCCGGAACTCACCTTTTTGCAGTGCGACGCCTCCGACTCTCTTCAATCCTTGAAGAAAACCTTTGATATTGTTTTTTCAAACGCCTGTATTCAATGGATCCCCTCGCACGAAAAACTGATTCCGGCCATGATGCAGCTTTTAAATTCCAAAGGCGTTCTTGCCGTACAGGCGCCAATCAACCGAAACGAGCCGCTTCACCGCGTCATTGACGAGGTTGCCGCTATGCCTCGATGGGGCTTTTCCGAAAAAAGTCTCGAACCGAACAGAATGCTTTCCTCTGAAGAATACTTTGATATTTTAAGCCGCTGTACAGATACCTTTGATATATGGGAAACAACCTATTTTCACAGGATGCCGTCGCATGAAGCGCTGCTTGAATGGGTGAAGGGAACGCGGCTTCGCCCATATTTAGACGCGCTTTCCGAAACAGATTCCATTGCATTTCAGAATGCTATACTGCAAAAAGCGCAGATACTTTACCCCAAGTGTGAAAACGGAGAAATCCTTTTCCGTTTTAAGCGGCTCTTTTTCACTGCGGTACGAAATTAAAACGATAAGAAGCAGCTCCTCGCCGACAGCCGTTCATGAGGAGCTGCTTCTTAATTTAAATACTGTATTGATTGACCGCACCCTTCTCAAAGTGCATGACTGGATACACAGGAGCCTGTGTTCTGATCAGCCGGCGCTCCCCGCTTTCCGGGCAATCCGCTCCCCTGTAAGATGGCAAACTGACATTGGGGTCAGCTCCTGTTCGCAAAAGCGCGACAGGCACCGTCTCTCCCGTTTTCCGTCCGAATACGTTGCATACTCCATTCCGACCTCTCTTCTGCACTGGCGGCAGTACTGCTCTGCAATATGTACGGTTTTCATTGCTGTTTCTCCTCCGGCATTGTTTTTACTTCTTATTCTATGCAGAATTTTTCGTAAAAAGAACAGAGCAGCACTGTTTTTATCGCACAGTAATACCGCTTTTCTGTCTATCAGGCTTCAAGAAAAAGTTTCATCTGTTTTATGTATATTTCAGGATGAAAAAGCCAATGCTTTGCATATCATGATCTGGAGGGATTGTTATGGAAGGCATTTTACAGCGTATTTCTTCATTTTCCGCTTCCCATTTTCGTATTCTGCGAAAAGAGAAAGCAGAAGAGGAGACCGAACGTTTAAAGCGCGAGGCGTTCTTAGCGGAAATAAAGGATTTGCAAACCAGAATTCAGGCGCTTCAAAGCTGCTATGATCTTGAGACGGATTTCGACCTGATCGACACCTATGCGCTGGAGCTGTGCTCACTGGAACGGCGCTATTCCTATTTAATCAAAAAAGCAAAGCGTGAAAAAATACGCGCTTTTTGAAGGGAGTTTTTCTTTTGACAGAATGGATTCTGACATCTGTTTTGGTTCTTCTGCTGCTTTTCCAGCTTTTACTCTGGCACAAGAAACGAAAAAAGCTTGCGGGATTCTGCTTTAACGCTTTTACCGGCCTGCTTACACTGTTTCCTGTCTCCTTTCTGCTTACACAGGCAGGGCTTTCCCTGCCTGTAAACTTTCTTACCGGAGCCGCCTCGGCTATTCTCGGCGCGCCCGGCGTTGCCCTGCTTTCCGGCGCTGTTTTCGCCGCATCCTGCTTTCGTACGTAGACACTCCGCCATTTTCCGCGTATAATAGGCATTAACACGAAGGAACTTCCGAAACGATAGAAAGGTTTGATTACATATTGTATAATGTTGAGGATAATAAACAAAACACAATTCTCGCCAGCGTCAATACCGGCGCATTCGACGCAGAAGATTCCATGCAGGAGCTGGAAGAGCTTGCTGAAACAGCGGGCGCAAGGGTTGTGGTACAGGTCATCCAGAACATGCCCGCCGTAAACAGCGCCACCTATCTCGGCGCGGGAAAGCTTGCGCAAATTAAGGAAACGGCAGAGCGGCTCGACGCGCAGCTTCTGATTGTGGACGATGAGCTCTCCGGCGTACAGCTTCGGAATATCGAAGAGCTGACCGGCCTCGATGTAATCGACCGCACCATGCTGATTCTGGACATTTTCGCACAGCGCGCACGCTCCAACGAAGGCAAATTGCAGGTTGAGCTTGCCCAGCAGAAATACCTGCTTCCGCGGCTTTTGGGCATGGGCAGGAAGCTTTCGCGGCAGGGCGGCGGCATCGGCACCCGTGGCCCGGGCGAGACTAAACTGGAAAGCGACCGCCGCCATATCCGCCGCCGTATTGAGACGCTTTCCCGCGAGCTTTCGCTGCTTGCCAGACGCCGCGGAGACCGCCGCCAAAGGAGAAAGAAAAACGATGTCGCCTCGATCGCGCTTGTCGGATATACAAATGCCGGAAAATCCACGCTTCTAAACGCGCTGACTGGCGCGGAGGCTTATGCAAAAAATCAGCTTTTTGCAACGCTTGATCCAATGGCGCGCGAGCTGTTTTTACCAAGCGGACAGAAGGCCGTGCTGGTCGATACCGTAGGACTGCTCAGGCGGCTGCCGCACCAGTTAATCAGTGCGTTTGAATCCACTCTGGAGGAAGCGGCGCAGGCCGACTTTATTCTGCATGTCTGCGACCTTGCAAATCCCGCCGTTGCAGAGCAGAAACAGGTGGCGGAGGAACTGCTGTCATCACTTGGCTGCGCGGATATTCCGTCCCTTACCGTATACAATAAGTGCGACCTAGTGCATCCCTCAATGCGTCCGTACAATACGACGGATACGGTTTGCCTCTCGGCCAAAACAGGCGAAGGCATTGCCGCACTGCTCGCGCGCATCGAGATGTTTCTCTCCAGCAGGATGGTTCCGCTTGATCTGCTTCTTCCCTATTCGGCAGGCGCAGTTCTTCCTCTTATCCGGCAAAACGGGCAGATTCATGCGATTTCTTATACCGATACGGGTACGCGGCTTACGGTATCGGTTCCAAAATCGATGGAACCACAGCTTGCGCCTTATGTTTTACAGGAGACAGCGGAAAATTCAGATACACAGAATAAGGTCGATTGAAGACAAAATCCGCCTGCACGTAAAATGCGGGCGGATTTTTCATCAGCAGATCCCCTTTTTTCTGAGAAGACGGCAGAGCGGCAGCAAAAGCGCAGAGAGAAAGAACCAAAGAATACTGAACAGCGGGCAAATCTGACCAAACAGGTGCAGCGGAAGCTGTTCATAGTTCCATACATTCCATCCAAGCAGCAGGTTGACAATACAGCCTACCACAAATTCAACTCCTGTGACAGCCGCCGCGCAGCATAAGCAGACGCGATACCACGGTGCGGCAAAAAGGCGGCGCCAAATGGTGTAGATCAGCACAAAGCAAACGCCGCCGGTAATGCTCATTGTCCAATGGGTGTGCCCGCGCCATAAAATTTCAATCAGTGTATAGCCAACCGCACCGATCAAAAAAAGCCGGAGAATCCGCCGGAATTTTATCAAGCGCAAAACCATTCCTCCTGACAGGAAATAGTCTGCGCGCTTTCTTCCTTGATATACAGGCAAAAAGAGAAACAAGACCGTTTTGAAAAGCGGTCTTGTTTCTCTTTAACGCAGTCTATTTCATCATGGAAGAACGCGAAGATCAGAAACGGCGTTCGCGGCAGGCATCCATCGCATCTTCAAACGCTTTTTTAAGCGCTGAATCTGTTTCGTTCAGCATCTGGTGCCGGAGCGCCTCAACAACATGGTCGTTGCCAATTTTTGCGAGCGCTCTCGCAACCGCAAGGCGGACAGCCGGATCGCTGTCGCGGATAGTATTCTGACAAATTTCCAATGCATATTCGTCACCCGGAAATGCGCCCAACGCTTCAAACGCAGCCGCACGAACCGTACTGTCCGCATCATCTGTAAACTTCGCAACTTTTTTTACTTTCTTTTTTTCTACTGCTTCTTGAATTTTTTCAAGTTTTGACATCCTGACAATCTCCTTTCGACCGTTGACAAAACAGTATGGCTTCATTATACTGTTATTATAAGATTTGTTTTATAAACCGTTAATAAAAATAAATTATTTATAATATAGCATAGACCTTTTACAATTTTTCAGAAAGGCAGTGAATTTTTTATGAACAGGCAGGAAGAGCTTTGTCAAGCGCTTCTCTCTCTCACGCCGGAATTCGACCGCCAGTTTTCACGCCCTTTTTTTAAGCTGGCCTCTGATCTGATTCCGCCGATGCACATGCGTATTATGATACATTTGTTGCATGAGAAAAGGTGTACACTGTCCACGCTCTCTCAGGCGATCAACGTTTCGCAGCCGCAGCTTTCAGTTGCGGTTTCCACACTGCATGACCGCGGCTTTCTGATCCGTACGGCAGACAATCAGGATCGTCGGCGCGTCTTTCTGTCATTGAGCGAAGAAGGGCTTACCTTTCTTGACAACATGCAAAAAACTGTCGTTTCACATTTCGCCGAACAGCTTTCCGCCTTATCCGAAAATGAACAGCTTCGTTTTCTTGAGGCCGTTTCTACTCTCCGCGAATTCTTAAAAAAAGTATAAAGCAAAAGAAAAGCTCCGAACGCGAACTGCGTATCAAGGTTCCCGATTGGCTGGAGAATACGAAAAGGACGCGTCTGCGATTTCCATATATGCCGCAGGCACATTTCATACACGAAGCGTATTTCATATTACGAAGTAATACTTCACTCGTTTCGTAAGGAACAAATTCCATTGAAAAAGACCAAGTCATATAACTTGGTCTTTTACTGGCTGGGGTAGATGGATTCGAACCACCGGAATGGCAGATTCAGAATCTGCTGCCTTACCGCTTGGCGATACCCCACTATTTATTTGCGACATTATATATTATAGCACGGTAATGAAAAAAGTCAAGTATTATTTTTATTGCGGAGCAATAAAAAAATAGCCGCAGAGAAACGAAGGCTATTTTTTTCGGCCATGTGCCCCGATAAGGGGCACGGCCATTATAATTCTTTTTATTGCGGAGCAATAAAAATAGCCGCAGAGAAACGAAGGCTATTTTTTTCGGCCATGTGCCTCTTCTGTTCCAAATAAAATTTTTGAAAAACGGAATATTTTACTTGAATGCACAGCGGTTTTTGTTTTATCATAGAATCAGAGTGGAAAAAGGCGGACAGCCCCTTTTTTCCAAAAAGAGAACGGAGGCGTTTGATATGCTGAAAAATTTTGCGTTTCAAACAGAACGCACAGAAAAGGAAGCGCTGAAAGCTGAACGCAAAGCCCTGCGCGAACAATTATTCCGACAGGAACAAATGATTAAAAAGACAAAGCTGCCGGTTCTGGTGCTGGTCGAGGGCTGGGGCGCATCTGGAAAGGGACGTTTAATCGGACGGATGATTGCGCCGATTGATCCGCGTTCGTTCAAGGTCATTTCGACAGGCGCACCCACTGAAGAGGATAAACGTCACCCTTTCCTTTGGCGGCATTTTGTGGACATTCCGGAAAACGGAAAATTTTTGTTTCTCGACTCCGGCTGGATGGATGAAACCATCCGGCAAAAACAGCATGGGGAGCTTTCAGAAAAAGAGTATGCAGACCGGCTTCAGTCAATCAACTCCTTTGAACGGCAGTTGATCGACAACGGCTATTTACTGGTAAAAATATTTCTGCACATCAGCGAGAAGGAGCAAAGAAAGCGTATCGGCACTCTGCTGTCCGACAAGGATACCGCCTGGCGCGTAAGCGAGCATGATAAATGGCAGAATAAGCACTATGACGCCTGTCTTCACGATTATGAGGAATATCTCTATGCCACGCATACGCCCGACGCACCGTGGCATATCATAGAAAGCACACATAAGCTGGAAGCGGAACACGACGCGCTGAAAGTCCTCACCGGCTGTATTGACAGGGCAATTCAAAACCGTGATGCGCTCCGGCAGCGTCCAATCATCCGAAAGGATTATCCGCTGAATCCCACGCCGCTTCTGTGCGACATTGATTTGAACAAAACCGTTTCAGACGACGTATATGAAGAAGAGCTTAAACGCTGTCAGGAAAAGCTCAGCACACTGCATTACCGGCTCTACCGCAAAAAAATCCCGGTGATTCTGGCTTATGAGGGATGGGATGCGGCCGGAAAGGACGGCAATATTAAGCGGATTGCCACGGCGCTTGATCCGCGCGGCTACGAAGTGATTCCGATTGCAAGTCCCCTGCCGCACGAGCTTGCCCGGCACTATCTCTGGCGCTTCTGGCGGCAAATTCCCAAAACCGGTCATATTACGATCTTCGACCGTACCTGGTATGGACGCGTCATGGTAGAACGCCTTGAGGGCTTCTGCTCCGAGCATGACTGGCAGCGCGCCTATAACGAAATTAACGAGTTCGAACGAGAACTGACCGACTGGGGCGCCGTGCTTCTAAAATTCTGGATTCATATTGACAAGGACACGCAGCTCGCCCGGTTTACCGCACGGCAGAACGATCCGGACAAGCAATGGAAGATTACAGATGAGGACTGGCGCAACCGCGAAAAATGGGACGTCTATGAAGACGCAGTCAACGAGATGATCCAAAAGACCAGTACCAAGACGGCGCCGTGGCATATCATTGAGTCAAACGATAAAAAATATGCGCGTTTAAAGACCATGCATTTGATGATCGATGCGATTGAAACGGCGCTTGGCGACAAGCAGTAAGATAAGCAGGAAGAAAACAGCCGCCTGAATCAAGGCGGCTGTTTTGCCGTAAACGGCGTATTTTAATTCCATAAGCAATCTCACAAGGGCAGTTTTATTCTGCCGATGCCGTTTTCATACGATTACTTTAGAACCGCTGGGGCGGCGCGCAAAACGACGCCATATTGACATATTGGTTTTGCAGCGCGCTTTCAAAGGAAAGCCATTCCTTAAATATCGGAGACTCTCCGTATTCTGCAATACGGAAAAGCAGGTTTTGCACCATGCGCGTATGCACATCGAAGCCGTCCGGCGCAATTTCGGCAATCCCCTCTCTTCCTCTGTGCGCGCCGTAGCACTGACGCAGCTTGCAGCGGAAAAAGAACAGATTCTTCGCATCATACTGTAAAATATCGCTCGAGGAGCACAAGACTTTCCTGCGGATCGTGATTGTCATACTCGCCGCGATGCGTCAAATGTGCCGCTGTCCAGTGAAGGAGGCGCCGGATTCGCTCGAAGTCCGCGCCTTCCTGCGTTATCTGCATAAGTCCATAGATTTCGCGCAGCTCGCTGGGCGCTTTTTTACCGCAATCATATACAAATTGTTTATCGTGTGATTTTATAAACGATTTGTATTCTCTTGAGCTGGTACAAAAATCGATTTTCATAGTAAAAATCCCTTTCTCCTTTTCAGTAAATCAAAAAGGAGAGGGAAGCCGTTCCTTTTCCTCCTTATCGGAAAAGGAACGGCTTATAACAGAAATTTAAAACCGTCGATTGACTCCTTTCGGGAATTCATTTAATACTGATAATACGGCCGGATCGAGCTTTCGTA
>UQQY01000031.1 GCA_900543295.1 uncultured Oscillospiraceae bacterium | reverse complement strand
CAACCAGCGGAATCGAGTCCATATAGGCGGTGGCTACGGCGGTAATCAGATTCAAAGCGCCGGGACCGGAGGTGGCAATGCAGACGGCGGGCTTTTTTGTAAGGCGGGCGTATCCGCTGGCAGCATGTCCGGCGTTTTGTTCCTGCCGTACAAGGATATGGCGGATGTCCGTTTTTGACAGGGCGTCATAAAACGGGCAGATCGCCGCGCCCGGAAGGCCGAATACCGTCTGGATTCCCTCAGCCTGAAGACAGCGAACCATTGCCTGTGCCGCGGTTATTGTCATATCCGTTCATCCTTTCCGACTGTGCAGTCTTAACGTGTTTATCCCTTATTATAACGGCTTTTTAACCGCAATGCAATACTTTTATGTGATAAAGGAATAAACCGGGAGAAAAACGCAGCGGTGAAGGACGTCCCTTTGAAATATCAGGGGAATCATCCGTGAACGGTTGAATTCGATGCTTTAAAATGGTATCCTTAATAAAAAGAAAAAAAGCCGCATGTGCGGCTTTCGATAGATCGAAAACGAATTGGAGGATCTTTACATGAAACGGTTAGCAGCGGGCATTCTTGCCGCCAGTCTTGTTTTTGTGTTGAGCGCGTGCTTTGGCAGCAATACTGTTGAAAAAGAAGAAACGCCCTATCCGGTTACGGTTGGAAACGTTACCGTAACAGAAAAGCCTGAACGCGTGGCAACGTTGTCTGCACAGCTTACCAATATTTTAGAGGATCTTGGCTATGAGGATCAGATTATAGCGGTTGCTTCCGAAGAGGCGGAAAAGACCGGCAGCGCAAGAAAGGGGATCGGGACAGCGCTTGTCCCCGATCTTCAAGCAATTAAGGAAGTCTCTCCGGATCTTCTGTTTACAAGCGCGCCAATGGCAAAGTCGCAGTTAGACGAGCTTTCCGAGGCTGGCGTGCAGGTTGTGGTGCTTTCGCCGGTCGATTCGCTTGACGCACTGTACGCGCGTTATTACGATGTCATTGCCGCCATGGACGGAAAACTGGAGGCCGACTCCGCCGGAACGGCGCTGATCGATGCGATGAAGGCCGACGTGGAGCGTATCACAGACAAAGTGCCGGAGGAGAAAAAATCGTTTCTTTTTATCTGCACCATTGATCCGTATCTGGCAACTCCCGATACCGTCGAAGGAGCGCTGCTCGCCCTGATCGGTACGAATGCAGCAGAAGGAGAAAGCTATACCGTTTCGGCTGAGACGCTTTCTTCCGCCGACCCGGACGTTTTGTTTTATGCCGCGCCGCTTCAGGCGGAAAACATCCGGCAGAATGCAAATTTTGCGCAGAAGCGCGCCGTGGCTGAGGGAGCGCTGTATGAGGCGGATCGCAGTGCTTTGCTGGATGGAACTGGAAATATGATTGACCAGCTCAGACAGCTTGCGGCGCTGATGTATCCTGATGTGGATTTTTCCGATACTGCGGTTGAGGCTTCAGATGCGTCCGGCGAGTCCGCCGGATAATTGGAAGCAGACGCGTCAAAAGCGCCCAGTATAAGTGCCGGGCGCCTGCGTTCTACAGCAAAATATAAACGAGCGCCAAAATCAGCGAAGTATCTGCCTCTTCCTTGATTAAAAGGAAAAGGAGCGCCAGCAGGAGCATAGTTTCACGGTCGCCGCCAAAGGACTGTAAAATCGCCGTCAGTCCGCCGCTCGGATGTTCTGTGGAGGCGGGAGCCTCCTGTGCCGGAGCCGGCTTTTCATCCGTTTTGGGGGAGGAGGGGGGCGGAGAGGGCGGTTGCTGTTCCGGCGGCGCGGTTTGCCGCAGCTTTTCTTCTGACATTCGCCGCATTTCGTTGACTCTGCGGATTGCATCCTTTTGCATGGCCAGAATTTCTTCGTTTGTATAGCCTCGCGCCATTCTCCTCCCCTCTCTTTCCTTATTAAATCAGACCCGACAGAATGCCGCTTTGCTTTAACATCGGCAAAAGCGCCATCAGTCGGAGCATTTTTACCGCGTTGTCCACCCGCTTCTGCCGCGCTTCACTGAAATGCGGCTTGAGTGCCAGCAAAAGCTGCGTGTTTTTGTCGTTTGTATTCATACTTTTGACCATCTTTTGAATTCCGGCAATCGCCGCCATATCGATAGGCGGGGATTCGGCGGAGGGATCCTGCGCCGAATTTTCTGTCGGTGCGGATGATGAAGCGCCTTGCCCGAACAGTCCTGACAGATCCGGCGCGTCCGATCCGCCGAACATGGCCGCAATATTTTTAAGCTGCTCCTGGCCTTCCGGAGAAGAAAGAATGCCGTTTAATTTTTCAGCCAAGTCCTCCATTGGTGTTCCCTCCCTGTTCAGCAAAACGCCGAATAAGCTTTTGTGCTCCCGGCGTATTTAAAAGCTGTTTGGCGAGCGCCGGATTGTTTAAGATTTCCTGAAAACGTTTTGCATCCTGCGGCTTCATGTTTGCAAGCAGAGCGTCCAGCTTGCCGTTCTGCACGTTCTGCTTCAGTGTTGCCGGATTGACGCCGGCCTTTTTTCCGGCTTCATTTAACAGTGCGGAAAGCGCGTCGTTGTTCTGCATGAATGACCAACTCCGTTTTATATTGTTGTCCGGCACGTATATAGAGTTGCATACCGGTCGATACTATCCTATGCGCAAAGGCTCAAAAGGATGACGCACGCTGCCTTTTTTGACAGATTTGCATTCACGGCGTTCTTTTTCGGCGATAAAATCATCCATATTCGCCAAAGCGCAAATTTCTCTGAGAAAATAGTTGACAAGCGTCCCTGTTTACGCTATAATTAATCTCGTTCTCTTCGGGAATATTCGAAGATACGGCGGTATAGCTCAGTTGGCTAGAGCATGCGGTTCATACCCGCAGTGTCGTTGGTTCGAATCCGACTACCGCTACCAAACGGCCCGTTGGTCAAGAGGTTAAGACATCGCCCTTTCACGGCGGAATCGCGAGTTCGATTCTCGCACGGGTCACCATTAAAAACAGCAGGGCAATCGTTTTGTTGTTTTTCTGGATAAAGCGCCGTCTTTGATGGCTTTTTATCTTGCAATAAGCGGCTTTTAGCCGTTTTACATATATGGCCCCTTGGTCAAGCGGCTAAGACGACGCCCTCTCACGGCGTAATCGGGAGTTCGATTCTCCCAGGGGTCACCAAAAAGGAACGACAATTTTCGAAAGAAGATTGTCGTTCCTTTTTCGTTCTTTTCTCTCTTCACTTCTCTTTTTTCTCTCTTCTCTAAAATGTCGTTCCCAATGAAAAGATAAAAGAGAATAGAGAAAAGTATCGGTGACCTTGCTTCGCAAAGCTTTGATTATAAAAATGTATTATGCTATAATTCGCAGAGAGGCGATACCAATGAACAGCCCGTTACTTGATAAATCTCTTGAATTTTCAACGCAAATCGTTTTGTTTTATGAAGTGTTTTCAAAATCTAAAAAAGATACAACGATTGCAAAGCAATTGCTTCGTTCTGCAACAAGTATCGGCGCAAACATAAACGAAGCAGTTTACGGCAACAGCAAAGCAGACTTTATATCTAAACTCCATATTTCTTTCAAAGAATCAGGCGAAAGTATTTATTGGCTTACTTTACTGAAACGAACAAATTTAACAGGGTATGATTTTGAAAGTTTGCTGGTGTTGACGGAGGAAATTAAGCGTATGCTGATTGCTTCTCTGAATACTGCAAAAGAAAACAAACGAACTCCCTATGTTTCACAATTTTATAAACGCATAACATCTTTTTTGTACCCAATAGACATAAAGAACCGTCACCTCGAGAACGTGACGGTGCGAGGAAGGCTCCCGTGTAATGGGGGCCTTCCTTATTTTTGCGCCAGTTTTTATTTGTCTGGCGCTTTCATGATAATTTACACCATAAATGGTGCTCTCAAAAGTAAATCCTTGTTTTTAATTGCTTGCGACAGGAAGATGTGCTATACTTATGTCAGAAAACTAATAGGCAAACTGGAATTGAATGGAGGATATTATGGCATTTGATTTTAAAAAAGAATATAAAGAATTCTATATGCCCAAGAACAAACCAGCAATAGTAAATGTTCCAAAGGCAAATTATATAGCAGTAAGAGGCAAGGGTAATCCAAATGAAGAAGGCGGAGCATATCAGCAAGCCATCAGTGTTCTATATTCCGTAGCATACACTTTGAAAATGAGTTATAAGACGGATTACAGAATAGAGGGATTTTTTGAGTATGTTGTGCCGCCCCTTGAAGGATTCTGGTGGCAAGATGATATCGACGGTGTGGACTATTCCGACAAGTCGACCTTTAACTGGATTTCAGTCATTCGCTTGCCGGATTTCGTTTCCAAGGCAGATTTTGAATGGGCGGTACAGACTGCAACAAGGAAGAAAAAAATAGATTGTTCGCCTGCGGAGTTTATGACTATTGACGAGGGGTTGTGTGTCCAAATGATGCACTTTGGTTCGTTTGATGATGAACCCGCAACGGTTGCCTTGATGAATACTTTTTTAGAGCAGAATGGCTATGTAAATGACATCACCGACAAGCGATTGCATCACGAAATTTATATGTCCGACGCAAGAAAGGTTGCTCCTGAGAAATGGAAAACAGTCATTAGACATCCTATAAAGAAAGCGTGAACTTCCGGCTTTCCAATCGTTTCGAGTTTGAAGGCGGGAAAACCAGGAACTGCGCGGAAAATCCGCCGGTAAGGGAGGCGGCTCTATCCTCCTTTCAGGGGATACTTTACTACGTGCCAGGCGCGGCTCTGGTCTGAATTTTTGCTTTGCTTCAGCGACAACGCATGGTCGGGGACCGCACTCAATATGCGCTTCCGTCAATGACGGAGGAATTATCCGTGCCCAATGTACCATTTCCGACACGTTTAATCTTTATCCGTGTCATGCGAAACGGATAAAAACCGGCTGAGAGTGTTCTCTACGGTGACGTCTTAAACATATAAAGAACCGGCAATCTTTTTTTGGGAGATTGCCGGTTCTTTATATGTTTATCATTGTCTCAACGAAAGTTCAAATACCGATTGGAAAGAGTCAATATCCCTTTCTTTATCGGCCTTAGACATGAAAATAGGACATTCCCCAAAGGGCATCTTCTCCCTTCCTACTTAAGATTTATGGGGCGGATTACGTAAAACGGCGATACAATGCGTCTTGTCTAATCGGAAGCGCTCCTACAATCAAAATATTGAGTCGTTTCATTGTTCTTTAGTGCTCGGGCACTTGACAAATTCATATCGGCTCATTAAAATAAATTTCAAAATGTGGGCACTGATTTTGCCGGAGATAAAAGGAGGATATGACCGTCATATCGGTCATAGGACGAAACAATGGATGTCTATGCGGTTTTAAAACAGATGACGCTTGATGAGAAGCTTCACTATCTCACCGGAAAAGATTCGAACGCCAGCCAGGCGCTTCCCCGTTTTTCCGTACCCGCCATGCGCTACCACGACAGTCCGTTCGGTCTGCGTTTTAAAAAGCAGAACGATGCGGCAAACCCCGAATTTCACAAACGGATGCGCTCCGCCTTTCCGAATTGCACGAATGGAGAGGAGGCTGTGTCCACAGCTTTTCCAACCGGCGCGGCGCTCGCCGCGACATGGAATACGGATCTGCTTGAAGAAGTCGGCGGCGCACTGGGCGAAGAATATCGCGCATATGGCGTGAATGCAGTGCTCGGCCCTGCTGTGAATCTAAAACGCCATCCGCTCTGCGGACGAAACTTTGAATATTTTTCTGAGGATCCGCTTCTTGCGGGAAAACTTGGCGCCGCATATGTCAGAGGTGTACAGAAAAAAGGCGTCGCCGCATGCCCAAAGCATTTTGCCGCCAATAATCAGGAACGCGGGCGTTTTTGTGTTTCGAGCGAGATTGACGAGCGCACCCTGCGCGAATTGTATTTAAAGCCGTTCGAAATCATTGTCAAAGAGGCCGGCCCGTGGTCAATCATGTGCGCGTATAACCGCCTAAACGGCATTTTTGCTTCGGAACACAAACAGCTTCTTGACGATATTCTGCGTAAAGAATGGGGATTTGACGGCATTGTAATTTCTGACTGGTGCGCGGTGAAAAACCGTGCCTATTCACTTTTGGCGTCCATCGAAATGTGTATGCCGTATCAGGAAGAAGCATATGGGCAGCTTAAAGAAGCGTATGAACAGGGTATCATCACCGAGGCGCTCGTGGATGAGGCGATCGTTCATCTATTTACGTTTTTGGAGCGCACGAAAACGGTCTATCAGCCGTGGGAAATCGATTTTGCGCGGCATGGAGAGATCGCGCTCCGCGCCGCGAATGAAGCGATGACTCTTTTGAAAAATGAGAACAACGCGCTGCCGCTGGTTCCGGGAACGCTTCAAACGCTGCTTGTCATCGGCGATCGGGCGACCGTGCCGTTTACCGGCGGCGACGGAAGCTCCCGTGTAATCAATCCGCCGATTCTCACAACGCCGCTTGCGGAGCTCCAGGCCTTGTTGGGCGGGCAGACGGATGTGCAATTTTTGCCTGAGTCGGAAATCGAGACATTCCAAAAGGAAGTTGGCTTTATGGAGATGGATCTTCACGAGCGGGCTTCTGCTGCGGACGCTGTTGTCATCTTTGCCGGCCAGTCGCTTTCCTGCACCAGCGAAACGATGGACCGCAATCATATTGAGCTTGAACCGTATATGGAGCATGCCATTCGTGTCTGTGGACGTGCCAACAAGCGGGTTATTGTAGTGCTCAATGTAGGAGACGCGATTTCCACCTGTAAGTGGGGCGACTGTACAGATGCGATTCTCGTCGCGTTCATGGCCGGTCAGGCGACCGGGCGCGCCGTCGCGGAAACGCTGTGCGGCAAAAACAATCCTTCCGGAAAGCTTCCGGAGACTTTCCCAGCACGGCTACAGGATGTTTTGAGCCTGCAAAATTATCCGGGCGATGGTTTTAAAGCGGAATATCGCGAAAAGTTGATGATCGGCTACCGTCACTTTGACACCGCCGGTATTTCGCCCGAGTATCCCTTTGGCTTCGGACTGTCATATTCCACATTTGTATACGAAAACCTGACGCTGACGGACGGTGTGCTTACCTTTTTTATCACGAACACAAGCGATACCGACGGGATGGAAACTGCGCAGGTCTATTTAGAATTCCCGCGCACCTCGTGGGCCAGCCATCCGAAGCAGGAGCTTCGCGGATTCAAAAAGGTGTTTATTCGCGCGCATGAAACGATTTCAGTGCGGATTCCACTGCCTCCGGACGCTTTTTGCTATTACAATACCGCGGTTCACCGGTGGATTCCGGAAAAGGGTGTGTATACCATCCGTGTCGGCGCAAGCTCAAGAGATCTGCCGCTTTCGGTTTTGTATAAAATGGATCCAATGCTGCCATACACATTTGAATAAGACCGATTTGGATCTTCTTTAAAATCTCTTTTTTCAAAAAAACGGCGGTCTTCTGATAAAGATCGCCGCTTTTCTTTTGCTTTCTTCCCGTTCCCATGTTATAATAGCGTCAAAGATATTTTTGCTGAAAAGGTCGATCTATGCGTATAAAGCGTCCTTTTTGGCGAAAAGACGCGGGAAAGGAATTCCGATGCAAAAACTCGGAAGCGCATTGATAAAAACGATGGGAGATGACGCAGATTGACAGGTTATTATTCTTACCAGTATACGGCGCCCGGCGCAAGAGCGGATTTTGCTTTGCAAATTCCGTTTATGACGGTTTTTGACTCAATGGCGGCGATAAAGGAAAAGACCGGAAATATCGCCGGATATCCGATTGAATTTGTTGACCGGATGCAGTATCAGATTTGGCTTTTTACGGGTGTCTCGGCATATAGCTGGGGTGAATATGTGAACATCAATTTTTATGAGCCGCAGCCAGGCATGACGCGTATTATCATCGAGTCCCGCCCCCGCGGCCCGCAGCAGGCCGCTTATCAGGTGCATCAGTATCATGTAAACGCAGTTTATTCGTATATTGTCGCAATGTTTTCGCGTCCGCCCGTTTATTGATGAACAGGAAGGCGGATTTGGCAGGCATAGAAGGCGATCGCTGGCGCATACCATCAGGCAGGTGTGCGGATTGCGGCGTATGGAAAGGAGAACGGCATTATGGGACTTATTAAAGCAGGAATCGGCGCGCTTGGCAGTACGCTTGCGGATCAGTGGAAGGAATTTTTCTACTGTGACGCATTGGACAAGGATGTGCTCGCGGTCAAGGGACAAAAGCGGATCGGAGGGCGTTCCTCCAATACGAAGGCGAGCGATAATATTATTTCGAATGGATCGGGAATTGCCGTTGCGGACGGACAGTGCATGATGATCGTTGAGCAGGGGAAAATCGTGGAAGTCTGCGCAGAACCGGGCGAATTCACCTATGATTCTTCGACGGAACCGAGCATCTTTGCTGGAGAACTGGGGCAGTCCATTCTGGAAACCTTTAAGACCATCGGCAGGCGTTTTACGTATGGCGGGGACACGGGGAAGGATCAGCGCGTCTATTATTTTAATACAAAAGAGATTATCGAAAACAAATTTGGAACAGCCAATCCGATCCCGTTCCGCGTGGTGGATTCTAAAATCGGACTGGATGTCGATGTATCCGTGCGCTGCAACGGCCTTTACTCTTATAAAATTGCAAACCCGCTTCTTTTCTATACAAACGTCTGTGGAAACGTAGAACGGGAGTACCGCCGTTCGGAAATTGACAGCCAGTTAAAGACGGAGTTTATCAGTGCGTTGCAGCCCGCCTTTGCCAAAATTTCTGCAATGGAGGTGCGTCCGAATGAGCTGCCCGGCCATACGGAGGAGCTTTCGCAGGCCATGAACGAGGCGCTCACCAAAAAATGGACGGAGCTGCGCGGCATTGCGGTGGTTTCAATTGCGATGAATCCAATCACGCTCCCAGAAGAGGATGCGCAGATGATTAAGGAAGCGCAGCGCACCGCGATTA
Source organism: uncultured Oscillospiraceae bacterium (assembly GCA_900543295.1). Classification (GTDB taxonomy): domain Bacteria; phylum Bacillota; class Clostridia; order Oscillospirales; family Ruminococcaceae; genus Paludihabitans. The sequence goes on along the minus strand of UQQY01000031.1, from coordinate 7,032 downwards.
TGCGCGATCCTGCGATGGCTGCGGCAACGCTTGTTGGAGCGCAGGCTGAGGCCATGAAATCCGCAGCGGAGAATAAAAACGGCGCCATGATGGGATTTATGGGTATGGGCATGGCGCAGCAGGCAGGGGGCGTCAATGCGCAGAACCTGTTTGCCATGGGACAGCAGAATCGGGCGGCGGCATCCGCCTCATCCCAGGATTGGGCTTGTTCCTGCGGCGCTGTAAACAAAGGAAAGTTTTGCTCGCAGTGCGGCAGACCAAAGCCGGAAGAGGATGGATGGATATGTTCATGCGGTGCGGCGAACAAAGGAAACTTCTGCGCGGAATGCGGCAAGCCGAAGCCGGAAACAACCGGCTGGAGCTGCTCCTGCGGCGCTGTGAATAAAGGAAAGTTCTGCTCGCAGTGCGGGAAGCCCAAGCCGGCCGGCGCTCTGCTTTACCGCTGCGACAAATGCGGCTGGGAACCGGAGGATCCGAAAAATCCGCCGAAATTCTGCCCGGAGTGCGGCGACCCCTTTGATGAACACGACGCTCGGAAATGAAGACATAAAAACCATCCCTGCCTCTTATAGCGGCAGGGCGGTTTTGTATATACAGAGAGGTGACGGGAATGGCGGAACTGTTAAGTTACAAATGTCCCTGCTGCGGCGGTGCGATCGAGTTTGACAGCGCTTTGCAGCAGATGAAATGCCCATATTGCGATACGGTGTTCGATATCGAAACGCTGAGATCCTATGACGCGGAGCTGAAAAAGGAAAAACCCGAAGAAATGCAGTGGAACCGTCCGGAGGGAAACGAATGGAAGACCGGCGAAACCGACGGAATGCTGGTCTATATCTGTAGCTCATGCGGGGGAGAAATCATTGCGGATCAAAATACAGCGGCGGCAAGCTGCCCGTTCTGCGGAAATCCGGTTATTATGTCAAAACAGTTTGCAGGCGATCTTCGTCCCGATTACGTGATTCCGTTCAAGCTCGATAAAGCGGCGGCCCAAGCGGCGTTTACACGGCATCTTAAGGGAAAGCGTCTGCTTCCGAAGCTGTTTAAGGAGCAAAATCATATCGAGGAAATCAAGGGGATATACGTTCCCTTCTGGCTCTTTGACGCAGACGCGCAGGCGGATCTGCGTTATCGCGCGACGCGGATTCACACATGGAGCGACAGCCGCTATCATTATACGGAGACTTCTTATTTTTCAGTAACACGTTCGGGCGGCATTCAGTTTTCCCGCGTTCCGGTAGACGGCTCCTCCAAAATGGCCGACGATTTGATGGAGTCGCTTGAGCCGTTTGATTTTAATCAGGCTGTGGACTTTCAAACGGCCTATCTTGCCGGTTATCTGGCGGATCGGTACGACGTCTCGGCAAGCGACTGTATAAACCGTGCCAACAGCCGTATCCGCAGAAGCACAGAGGAAACTTTCGCCTCTACCGTCAAAGGCTTCGCGACGGTTGTGCCGGAGGGCGGCGGCGTACAGGTTCAAAACGGCACGACGAAATATGCGCTGTATCCGGTGTGGCTGCTCACCACCGTTTGGAAGGGAAAACCCTATCTTTTTGCAATGAACGGGCAGACCGGAAAGCTGGTGGGCGATCTCCCTGTGGACAGAGGCGCATACTGGCGCTGGTTCAGCGGGCTTGCCGCCGCATTCAGCGCCGCCGCATTCGCTGTGTGCTGGCTGATTGGGATGATGTGAGGTGTCTGTGATGAAACAGAGAATAACAATATTTTTTCTGTCGCTTGCATTGCTGCTTTTTCCGCTTTGCGCAGCGAATGCTCAAACGATTCCGGAAGAGCGGCAGATGCCGCGTCTGGTGGATGATGCCGACCTGCTTGACAGTACGGAGGAAATCCTGCTTGAAGAAAAGCTTGACGAGATCAGCGAGCGGCAGCAATGTGACATAGCGGTCGTAACGGTGAACGGACTGAGCGGAAAAAGCCCTACCGCCTATGCGGACGATTTCTATGACTATAGCGGATACGGTTATGGTGTGAATAACGACGGCATCTTGCTGCTTGTCAGTATGGAGGACCGCGACTGGGCGATTACCACCTGCGGAAATGCGATTGACGTTTTTACCGATGCGGGACAGGAGTACATCGTCGCGCAGTTTAGACCTGATTTAAGCGGCGGTAGATACTATGAAGCATTTGACTGTTTTGCAGAACAGTGCGATCGTTTTCTGATACAGGCGGCACAGGGCGAGCCGTTTGACGAGGACGCTCTGCCGAAAACGTTTAATCCGATCTGGATTCTGATTTCCTGCGCGCTTGGCATTGTGATTGCATTTTGTGTGGTAACCGGTATGAAGTCGCAGCTTAAATCAGTACGCGCCCAGAGCGGCGCACAGGGATATATCCGGCCGGGCGGCTTTCATCTGACCGGCGGAAACGAACTGTTTTTATATCGCAACGTTACCCGAACACGGCGGGCGGAAAACAGTTCTTCCTCCGGTAAAAGCAGTACGCACACAAGTTTTTCCGGCACAACGCACGGCGGGAGCAGCGGAAAGTTTTAGGCGCGGTAAGAAGTGGAGAAGAGGCACGATGCTGATTGAAACAAAACGCTTGATGCTGCGCTGCTTTTCGGAGGGGGATTTTGCTGACTTGCAGCAAATTCTTGGGGATGCACAGTGTATGGAATATCTTGAGCCACCGTATGCGCCCGAAAGAACAAGGGCTTTTTTGAATCGGTTCTGTATCGCTCAAAAAGGAGCGTTGGCTGCGGTCGAGAAGAAATCGGGAAAAGTAATCGGCTATATTTTATTTCATGCGCTTGAAGAGACGGTTTATGAGATCGGCTGGGTATTCAACAGAGCGTTTTGGCGCAGAGGTTACGCCTATGAGGCGTGCTCCTCTCTGATTCAGTATGCTTTTTCCTCTCTGCCGATCCGCAAAATATGCGCCGAAACAATTGATGCGGTAAGATCGGTTGGGCTCATGAAAAAGCTCGGCATGCGCCTGGAGAAAACACAGTATGGACAGGCAAAGAATGCGCGGGGACAGCGGACGGATTTGTATCTATACTGCCTGACCAAAGAGGAGGTATGAACATGGAGAGCGCTGGTCAGCTCTTGATAGGGCGGGTTTCCGATCACTCATTTCAATTGTGTATTTTTTTAGCAGAATCGTAAGATGTTTTGTAAACATTAGCACTCTCATATTGACAGTGCTAATTTAAAAGGATATACTATAGACGTACCGAAAAGGAGAGGATAAAATAGAGAAAGCCTTCTCCACAGGATACAGGATAAGCAGTGTGATTGGAGGAATGATTTATGCTGCCCAGTATTTTTGGTGAAAACTTATTTGACGACTTTTTTGGCGATTCTTTTGAGAGAAACTTCTTCGGCGGCCGCAATCCGCTCTATGGAAAGAATGCAAAAAATATGCTGAAGACGGATGTGAAAGAGTCTGAAAACGGCTACAGCCTTGCGATTGATCTGCCGGGCTTTAAAAAGGACGAGGTGCAGATCGACCTGCGCGACGGCTATCTGACTATCGGCGCACAGAAGGCGCTTGATAAAGAGGAAAAGGACGAGGAAGGCAAGTATATCCGCAGAGAACGCGTGAGCGGCAGTTGCGCAAGAAGCTTTTACGTCGGCGACGTAAGGCCGGAGGACATCCGTGCGAAGTATGAGGATGGCGTGCTGAAGCTCTCATTCCCGAAAGAGAATCAAAGAAAGCTGCCGGAGCAGACGCATATTGCAATCGAATAAGCGCGCGCTCTGGTCGTGACGAGACATGATAAAAGGAGGAAGCCTCAAGGCTTCCTCCTTTTTCGATCATACAAACTTTCTTTTTACGCGGCGCTTTGTTCCGTGCCTTCTTTGCGCGGAGCAAACAGCTTTTTTATTTCCTGTAAACTGCCGCTGTCGGGCTGCATGGCAAGCAGAGACGCATCATAGGTTCCAAAGAGCACAGTGAAACGAACGCTTCGGTCTGTGGCGGTTGCCGAAAAATGTTCCTGCCTTAGCAGCAGGTCATAGCGCGTCAGATTTGTTTCCCCGTATTCGAACAGTGTATCGAAAAACAGGCTGTCCGTCCCTGCTGCCCGCGACAGCTTTTCGTCAAGAAGCTTTTCACCCCACTTGGCCTGCGCTGTGCAGTCGCTGCGCCCGTCTGCTGTTTGGCTCAAAAGAAGCGCGGCGAGCTTTCGTCCGGAAAGATGCTGTTCACCGGCGAGGAACGTCTCCTTTCCTGCGGAAAAGGAGGAATCGAGCGTTACGTCAAGTCCGCCAAGCTGATCGGCAAGCGCGGAGATTCCCTCCTGTTCCAATCGGATATAGCGGTCAGGCTGGCTTCCGATAAGTGAAGAAACCGCCCTCCGCAGCTCCAGGATTCCACCATAGGTATAGTGCCCGTGCAGTGTGTCGGTGCGCCCCTCCGATGTACACAGTGTATCGGGCGGAAGGACTGCCGCCGTAATGGCGCCGTTATCGCCGCTGTATGAGATCAGCCAGATAAGCGGCGGCTCTTCCGAAAGCGAACGGCACCCGATGAGCAGCAGGGTAAGATCCTCCGTTTCTGTTACGCCGGAGGGCAGCGCCGCGGCATCTTTGCCGGAGGATTCCCTCCCATCCGTCAGCCGGAAAACAAACAGCGTCAACAGCAGTACGCTGCCGAGTATCACAAGTGAAAGACAGAAAGACACGATAAATACCTGCGTCTCCCGCCGAGGCTCACGCATAAAACTCCCCCTGTCATTAAAACAATAACAGTTTGAACAAAATCGTGGGATAATATGCAGCCGCAGGTCTGGCACTTGATAGAAGATTGTGTTACAATATATAAAAAGAGGGCGCTTATTATGGAACAGCGTCTGTGCTTTGTGTTGAATCGCCGTAGAAACCCAAAGGGCGGAAATACGAGGCTTCATTGATGAAAGGAGTTTTCTATGCGCTCATTCGTTGACAAAAAAGGCGTCCTGTTCGACTTGGACGGAACTCTTGTGGACTCGAAGCCGGGTATATTTGCCGCAATTCGTTACACCTTTCGGGAACTGCAGCTTCCGGAGCTTTCTGAGGAGGATATGGATCGTTTTATCGGCCCGTCCATTGGCTCTTCCTTTCGAAACGTCTGCGGCTTTTCCGATGAAGAGACGGAGCAGGCCATTGAGTTGTTTCGGGCGTATTACCGGGAAAAGGGATTGTACGAATGCACGGTCTATCCCGGTTTGACCAGACTTTTGCAGATACTCAAGGAGGAGAACCGCAAAGTGGCTCTCTCCACAAAAAAGCCGGAGATTTTTGCCCGCCAGATTCTCGCGAATAAAGGGATCCTTTCCTATTTCGACGCGATAAGCGGCGCCGATTATGCGGATCAGACGGAGCACAAGGACGATATTGTGTGCTGCGCCGCGCAAAAGCTCGGACTTCCTGCTTCGGAATGTGTGCTGCTGGGCGATACGCGTTTCGACTGTATCGGCGCTTCTATGGTTGGGATGGACTGCATTGGCGTGCTGTATGGGTACGGCACTTGGCAGGAGCTGTGCGATAACGGCGCGGCAGCTCTGGCGGAAAATGCAAGGGAACTTTCCGTTCTTCTCTGTGAAAGGTCGCTTTGATGAAAAATATTTCTTTTTCTCCTCCGGATATTACGGAAGAAGAGATTGCCGCCGTAACGGAGGCGCTCCGTTCCGGCTGGATTACAACCGGTCCGCGCACGGCTGAATTTGAAAGACAGATTGCCGCATACTGCGGCGCGGCGCGTGCAGTGTGCTTAAATTCCGCTACGGCCGCACTCGAACTCTCTCTGCGCGCATTGGGCATCGGCCCGGGCGATGAGGTCATCACCTCAGCTTATACTTATACGGCCTCGGCAAGCGTGATCTGTCATGTCGGGGCAGTTCCGGTGCTCGTTGATACGCCGCCGGATTCCTTCCATATGACGGCAGACTGCTTTGCCGCTGCGGTTACCCCGCGTACGAAGGCCGTTATTCCAGTGGACATTGCCGGCGTCATGTGCGACTATGAGGAAATCATCGATGCTGCGGACGCAGAAAAAGCATGCTTTTCGCCGAATAATCAACTCGCCGAATCCATTGGGCGGATCGCAGTCGTCGCGGACTGTGCGCACAGCTTCGGTGCAGTGCGGAAGGAAAGACGCGCCGGTTCCTGTGCGGATTTTAACTGTTTTTCGTTTCATGCGGTCAAAAATCTTACGACTGCGGAGGGCGGCGCAATCACCTTTTCTAATACAGACGGCAAAAATTGTGACGAATTATACAAATGGTTTCGTACCATGTCGCTTCATGGGCAGACAAAGGATGCGCACGCAAAGCTTCAGCCGGGCGCATGGGAATATGACATTATCGCGCCTGCTTTTAAATGCAATATGACGGATATAGCGGCGGCAATGGGACTGGTACAGCTTGCACGCTACCCTTCGCTGCTTGCGCGCCGGCGGGAGATCATCGGCAGGTATGACCGCGCCTTTGCGGGAAGCGTCGTTGTGCCGCTTGCGCACAGGGGCGGGGACTTCTGCTCAAGCGGGCATCTCTATCTGACGCGCATTGCCGGTGCGGATGAGACAGCGCGCAACCGCATTATCCGGAAGCTTGCAGAACAGGGGATTGCAGCAAATGTGCACTATAAGCCTTTGCCGATGCTGACCGCGTACCAAAAGCTTGGCTTTGCCATACAGGATTTTCCGAATGCGTATCATCTTTATGAGAACGAGCTTACGCTGCCGCTGCATACGCTTCTTTCAGACGATGACATATCGTATATTGCTGACACATATAAACGAATTGTATAGTGAATAGCCGGTGAAGGGCTCTCTTCTCTGCTGTCGCCGCTTTGTAATAAGCGAAGCAGTTGACACACAGGCTTTTACGTTGTTATAATGCGAATAACCACTATTTTGCGTCGTACTGTCCGGCGCGTGAGGAGGAAGCTTTCATGGCTGTAACCATACAGATGATCGCCGAAAAAGCCGGCGTTTCAAGAGGAACAGTGGATCGTGCGCTCAACAACCGCCCAGGCATCAATGCAGAGGTGGCCGAGCATGTGCGCCGCATTGCAAAAGAGC
>UQQY01000030.1 GCA_900543295.1 uncultured Oscillospiraceae bacterium | reverse complement strand
TGACAACATTCTTCCGGGCGATATTTATGTAAAGCGCGCGAGCTTCATTTTTCCAATGATGTCAGCCGCGTTGCACTTTTGATCCGTATTTTGTCCACCAACGAGGTTTCGGCATATGATGTGATCCAGAACCTCTTCCCGGATAAACAGAAGGATTACGTCTTTACCATCAATGAGAGCGATATCGTTCTGGTGAAAGAGACGAAGCTCGGAATTGAGGCCCGCGATCTTGAAAAGCTCGCAGGCTCGATTGTAGACACTTTGAGCTCTGAGTTTTACACAAAGTCCGCCGTCGGCATCGGCACAACGGTTACCGGCGTCAAGGATCTTGCGCGCTCCTTTAAAGAGGCGCAGGTTGCGCTTGAAGTTGGAAAGGTGTTTGATACGGAGCAGAACATCGTCTGCTATGAAAATCTGGGCATTGCCCGCCTGATTTATCAGTTGCCGACCACGCTGTGCACCTCCTTCTTAAACGAAGTGTTCAAGCACGGTTCGATCGATTCGCTGGATCAGGAGACACTGTTTACCATTCATAAGTTTTTTGAAAACAACTTAAATGTTTCGGAAACTTCCAGAAAGCTGTTTGTACACAGAAATACGCTGGTCTATCGCCTTGAGAAGATCAAAAAGCTGACAGGGCTTGATCTGCGTGAATTTGACCATGCGATTGTTTTCAAAATCGCGTTGATGGTTAAAAAGTATCTGACCGCGGTTCCGACCAAATTTTAAGCGCGGGCAGACGGCTTTGTGACAGATTATCATATGCAGCAGAGTGAATTGGGAGAGAAGCTATGATAGACTTAAGTCACGTATCGTTAAAATACGACCGGCAGACCTCCGCTTTGGAGGATGTAAACCTGCATGTGGACAAAGGGGAGTTTGTCTTCATTGTGGGCGCATCGGGCGCCGGAAAAAGTTCGATTATTAAGCTTTTGCTGCGTGAAAAAACTGCGACCAGCGGGATTGTAAGCGTGGACGGCGTAAATGTCGGACGGTTAAAGCAAAGGCAAATTCCAAATTACCGCCGAAAGCTGGGCGTCGTTTTTCAGGATTTCCGTCTGATTCCGAATATGACGGTGTATGAAAACGTTGCGTTCAGCTTGCGGGTAACGGATACCTCAGCAAAGGTAATCCGCAATCGTGTGCCGTATATTCTGAATTTGATGGGGCTTGAGAAAAAAGCGAAGCGTTTTCCGCATGAAATTTCCGGCGGCGAACAGCAGCGCGTTGCATTGGCACGCGCACTTGTAAACGATCCGCCGATTATTATCGCGGATGAACCGACAGGCAACATCGATCCGGAGCTTTCGTATGAAATTGTCGAATTGCTTGAGGGAATCAATCAATGCGGCACGACAATTCTGATGGTAACGCATGAGCATGAAATGGTGCGGCGCTTCGGTGGAAGAATCGTTACGATCGATCATGGTACGGTTTCAAAGGATGAGATACGCGGAAAGGATGGTGATCCGATATGAAGCCATCCAGTTTCCGTTATCTTTTAAAAGAAGGATTGCGTAATTTATGGCGCAACCGGATTATGTCGCTTACCTCTATTGGCGTTTTGACCACCTGCCTTTTGATTGTGGGCGCGGCATTTTTGCTGACGGTAAACGTCAACAGCATGGTTCAGTATGTCGAGGGACAAAGCGAGATGTGCGTCTATATGGTAGACGGCCTTTCAGATGAAGAGCTTTCCGCCGCAGAGAATGAGATCAGCGCCGCCCCCAATGTGACAGAGGTTACGTTTGTTTCAGCAGAGGAGGGCCTCGCCAATACCAAAAGACAGTTTGGCGATGAGAGCTATCTTCTGGACGGATACGAAGGGGAAACGAATCCGATTCCGGACAGCTTTGTGGTAAAGATTGACGATATTTCGAAGACGCGCGATACACAGGCGGCGCTCAAAGAGATTTCCGGCGTCGATGTAGTGAACGCATCCGGAGAAGTCGCCGACACGCTTACTTATATTCAGGATACAGTGGGCACAATGGGCACGATTATCATTATCGCTTTGGCAGTGATCTCATTGGTCATTATTGCAAATACAATCCGCGCTACGATTTTTACGCGCCGCAAGGAAATCAATATCATGAAATTCGTCGGCGCGCGCAATTCCTTTATCCGTATTCCGTTTGTGATTGAAGGGTTTGCGCTTGGATTGATTGCGGCGCTAATCGCGTTTTTGGCAATCTGGGCCGGATACTCATATTTAATTGGCGCCTTTACGGATGGAATGTCGTCCTATTGGCTGCAATCGGCATTTGACAGTGTAGTACCGTTTGCTTCGATTGCGCCTTGGCTCGCGTTGTTCTTCGCCGGAACGGGTACCGTTTTGGGTGTTTTGGGCAGCTTGGTCAGCATACGAAATCATGTAAAGGTTTAATGTTTTTTTGGGAGCAAACAACAGGGAAAAGGGGAACCGTTTATGCAAAAAATATGGACGCACGACAGGACTCGAAAAACGGCGGGCTTGATGGCTGTGCTGTTGGCTGTATTGTTTTTCTGCAGTCCGCTTTCGCTTGCTCCGTCTTCGGCAGAGGCTAAAAGCGTTTCCGATATGCAGAATCAGGTCGACAGCCTGTCTCAGCAGATTAAAGATTTGCAGAATAAGCTGAATGCAAATCAGGGCAAGCTTGCGGACGAAAAAGCGCGTCAGGAACAGCTTACAGAGCAAATTTTGAACATTGAGCAGCAGGTTTCGCTGTACAACGAGAAAATTGATGAAGTAAATAAGCTGATTACCGCAAAGGAAAAGGAAATTTCCGAAAAAGAGGCGGAGATCGAGGAGAGCGAAGAGCTGTTTGCTGCAAGGCTTCGGCGGATGTACATTACGAATACTTCCTCTTCTACGCTTTCAACCTTACTCAGTGCGAGCAGCTTTTCTGATTTCCTGAATCGTTATGAAGTTTTAAAACGTATTTCGCAGGAGGATCGCAGCGCGATTGAGGTACTGAATCAGCAAAAAAATGAGTATGAGGAAATGAAAGCTGATCTGGATGCCCAGAAAGCTGAACTAAAAGAAGCGAGTGATTCTGTTAATGCTAAGAGTACCGAGTTAAAGAATCTTTACGCTGAAAGCGAAGCCAATGAATCCTCTATTCTGCAAGCAAATAAGCAGTACGTGGAAAACGCAGAGAAATACAAAAAGGAGCAGGAAGCGCTGGAAGCCGAAATCCAGAAGATGCTTCAAAACGAGGGCAGCAGCGATTCTTACGGCGACGGTAAATTGAAATGGCCGGTTCCGACTCGTTCCTATATTTCTTCGTATTTTGGCTGGCGTACCCTTTATGGTAAACCAAATTATCATAAAGGAATCGATATTCCTGGTGCAGCCGGAACAAATATTGTTGCAGCGGACGCAGGAAAGGTTTTAAGGGTAGAAAAATTGACCTATGGATACGGCTGGCATGTTATCATTGACCACGGCAACGGTGTTGCAACACTTTATGGTCATTGCAGCCGCCTTGACGTCAGTGTGGGACAGGTTGTGCAGAAGGGGCAGGTTATCGCCGGAATCGGCACAACAGGCAACTCTACCGGCAACCATGTGCACTTTGAGGTGCGGATTAACGGCGTACAGCAAAATCCGCTGAACTATGTAAAACAGCCGTCATAGTCAAGCAGCTCGAAGGCAATGCAGTATAATCGGTTTTAGTCTGTTACGTATTCCTTTATGGAATACGTAACATTTTATAGCCGTGAATCGGAGGACAATCCATGAATAAAAAAATATCCTTAGGCGCTGCGATTACGTTTATGATTGTTGTTGCAGGCATCACCTTCTGTATCACGATGATGGTGGCGCTTAACCATTTCAACGATATGGTTTTAAACGTAAAAGAACGCGAGGAAATGTACAAGAAAATCAGCAACATCGACGCGGAGGTCAGGCAGAATTATGCCGGAGCATCTCAAATTGATGAAGAGTATTTGAGCGATATGATCTCAGCGGGATATATCCGCGGAATCGGCGACAAATATGCATCTTATCTGACAAAGGACGAGTATGAAACCGTTTTGCAGGAGCAAAATGGACAACTCGTTTCCATTGGTGTTACGCTCGCAAAAGATCAGACGGGTTATTTAAAAGTGTTGTCTGTTCAAGAGGGCTCTCCTGCGGAGCAAAACGGTATAAAACGCGGCGATTTACTGGTTTCAGTCGATGGAACGGATTTGAAAAATCTTTCGCTTTCACGGGGAGAACAGCTTTTAAAAGGAAATGTCGGAACGAAGGTTTCGGTTGTTTATCGAAGAGACGGTGTGGATACAACAAGAGAATTGCAGCGAATCACGCTTTCTGATGTTTTGGTTGAATCGCGGATGATTGATCAGACAGGTTATATTCTAATCCGAGAATTCAATTCATCTACAATTTCCCAATTCAAAACGGCAATTGAGGATTTGATGCAGCAAGGGGCAGTCAGCTTCGTATTTGATGTGCGCGGCAACAACAGCGACTCCATTTATGCGGCGAATGATCTTTTAAGCCTGCTGCTGCCAGTCGGTGATCTTGGCACCATTGTATATGCGGACGGTACTACTCGACTGAGCGGAACCTCGGACTCATATTCTGTGGAGCTGCCAATGTCGGTGCTTGTTGATGCGGATACGGGATGTGCGGCAGAGTATTTTGCGTTAATGCTTCGTGAATATGAGAAGGCGAATGTTGTAGGCGTACAGACAATGGGAAAATCCGCTATGCAGGAGCTGAGGCCTCTGAATGACGGCAGTGCTGTTTATATCACGGTATCACATTTCATAACTCCTGCTGGAGCAGATATTGAAGGCACAGGCGTAAAGCCTGATTATGAAGTCAAGCTTTCTACAGAGGAAGATTCATCGGAGCTGCTCTCCGACGAAACGGACACGCAGCTTCGGAAAGCGATCGAAACGGTAAACTCCAAGGTTGTATCTGAAGAGAGCAGCAATACGGATTCTGAATAAAAAGTGTTTACCGCTATTTTTCAGCAATGTGTTCTGGGAAAGGGCGCAGTTATCAGATTTGCTTTTATTGCAAAGCAATATAAAACCGGAAGGCTTTTGCCTTTCCGGTTTTCTGTGTTTATCCGCCTTCAAGGGGCAGAGGAGAAAAAAGCAGAAAGTTGAAAATTATTTTTCAAAAAGGAGCAAATGGATGCTTTCAGAGAAACAGCAGATGAACCTGCAAAAAAATTTTGATTATGAGATAGCCATTACCGGCATGACAAATGAAGGGAACGGCGTTGGACGTATCGGCGATTACGCAGTGTTCGTACCGGATACCGCGATAGGGGATTTCTGCCGGGTTAAACTGGTTAAGAAAAATCACACTTACGGATTTGGGAAACTGATTGAGGTAATCGAACCATCAGATGACCGGATTGTATCCGACTGTGCTGCTTTTCCGCAGTGCGGCGGCTGTGTATACCGTCATATCACATATGCGGCGGAATGCTCGGCAAAGGAGCAGCTTGTTCGTGATGCCTTTTTGCGTATTGGACGTATTGACGCACCAGTGCAGCCGATAATGGGCAGTGCCCGTCAGACGGCATATCGAAATAAGGCGCAGTATCCGTTTGGACTCGACAGGAAAGGAAACATGGTATGCGGTTTTTACGCGCGCCGCAGTCATCGAATTGTACCGTGTGATAGCTGCGCGTTGCATCCGCTGCTTTTTGAACAGATTAAGCGTGCGGTCTGTGAATTGGTGCTGGAAAAGCATATTCCGATTTACAATGAGCAAAACCATAAAGGGCTTTTGCGCCATTTATATCTGCGAATTGGTGAGAGAACCGGGGAGGTGATGGTTTGCTTTGTTGTAGCCAAAAGGCAACCGGAGCAATTTGCTCCCATCGCCAAAATACTTGTTTCACGGTTTTCCCAGATTAAAAGCGTCGTATTAAATGTAAATCCGGAACAGACAAATGTAATTTTGGGTACAGAATGTATGACTATATGCGGGAGCGATACGATTACGGATACTCTTTGCGGCGTGAAGATTCATCTTTCACCGCTTTCGTTTTATCAGGTAAACCACGATCAGGCGGAGGTTTTGTATAAAACGGCGCTTGAATGCGCTTCGCTTGATTCCGAGGATACGCTGTTAGATTTGTACTGCGGTGCGGGAACCATTGGTCTGAGTGCTGCACACCGTATAAAAAGACTGATCGGCGTGGAAATTGTTCCAGAGGCGGTTGAAAACGCAAAGCGTAATGCTGTGGAAAACGGAATAAAAAATGCAGAATTTTTCTGTGCGGATGCAGGAACTGCGGCTGTCCGCTTTGCAGAGGAAGGAATTCGGCCTAACGTAATCGTAGTGGATCCGCCCCGCAAGGGACTTGACGAAAATGTAATTCAGGCAATCGGCGGAATGGCGCCTGAAAAACTGGTCATGGTGTCATGCAATCCGGCAACTGCTGCGAGGGATGCTGCGCGTTTAAAAGCGAAGGGATATGAGGCCAAGAAGATCATACCAGTAGATTTGTTTCCGCGGACAGCACATGTGGAGAGTGTCGTGGGGATGACGAAAAGGGAAAGATAAATTTTAATATGGAGGATGTATAGTAGAAACTTAAATATATAATAAAATTTTAGAAAACACAAGAAATAGATTATTAGCTTTTAATTTTTGAGTTTCTTATTTTTCCAACTACCTGTACGATAAAACAGCATAGATAGAATAGTTGATACCGACCAACCGATAGGCCATGCTATCCAAATTCCGATGGTATGAAGCGGTACGGAGAGTATCCCTGCGAGCATTACGCGTAAAATCAGATCGGTGAAGGTCGAAATCATAAATTTGTTCATCATACCGGCACCGCGCAGAATGCTGTCAGCCACAAGTTTTGCTGCAATTACAAAGTAAAATGGAGAAACAATTCTCAAAAAGGTGATACCGGTCTCCATCGCTGTGCCTGCCGGACAATCAAGAAAAATATAAATGAGAAGTTTTCCTGCCAAAAAGTAGAGAAGAACCAGAGGAATACAAAGCAGCCATACTAATTTAAGCCCTGCTTTAAATCCGCAGCATACTCTTGAAAGCTTTTGTGCGCCAATATTTTGGGCTGTAAAGTTTGATATGCCATTTCCAAGTGTGGTAAGTGAAGTGATGACAAGATTATTGAGTTTGATTGCAGCAGAGTATCCAGCTATTACGCTTGATCCGAAGGTGTTGATCACTCCTTGTATGACAATGTTCCCTACCGAAATGAAGCTTTGCTGCAAGATACTTGGAATGGCGATGACGGCGATCTTTCTAAGCATGCTACAGGAGAATATAGCCGCTTTTTGGTGAGTCTCAATTTTTTTTAAGCGTTTGAATACAAAAATAACGGCGAGAATACAGCTAACTCCTTGGCACAGAAAAGTTGCCCATGCTACGCCGTCTACACCCCTTGAAAAAACAGGAGAAAGCACAGTGACAAACAAAATATCTATCCCAATATTGGAGAGGGAGGAAATCATCAGAAAAATAAAGGGCGTTTTAGAATCTCCCAGGGCAGAGAAAATACCCGTTGCTACATTGTAAAAAAAGAGGAAGGGCATGCCTAAGATATAAATGTCCAGATATGATTTGGAATCCTCGAGAATATTTTCTGGTGTGTTGATTAAGTGCAAGAGTTCTGTGCAGAAGATCAATCCGATAGACATTAAAACAATGCAAATAACTGCACTTGCAATCAGCGTAGTATAAACGGCGGTTTTTAATTGTGTATACTTCTTTGCTCCAAATAGCTGCGAGACAATAACAGAGCATCCAATATTACTTCCAAACGCAAAAGCGATAAAAATCAATGTGATTTCATAACTGTTTCCAACAGCAGCTAAAGCGTTTTCACCAATAAATTTGCCGGCAACAAAGCTGTCGGCAATGTTATATAGCTGTTGAAAAATAATGCTTCCAAATAAAGGAAGACAAAATTTCCATAGTACAGAAGATGGTTTTCCAACAGTCAAATCTTTGTTCATCGTTTTATTCTCTCCTAATCATTCGTTGACACATTATGATAGATTTATTATAATACTCTTGCTGAAATCAGCAAAATATATGTTTGATATTTTTATAATATTAATTTTATATGGTGAGGACAATGAATATCAATTATGATTACTATCGTATTTTTTACTATGTAGCGAAATATCAGAATTTTACACAGGCAGCTACCGCTTTGATGAATAACCAGCCAAATATAACCCGTATTATCCGAATTCTTGAAAATGAACTTGGCTGCAATTTATTCGTTCGTTCAAATCGTGGTGTAAAGCTTACTCCTGAAGGCGAGGAGCTGTATGCTCATATTCGAATAGCAATGGAACATATCGAAATGGGCGAGGAGAAGCTTTCCTTGGATAAGACATTACAAAGTGGCATCATACACATTGGTGTGAGCGAGGTTGCGCTGCGCTGCTTTCTTTTGCCGGTATTGAATGAATTTCATAGAACCTATCCCGGTGTGCGTCTGCGCATATTGAATCAGCCTACGCCGCAGCCGATCTCCGCATTGAAAAGGGGTTCGGTAGATATTGCTGTTGTGACAACGCCAACGGGAAATACAAAATCATTAGAGGTCCAAAATATAAAAGAATATAATGAAATTGCAATTTGTGGTTCGATGTTTCCTGAACTAATAGAAAAAACAGTTGATTTACGTAAATTATTGGAGTATTCTATTATTTCGCTTGGAAAACAGACCAAAACATATGACTACTATCATGAATGGTTTGTAAAAAATGGATTGCATTTTGCATCTGATATCGAAGTAGCGACAGCGGATCAGATTTTGCCTCTGGTAAAAAATAATCTGGGAATTGGATTTGTTCCAAAAGACTTTTTACAGGATGAAGACAAAGGAAACGTATTTACGATAAAATTAAAGGAAAAAATACCAGCACGTTTTATATGCTATATCAAGCGAAAGGATCAAACACTTAGTATAGCGGCAAGAGAACTTGAACGAATGATAATGGAATATTGTGTTTACGATGATGGATCGTTTTGTTAGATATCATCATTTGACGTTTAAAAGACAGACGGACACTGACTTTCCATGTTAGATCAAATGGAAATCCTGAATCAATGGATAGAAGAAAACTGCTGAACAGAAATGGAATCATCAGAATTCTGCAATTTCCGCATTTTTCCTGTTCGGATAAATGAAGAACAGAATATTTATGCTCAAAATGGATTGCTTTTTTGGGCAGATACCTATATCATTAACAGGAGCAGTCATGAAAATTATTGCAAAAATAAAGTCAGACTTTTCTGAGAAATTTGGAATTCCGCGGCAGAGCGGGCTTGTTCCATCGCTTAAATCGAAGATTGTGTTTGAGCCGGCGTATCGGAATTCGGATGCTTTACGCGGCTTGGAGGACTTCTCACACATATGGCTTTTGTGGGAGTTTTCCAAGTCCAAGCGCGATACATGGTCGCCAACGGTTCGTCCGCCGCGTTTGGGCGGAAACCGGCGTATGGGCGTGTTTGCAACGCGCTCGCCGTTTCGTCCGAATCCGATCGGCCTTTCCTGTGTAAAGCTGGATCGGATTGAGTGGTATAGCGCGGAGGGACCGCTGCTTTACATATCAGGCGCCGATCTTTTAAACGATACTCCGATTTATGATATTAAGCCGTATCTGCCCTTTACTGACAGCCATCCGGAGGCAGCGGGCGGTTTTGCGGACGATGTGCGCGGCTACAGGTTAAGCGTGGATTGTCCGAACCGGTTATTGGACAGTATTCCAACGCAGCACCGGCAGGCTGTCATGGATATTCTTGCACAGGATCCGCGCCCATCCTATCAGCAGGATGCAGAACGGGTGTATGGGATGGAGTATGCCGGAATGGAAATCCGGTTTACTGTGAACAAAGATTTGCTTACGGTTTTGGAGATTATCAGGAAAATGCCGGATAAAGAACGTTGATTCAGAAGCAAAAAGGAGAAGACCATATGGAGTTAGAAATACTGTTTCGGGAAATTGAATTGCAGGAGAAAATGGCCGAACGGGTTATGTCTGTTCTGCCCGTGCTTTCGGGCGAAGAGATTGAAACCCAGCTAAAATGCCTGATGAATATAAAGACGGCTCCGGACGCTTTGGCACATTTGACAGCGCTTTTTCCGGATGAAGACGGCGTTGGCGTTTTGGCATGCAGCCTTCTCTGCGCATGCAAAGCATATAAGGAATATCAGAAAAAAGGGATTTCTGACACCGTTTATTTTGAGACAATGAAGTGCTTTACACGATTCATTGATGAGACGCAAAAACGGACGGGGAGACTTGCCTTTGACCGTGGCTGGTGGACGTATCGTCAGATCAGCATGCAGTTATTTAGAATTGGCGAGCTTGAATACGAGTTTGTGGAATATGAAGGAAGACCCGCGCTGTCGATACATATTCCGTCGGACGCACATTTCAGCAGAGAGCTTGTGGGCGAGTCGCTTTTTGAGGCGCGCGCCTTTTTTGGTCGTTATTATCCGGAATACGAGGACTGCCAGTACATCTGCGACTCATGGCTTCTGTCGCCGGAGCTTCCGAAGCTTTTAAATGCGCAGTCTAACATTTTAGCTTTTCAGGATCGCTTTGATATTGTTCGTTTTGAACCGGATGCAAACGACTATCTTGTGTGGGTGTTCGGCGTACCGTCCGATACGACGGATCTTGCGGCGTTAAAGGAGGAAACCTCCATGCAGAAAAGGATCAAACAGCATGTTTTAAACGGAGGGAAAATCGGTATCGGCTTTGGTGTGCTGAAATGAGGAGGTGCGGGTTGTGATTTTGAGCGCCAGCAGACGGACGGATATTCCCCAGTATTATGCATCCTGGTTTTATCGCCGTCTGCGCGAAGGCTTTGTCTGCGTGCGCAATCCGATGAATCCCCACAGAATCAGCCGGATTCCATTGTCGTCGGCCATAGTGGACTGCATTGTATTCTGGACAAAAAATCCTGAAGGAATGCTTTGCAGTCTTTCTGAGCTTGAGGCATATCCGTATTATTTTCAGTTCACGCTGACCGGGTATGGAAAAGAAATTGAACTGGGGCTTCCAGATAAAAAGCATTTGCTCGCCGTATTCAAAGAACTTTCGCAGCGGGTCGGCAGTGAGCGTGTCGTTTGGCGCTATGATCCGATTTTTATAAGCAGACGCTATCCGGCTTCGTATCATCTGCGTGCGTTTGAAGAGATTGCAAAAACACTGCGCGGCTCTGCGGATACTGTAGTCATCAGCTTTTTAGATGCATATGCGAAGATCAGGCGCCGCATGGAGGCATTCGATATGCATGTGCCCACGGGAGAGCAGATGCTTGAACTGGCTGGGGCGATGGCACGCATTGCCGCAGAGAATGATATGCGTATTGAGGCGTGTGCGGAGCAGCTTGATCTCACCGGCATTGGAGTACGGAGAGGGCACTGTATTGACAAGGCGAAGATTGAGCACCTTACGGGAAGTGCAATACGGGCGGACAAAGACCTGAATCAGCGCGCTGCATGCGGCTGTATGGAAAGCGTTGATATTGGCGTGTACAATACCTGTAAAAACGGCTGTGCATACTGTTATGCAAATGCCGGGGAAACGCACGTTTTGCGCAGCAGCGCGCAGTATGACGAAAGGTCCCCTTTGCTTTGCGGCAGCGTCGGGCCGGAGGATATTGTGTCCGATCGAAAGGTAATATCGCTTCGAACCGCACAGTGCAGTTTGTTCTGACAATATGAAAATTTAAAAAGTAAGAAGATGAAGTATGAAACTTATTATACATGACTTGCCTCAGGATGCGGCGGCTGAGCTTTTTGGAAAAATGACAGATACCCATATTATTTCCGATGACAGGACGATTCGAAATTGTGTGGGCTGCTTCGGCTGCTGGATCAAAACGCCCGGACAGTGCATAATCCGTGATGCATACGGCGATATGGGACGGCTGCTTTCTCGGTGCGATGAGCTTTTGATAGTCAGCCGCTGTATTTACGGAAGCTACAGCCCGTTTGTAAAAAGTGTGCTGGATCGAAGCATTTCTTATATGCATCCGGATTTTGTAAGACGAAATGGGGAAATGCATCATCGCCGCCGGTACCGAAACCGCTTCCTGATGAAAGTCACTTTCTATGGCGGAGATATAAATGATGCTGAACGCGAAACAGCGAGCGCGCTGGTAAAAGCCAATGCATTGAATTTTGACTGTGATTATACCGTTTCGTTTGTAAAGGACGAGACGGAAATAAGGGAGGCGCTGGCATGAAGATTGCGCTTATAAATGGCAGCCCCAAACAGAGAAACAGTGCGTCTGCGTTTTTATTAAAGGAGCTTTCTGAAAAGCTGGCCGGCTGCGTGTGTACGGAGATTGCGCTGCATACGAAGGGCGCTGTCACGGATGCAGCAATGTCTGAGCTTTTGGAAGCGGATGCTTTGGCGCTTGCTTTTCCGCTTTATGTTGACGGCGTGCCGTCGCACCTTCTTGCAGAGCTTTACGGGATGCAGCATCTGCTTGCCGGAAGAAAGCCGCTTTCCGTATATGCAATGGTGAACTGCGGCTTTTTTGAGGGGCAGCAGGCGGAGGTAGCCCTGCACATTGTCGAAAACTGGTGTGCACGGTGCGGATTTGGCTGGTGCGGCGGCATTGGCGTCGGTGGCGGCGGTATGCTGCTCGCTCTGGAAAACGTACCGGCGGGGCATGGTCCGCGCAAACCCGTATCAGAGGCGGTCAGCCGTCTTTCCGAGGCGATTCAGGAGAGCCGGCCGGTGAATAACCGTTTTGTTTCTCCTGCATTTCCGCGTCTTTTATATAAATTGGCCGCACAGTCCGGCTGGCGGGAGAAAATCCGAAAAAACGGGCTTCGCTCCAAAGATTTATCGCGCAGGCTTTAATATTCGTGTTAATAGAAGGAGAGTTTACAATGAGTATTCGTATTGGTATTTTTGGTTATGGAAATTTGGGCCGCGGCGTGGAGTGCGCTGTCCGGCAGAATCCCGATCTGAAACTTGCGGCTGTTTTTACGCGCCGTGCGCCGGAAAGCGTTTCGATTTTGACAGAAGGCGTTCCGGTTTATCGTGCAGACGAAGCGGCGGCGCACGCAGAGGAGATCGACGTCATGATCCTGTGCGGCGGAAGCGCGACCGATCTGCCGGTGCAAACGCCTGCGCTTGCTTCGCTATTCAATGTGGTAGACAGCTTTGATACGCATGCAAAAATTCCGGAGCATTTTGCAAAAGTGGATGAAGCGGCGAAGAAAAGCGGCAAGGTCGGGATCATCTCCGTTGGCTGGGATCCTGGGATGTTTTCGCTCAACCGCCTGTATGCAGACGCCGTTTTGCCGCAGGGCAGCGATTATACCTTCTGGGGAAAAGGGGTGAGCCAGGGACACTCAGATGCAATTCGCCGGATTGACGGCGTACTGGACGCGAGACAGTATACAATACCAGTAGAGGATGCGCTTAAATCGGTGCGCTCCGGCGAAAATCCAGAGCTTACGACAAGAGAAAAGCATACGAGAGAGTGCTTTGTCGTTGCCGAAGAGGGCGCGGATCTTTCCCGTATTGAAAATGAAATTAAAACCATGCCGAACTATTTTGCCGATTACGATACAACGGTGCACTTTATCAATATGGATGAACTAAAGCGCGAACACAGCGGCATTCCGCACGGCGGATTTGTCATCCGCAGCGGCAAAACCGGCTGGAACGGGGAAAACAGCCATATCATCGAATACAGCCTAAAGCTTGACTCCAATCCGGAGTTTACCGCGTCTGTTATTGTGGCGTATGCCCGTGCGGCCTACCGTATGAGCCAAAACGGAGAGAGCGGCTGCAAGACCGTCTTTGACGTAGCGCCCGCAATGCTCAGCGCGAGAAGCGGGGAGGAGCTCCGCGCACATCTGCTTTAAAAGGGAGAAAGGGACTTATGCGTGTTTTATTTATCGGCAACAGCCATACGTATTTTAACGATATGCCGCAGATTTTCGCGGAAATCTGCCGGAGAAACGGCGTCGGGACGGACGTTACCATGATAACGCACGGCGGTATGGGCTGGGACTTTCACGAGAAGGAACCGGAGGTTCGTTTCAATATCCGTTACGGCGGATACGACGCAGTCGTCCTACAGCACACCGCGCATCCAATGGGGGATTTGAGCGTGATGGAGAAAAGCGGCGATACGCTGATTGAATGGGTGAAGAAAGCCGGAGCACGTCCAATTTTATATATGACCTGGGCGGCAAAACGCGACGGCGAAGCATATCAGCCGGTCATGAGCAGCGCGTACCGGAAGCTTGGCAAAAAGAACTTGTGCGATGTAGCGCCGGTGGGCGAGGCGTGGTGGCGCTTTCATGCACTGTCTCCTGAAACAGAACAGTATGCGGATGATGGCGAACACGCCTCTTTCATTGGATCGACGATCGCGGCGTATACCATCGCGGCTGTAACGCTGAACCGCGATGCAAAACTTCTTGCATCGGACGATCCGACAGAGCGACTTATTTGTGAGGCTGTTTCTGCTGCCGTTCATGAGGAAAGGGAGTTCCATTGAAACAGAAAAAGAAAAACCGAAATCCACAGTCTGCTGTGCCCGCGTGGGTAAGAGAACGGCGCAATGATACAGTTCAGCACAGGAAAAAGCCGTCGCAGGAAACGTATGAGCTTCTGAATGAAGATTTCGATGATTTTGATGAAACAGCAGAATTTGACGGGAAAAGCACAGGGAAACCGACGCGTTCCTTCCTTTCCGAAAAGATGGGGAAGAAAGCGGCGCATAAGTCGCATGACGGCGGAAAAAATCCAAATCCTTGCCCGCATTATCGTCACTGCGGCGGATGCCAGCTGCAAAATATGACGTATACGCGTCAGCTTGCCTTTAAACAGGGACAGGCAGAGGAATTGCTCGGGCACTTTTGCCGCGTTATGCCGATTATTGGGATGGAACGTCCGTATCACTATCGCAATAAGGTACAGGCAGCATTTTCGATTGATCAGCGAAGCCGTATTATATCGGGGATTTATCAGTCAAGCACACATCGAATCGTACCGGTGGATTCCTGCATGATAGAGGACGAAAAAGCTGATGAAATTATTGTTACGATCCGGAAAATGATGCGGGAGTTTAAGATGACTGCCTATGACGAGCGTGCAGACCGCGGTTTTCTGCGGCATGTCCTAGTGAAGCGTGGTTTTCAAACCAATCAGATTATGGTCGTGCTTGTCGTCACTTCGCCGATTTTTGCAAATAAAAATCACTTTGTCAAGGCGCTTCTTCAAAAGCATCCGGATATTACGACGGTACTGATGAATGTCAACACGAAGTTTACCAGCATGGTGCTGGGAGAACGGGAGACAGTCCTCTACGGTCCGGGCTATATTGAAGATGTGCTTTGCGGCTGTACATTTCGTATTTCCGCCAAGTCATTTTATCAGATCAATCCGATTCAGACCGAAGTGCTGTATCAAAAAGCGATTGAGTTTGCCGGTCTGTCAGGAAAAGAGACTGTTATAGACGCATACTGCGGGATCGGTACGATTGGTATGGTGGCGGCCCGTTCTGCAAAACAGGTTATTGGGGTGGAGCTGAACCGTGACGCGGTGAGAGATGCAATCGCAAACGCAAAGCAAAATCAAATGGAGAACATTTATTTTCACTGTGCGGATGCAGGAAAGTTTATGACAGAGATGGCACAGAACGGAGAGAAAGCAGACGTTGTGTTGATGGATCCGCCAAGAGCCGGAAGCGATGAGGCGTTTTTATCTTCTGTGGTAACGCTTTCACCGAAAAAAGTAGTATATATCTCCTGCAATCCGAAAACGCAGGCGCGGGATCTCGCCTATCTGACGGCGCACGGGTATACTGTGAAAAGAATTCAGCCAGTGGACATGTTCCCGCATACGAATCATGTTGAGACGGTTGTAATGATGGAGAAAAGACTGTACAGATAAGAAAATATTGAGGATGGAGTTTACAGATGAAAGATGCAGTATTGACACGAATGCGGAAGAATGTATGTAGAAATTTTCTGGCGGCAGGTGTTTCGCTGTTGCTGGCAGCGGTGTTTTGTTTGATCTTTTCTTATTACAGCAGCCCTCTGACTCCACAGACGTATGGTTGGGATTCGAGTTTTTTTCAGCTTGTTGGTGCGTCCATGACAAAGGGATTCCTTCCGTATCGTCATTTTTTTGACAATAAAGGGCCGTATCTGTTTCTGCTTGAATGGCTTGGACAAACGGTGTGCTATGGAAGAGGCGGCGTTTTTATTTTAGAGGTGCTGTCTGTTTCAGCGTCATGTTTTCTATGCTATAAAATAGCCGCGCTATTCATAAAAAAGGTTTGGATTTGCTTTGGAAGCGTTATTATATTGCTTGGCGTCATGACGATCTTTTTTGATGGAGGAAATACAGTTGGTGAATGGTGTCTGCCGCTTTCTATGCTGTGCGTTTATTTATGTGCAAAGCACTATAGAAAGAATCCGGACATGCCTCATCCGGCAAAATACGCATTTTGGTACGGGCTGTGCTTTATGACGATCATATTAACGCGTATGATCGACGCTGCTGTGATCTGTGCTGTTGTTTTTGCTGCGTTGGTTATGCTGCTGAAGGATAAACAATATAAGGTGCTGTTCCAAAATATGGGGACGTTTTTGCTTGGCTGCGCGGTCTCAGTCGTTCCGGTACTCATCTGGGGCATTGCGAACAATTTGTTATATGACA
>UQQY01000029.1 GCA_900543295.1 uncultured Oscillospiraceae bacterium | reverse complement strand
TAAAAAATAGCGCTTGACGCTATTTTTTCGGCCATGCGCCCCGGAAAGGGGCGTCTTAAATATTTTTATTTTCTTGCAGCAAAATCGGCGCATATGCCGGTTTAACAGTAAAAGTGACGGCAAAGCGGTCTGCTTTGCGGAAGGGTGGATTTTTTTGTTATTATACGATGAGGCGAAGGTCGAGCTGGTCAACTTAGAGCCGCAGTTAAACGACTTAAAGAGCGCGCTTGGCATTGATAAAAAGAAAATGGAGATCAGCGAGCTGGAAGGACGCGCGGCACAGCCGGAGTTCTGGGACGACATGGAGGAATCGCAGAAGGTTCTGCGCCGCACAAGCCAGCTAAAGGATGCGGTGGAGTCCTATGAAAAGCTGTGCGGACAGCACGAGGATCTGCTGACGCTTGTGGAGATGGCGATTGAGGAAAACGACGAGAGCGCGGCTGAGGAAATTCAGTCTGAGCTTGAAGCGTTTAAGGAAAAGCTGGAAGCAATGAAGCTTGAGACGCTTCTGACAGAGGAATATGACGTGAACAATGCGATTCTGACATTCCATGCGGGCGCAGGTGGAACCGAAGCGCAGGACTGGGTCAGTATGCTGTTTCGCATGTATACCCGCTGGGCGGAGCGTCACGGCTTTGTGATGAAGACGCTCGACTATCTTGCAGGAGACGAGGCGGGCATCAAGAGCGTGAGCGCCATTGTTGAGGGCGAGAATGCATACGGCTTTTTAAAAAGCGAAAACGGCGTGCATCGGCTGGTGCGCGTATCGCCGTTTGACGCCTCCGGCAGACGGCATACCTCGTTTGCATCCCTTGAGGTTATGCCGGAGATTGACGACAGTATTGAGGTTGACATCAGGCCGGAGGATTTGCAGGTGGATACGTACCGCTCCGGCGGCGCGGGCGGGCAGAACGTCAACAAGGTTTCGTCCGCTGTGCGCATTACGCACATTCCGACAGGTATCGTCTGCGCGTGCCAGACGGAGAGAAGCCAGCTTCAGAACAAGGCGAACGCGATGAAAATGCTCAAGTCAAAGCTCATTCAGATCAAGGAGCGCGAGCATCTCGATAAGATTGAGGACATCAAGGGCGTGCAGAAGGAAATCGCATGGGGCAGTCAGATTCGTTCCTATGTATTTATGCCGTACACGCTTGCGAAGGATCACCGCACAAGCTTTGAAAACGGAAATATTCAGGCTGTGATGGACGGCGATATCGACGGCTTTATCAACGCCTTCTTAAAGGCGAAGAGCCGCGGCGAGCTGTAAGCGCAGCCGCAGACATTGTAACATAAAAAAATTCTGCCCATATACTGTCATTGAGGTGATGAAATATGGGCGAGTATATTGGTCTGTTTTTCTTTATTGCAACAAGCCTTTTGGGAATTCTTACGCTGTTAAACCGGCTGTGTGCCGCCTTTGTGCGAGGCGGGGACGGGATCGGCGAACGGGCGGTGCTGTCCATCCGCGGGCATGCGGAGGAGGCGGAGTTTTTACTCAGGCGGTATGCGCTGCTCGGCATACGCGACGTTTTGGTGATTGACGAAGGAATGGACGAACAGACCGCAGCCGTTGTGGCGCGCTTTTGCGAAAGGCACCCGTATGTGACCGTACAAAGCGCGCCGAACGTTTATCCGGCGGGAGGGCAGACAGAATGGCGCAGCAGCGCGAATACATAAAAATAAGCGGCAGCGTGGAAGACGTGATCTTCAAAAATGAAGAGACCGGCTTTTGCGTGCTGGATCTGGATATTGGAGGAGAGCTTGTCTGTGCAGTCGGCGCCATGGGCGCGGTCGAGGCGGGGGAAGAGCTGGAACTTACCGGTTACTATGAGACGCACAGCGTGCATGGGACGCAGTTTCGCGTGCAGATGTGCGAGCGGCGGCTTCCCGCAACCTCCGGCGCGATCCGCCGGTATCTTGCGAGCGGCGTGGTCAAGGGCATTGGGCCTGCGACCGCTAAGCGCATTGTGGACAGGTTCGGCGACGACACCCTGCGCGTGATCGAAGAGGATCCGATGCGTCTTGCAGAGGTGCAGGGCATCAGCCGGGCAAAGGCGGAAAAAATGGCGGAGTCGTTTAAACAGGTGTTCGGCGTGCGGTCGCTGATGCTTTTTTTGTCCCAGCACGGCATCGATCCGGTCAAGAGCGTTGCGGTTTATAAAAAGTGGGGTTTCTCCGCTATGGAGCGGATTCAGGAGAATCCCTACATTCTCTCCCTTTCAGAGATCGGCGTGCCGTTTTCCGTCTCGGACTCGATTGCAGACACGCTTTCCCTGCCGAAGGATGCGCCGGAGCGGGTGAGCGCGGGACTTCGCTATGTTTTATCGCACAACACCTCAAACGGACATACGGCTCTGCCGCGCCGGCTTTTGCTGCCGACTGCTGCAAAGCTTCTGAATCTGGAGGAGGAAACCGTCGAAAACGTACTGGACGACGGCCTGTTAAAAGGCGACTTTTATACCATGACGGAGAATACGCCGCTTATTTTTCTGCCCGAATACTACACGGCGCAGCAGTATATTACCGGACGCATTAACGTGATGCTGTCGGTGTACTCCGAAAAGCCGCAGGGCGTCGATGCGGCGATTGACCTGATTGAACGGGAAAAACGCATTCATTATGCGGATTTGCAGAGAAAGGCCATTGCGCAGGCGGCGGAGCATGCGCTTTTTATTTTAACCGGCGGTCCAGGTACGGGAAAAACCACCACTTTGAACGGAATTATCGAGGTGCTGGAGCAGCAGGGAAAGCGCGTGGCGCTGGCTGCGCCCACGGGCCGCGCTGCAAAGCGCATGGCGGAGGTGACCGGCAGAGAGGCAAAGACGATTCACCGCCTTTTGGAGGTAGCGGTCGGCTATGCCAAAAGCGGCAAGCTCGAATTTGTACACAATGAGCAGGATCCGATCGATGCGGACGCGGTGATTGTGGACGAGGTTTCCATGGTGGACACGCTGCTGTTCGACGCGCTTCTGCGCGGGATGAAGCCGGCGGCAAAGCTTATTCTGGTGGGAGATTTTCACCAGCTCCCGAGCGTAGGCGCGGGGAATATCCTGCGCGACCTGATTGAGAGCGACACGGTGCCGACGGTGGAACTAAACCAGATTTTCCGCCAGGCGGCAAAGAGTCTGATCGTCACAAACGCGCATGAAATCGTGCAGGGGCATATGCCGGAGCTTTTGCGGAAGGACAACGACTTTTTCTTTCTGCCTCAGAATGACCCGCACGCGGCGCAGCGGCTGATTCTCGATCTGTGCGAGCGGCGGCTGCCCGCAAGCTACGGCTTTTCTCCGACAGAGGATATTCAGGTGCTCTGTCCGCAGCGCAAGGGCGATCTTGGCGTGATTGAGCTGAACAGCCTTTTGCAGGAACGGCTCAATCCAAAGGCGGAGGGAAAGACCGAATTCAAAGGCGGGGTTTACACCTTCCGCGTGGCGGACAAGGTGATGCAGATCCGCAACAATTACGATATTCCGTGGACGCGCGGAGAAGAGAGCGGCGCGGGTATTTTTAACGGAGACATCGGCATTATCCGCATGATTGACCGCGGATCGAAAACCATGGCGATTGAATTCGACGGCCGGACCGCATACTATACGTTTGATATGACGGAGGAGCTGGAGCTGGCCTATGCGGTGACGGTTCACAAAAGTCAGGGCAGCGAATTTGAGGCGATCATCCTGCCCG
Organism: uncultured Oscillospiraceae bacterium; assembly: GCA_900543295.1. Lineage (GTDB taxonomy): Bacteria > Bacillota > Clostridia > Oscillospirales > Ruminococcaceae > Paludihabitans. Next base: position 13,064 of record UQQY01000029.1, on the reverse strand, counting down.
TGATGGGCGGATATGACAAGCTTTATTTCCGAAACCTGTTATATACGGCGGTAACGCGCGCAAAAAAGATTCTGATACTGGTCGGACAGCGCGGCCGTATTCAGTTCATGGTGCAGAACGATAAAAAGATGCTCCGCTATACAGGGCTCAAAACCATGCTGCGGGAGAGTATTTTCGGATGAAACGGACAACACTGTTAAAGAATATACGCCATATCTTTTTTCCGGAGACCTGTCTTTTCTGCGGGAAGCCGGTTTACTGCGGCGAGCTGTTCTGCAAAGAATGCGCGAAAGAGGATCACCAGCCGCGCATACCGGACTTATGCGCAAACTGTGGACAAAGCTATGACGCCTGCTGCTGCGGACTGCCGACGGTCTCGGTCTATTATTATGAGGAGGGTGCGAGACAGGCGGTTCATCGGATGAAATTCGACGGGGAACGCCTCTGCGCGGAGCAGCTTGCCGCATTGATGGCGGCGCGTTACCGGAAATCCGGATGGGAACCGCCCGAGCTGATTGTGCCGGTGCCGCTTCATCCGCTGGACCGGTATCTGCGCGGGTTTTCTCAGACGGACTGGCTTTGCAGGGCACTGTCGGCGGAGCTTTCCATCCCGTGGGAGAAAAAGGCGCTTCGGAAGATCCGTCGGACGAAAAAGCAGCATGTGCTCTCCCAAAAGGAGCGGCGAAGCAATCTTGCGGGCGCGTTCTGCGCGCGCAGTACAGCCCGGATAAACGGAAAGCGTATTCTTTTGGTGGACGACGTTTTTACAACGGGAAGCACGCTTAAGGAAGCGGCGCTTGCTTTAAAGCGGGCCGGAGCGGGCGCGGTGTTCGCTTTGACGGCGGCAAAAACGCGGTTTACAGGCAGGGACGGACTGTGATACAATAGGATTAACCGCATTGCGGCCTTGTGCGGATGCGGAATTTGCACGGAATCGAGTGATGCAAAAATGGGAGCATTGGATATTGGAATCGATCTTGGCACCACCAAGATTATTATTTATAAATCAGGCGAAGGCGAGCTTCTGCGCGAGCCGGCCATTGTTGCAGTCAATACACGGGACAACACGCTGATTGCGGCGGGCAGCGAGGCGCTTTCCATGCTTGGCAGAACGCCGGGATATATCAAAGCGGAGTTTCCGCTTGCAAACGGCGTCATTTCCGACCACGTTTTGACGGAGATGATGCTGAAGGAGTTTTTGAAGCGCGCATGCAGCAGCTTTCTGGTCAAGCACCGCGTTGTCATCTGCGTACCGTCCTCCGTTACAGAGGTGGAGCGCCGCGCGGTTGTGCGCACGATTGTCCACGCGGGCGGAAGGAAGGTTTACCTGATTGAAGAGCCGATTGCAGCCGCAATCGGCGCGGGTATCGATGTGACGAAAGCGAACGGCTCGCTTGTAATCGACATCGGCGGCGGCACGGCGGACGCGGCGGTGATTTCGCTCGGCGGCGTGGTGCTGTCGGAATCGATGCGCTATGCGGGCAATCGGATTGACGAGGAGATTATCAAGCTGATGGCGCAGAAATATCACCTTTCCATCGGCAAAAAGATGGCGGAGCAGTTAAAGCGGCAGATCGGAACACTTTGGGAGCCGTCGCACGAAAGAACCGCGGATGCGAAGGGACGAAACCTGTTAAGCATTTATCCGCAGCAGATCACCGTTTCGGAGCAGGATATATACGATGCGGTCAAGCCTTTCGGCGAACTTCTGGTTGCGGCGGTCAAGCGTGTGCTCGACAAAACGCCGCCGGAGCTTGCAAGCGATATTTATGTAAACGGCATTACGATGACGGGCGGCGGATCGCTTTTAAAGGGCGCTGCGGAGCTTATTGAGCATGAGACCGGCATCAAAACCCGTGTAAGCGAAAACGCAGTGGAGTGCGTTTCCATTGGCACGGGCAAAGCGTTTGACTATATCGATCTTTTGCAGACCGGCTTCAGCGAAGAGTCGACGCACAACTATTGAGAAGAAGGCACTTTATACGGCTTTTGACCTCACACCGAAAAGAAGCGTTAAGGATTTTATACTGCGTTGCAGTAAGGAGGATATTTGAAAGATGATCGTGCGAAAAATCAGAGACACGGAGTTAAAGCGCTGCGGCGAGGTTATGTCAATGGCTTTTGAGTTTCCGTGCAGCGAAGAGCGTTCGAACGAGGAGATATTAAAAGACGTAAGAGAGCGTCCGAAGGGACGCGGACAGCGCTTTTATACCGAGAAATGGGCTGCTTTTGAGGACGACGACCAGACGATGATGGGATTTATGTTCACGATCCCCTATGTCGTGAATTTTGACGGGCATGCCTGCAAGATGAACGGCATCGGCGGCGTTTCCACTCTGCCACAGTACCGGAGAAACGGTGTGATCCGCGGATGCTTTGCGCACAGTCTGCCGTCAATGTACGAGGAGGGATACGCGTTTTCCTATCTTTATCCGTTTTCCTCGGCGTTTTACCGAAAATTCGGCTATGAGATGTGCGGCGAGCAGGTTTTATATGAGGTAAATTTGCAGTCATACAGCCGTTTTGACGTTGGAGGTTATGTTGTGCTTGCGGAGGGCGACGCCTGCTTTGCGGATATTAAACGGGTGTATGAGGAGTTTGCCCGCGGCATGAATATGATGTGCATTCGTGAGGACGATGATTATTCGTGGGCAAGAGAACTGAACCCAGCGAAAGACTGCGTTTATACCTTTGTATATTACAGCGGCGACGGTGTGCCGAAGGGCGTCATGACCTTTTCAAAGGAGCGCATGGACGGATTTTACGCAAAGCTTGCCTGCAAGCAGTTTTTCTTCTCTGATCCGGAGGGGATGAAGGGACTTTTGAATCATGCGCTCGCCTATATGGCGTATTACAGCCACATCTGCTTCAGGCTGCCTGTGCATATGGACGTGCAGAGCGTGATTCCGGAATGGCCGAAGCTTCCGTATCAGCGCACGCTTGCGCATGTCGGGATGGCGCGCGTTGTCAATGCGGAGCAGGTGCTCTCTCTGGCGGAATACCGCGGGGAAGGAACCGTCCGCATTGCAATATGGGATGAACAGGTGGAGCAGAACAACGGCTGCTTTGCGGTGACGTTTGCGGACGGCAGAGCCGTTTCGGTCACGAAAGAAGAGGCGAAGCCGGATATATCGATGGGAATTTCCGATTTTTCGCGACTGATTACCGGCACGCACGATTTTTCACAGATCGGCTGGCTTGACGGAGTAACGGTGCATCATCCGGAAAACGCGGCGCTTGCGGGCATTTTCTATAAAAAACCGATTTTTATTACCGACGCATTCTGAGATCAATATGAAACCGCCCGTTTGCCTTTTCCGCACAGCGGATAAAGGGGATCGTGCGGTTTTATGTTTTGTCGGGAACGCAATAAAACCACTTGCATTCTGATACGAAATATTGTATACTTACAATAAGTAAAATTTGTTTACAATCCTATGAAAAAAGGAGAAATCAAAATGAATGTTTATGGCGTAAATGTTGACATCAAAAACGTGCCGGAGCTTGATCCGACCTTTGTTCCGCTGCATGTGTTCAACCGCGAATTTCTGAAAACGGCGAAAAAACCGATTGCTGTCGCGGTGGAGAGAAGCGGCGGTCTGATTTCGGTATACGACACGTTTATCCACGGCACGCCTGAGATGGCGGACGCGGACAACTATTACGTTGACCGTCTGGTAAAATTTCTGCTGTGGGCGAGGGGCGGCTTTAAAGTCTACATCTGCGGCGATGAGAACGTCTATGCTTACATCAAAAAAACGTACAGCCCGGACGGCGCGCGCGCGTTTGACTACGACTTTATGGAGCAGGTTTACGAGCGCGCCTTCGAGGTGGTCAATGTGCCGGATCTTGCAGATAAGCCGGCAGCAAACGAAAAATCGAAGGCAATCGGCAAGCATCTGGACGGCAACCGCATCGGCTTTGACGCAGGCGGCTCCGATCGCAAGGTTTCCGCCGTTGTAAACGGCGAGGCGATTTTCAGCGAAGAGACCGTTTGGCTGCCGAAGGTCAATCCGGATCCGGATTACCACTTTGACGGCATCGTTGACTCGATGAAAATGGCGGCGGCAAAAATGCCGGACGTCGATGCAATCGGCGTAAGCTCCGCTGGTATTTACATCGATAACCGCACCATGGTCGCCTCTCTGTTCCTAAAGGTGCCGAAGGATGCGTTCAACGAAAAGGTCAAGGACATTTATCTGCGCGCGGCTGATGAGATCAGCAAGATGGTCGGTCATCCGGTTCCGATCGAGGTTGTAAACGACGGCGACGTTACCGCGTTGGCCGGTGCGATGAACTTAAACGACGTGGACGTTTTGGGTATCGCAATGGGCACCTCTGAGGCAGTCGGCTACGTTGACAAGGACGGCAACATCACCGGCTGGCTCAACGAGCTTGCTTTTGCTCCGGTTGACGCGCAGCCCGATGCAATGGAGGACGAATGGTCCGGTGACATCGGCTGCGGCGTAAAATACTTCTCGCAGGACGGCATCATCAAGCTGGCGAAGCCGGCCGGCATCGAGCTGGACGAGAACGCTACGCCGGCTGAAAAGCTCAAGGTTGTACAGGGTCTGATGAAAGACGACGATCCGCGCGCTGTTAAGGTGTACGAGTCGCTCGGCGTATACCTGGGTCATACGCTTGCGCTGTATGCGCACTTCTATGAGATCCGTCACTGCCTGCTGCTTGGCCGCGTTATGTCCGGCAAGGGCGGCGACCTGATTCTGAAGGTTGCCAAAGAGGTACTCGCAGACGAATATCCGGAAATCCAGATGAATGCGCAGACGCCGGACGAGAAAATGAAACGTGTCGGTCAGTCTGTTGCTGCGGCAAGCCTGCCGGAAATCGTGAAATAAGTATTGCAAAAAGAATGAGACAAGGGCGCTCTGCTTTTAAAGCAGGGCGTCTTTTTTGGTTCAAACAGATTTTCTATGGAAAAAGGGAGACAGAAAATAGGCAACGTATCTTTTTCATTTTATTTGTTGACAATATACAATTTTGATGATATAGTTTGAATATATAAAACGTTGTATATTCAAAAAGGAGGATTTGTATGCTGTCAAAATTGTTGCAAAAGGAGCTTGCGGAGAGCGGATGGATTCACATGCCGCTGCCGCTTCATGAGGAGAACAGTCTGGAGGCGGTCTGCGCCCAAAAACCGGTTCTCGCGTCCCGCTCCGTATGGGAAGGAGAGGAAAACGCGGGGTGGAGGAGCACAGGCCGCGGAGAGGTAACCGTTCTGCGGGATGAGAATCTCGGGAAAAACATTCTGCGATTAGAGGCGAAGACCGTTTACGACAGTTTTCCGGACGGATTGCCCGCATATGCGCAATATACGAATTTCGGACGCCTACAGGCTTTTATGCCGGTTGACAGGGAGGATTGGAGCGCATTCAACCGCATTACATTCCGCATTCGTCCGGATTATCCGGCAAGAAAGCATGTGACCTGTATTGCGGCCGTGGTAAACGACGGCAGAGTAAAGGTACCGGACGTGTATCACCGCGAAGGCTATCATGTTATCAACCTTTTAAATCACGAGTGGAATACCGTCAACTGGGAATTCCCAGATTTGCCGCGCGACTGCGTGACGGGCGTTTATCTCTATACGTTTTTAAACGGAGACAACGACGAGAGCGGCGATTATATCCGTTTTGATTTTGAATCGATCCGTCTGGAGGAAATTGGGGAGCCGGAGCGCGTGATCGGATGGCAGGGCAATGCCAACCGCATTTTCTATGCGACTGCCGGTTATGATGCGAGAGGTGCAAAGAGCGCCGTATCGACGGTGGAGGCTGAGACGTTCTCCGTTTTGAATGAGAAGGATGAAGTGGTGCTGACCAAGCGGGCCGTACTTCTTCAAAACAAAAAGGGAACGTTCCGCGTGCTCGACTTTTCCGAGCTTTTGGAGGAGGGAATGTATCGGCTAAGGAGCGGAGAGGCGGAAACGCCGCTGTTTCCGGTGAGTAAAACTGTGTTCGACAGCGCGGTTTTGAAATCTATCAACTTTCTGTTCAGCGAGCGCTGCGGCTATCCTGTGCTTGGCGTGCACGGCGGCTGCCATTTTGACGCCTATGCTGAATGGGACGAAAGAAAAGCGGTCTATTGCGGCGGCTGGCATGACGCGGGAGATATGTCGCAGCAGACGCTGCAAAGCGCGGAGATTACGCACGCTATCCTGATGAATGTACGCTGTGCGAAAGATCCGATGATCCGCGCGCGCCTTTTGGAGGAGGCGAACTGGGGGATTGATTTCATTCTGCGCACCCGGTTTGGAAATGGCTGGCATGCGACAAGCGCCGGGATGACGCGCTATACCGACAATAAAACCGGCACCTTTGACGACATTCCGGATGTGCGCGTCGGCGATCCGGCGTTTGACAACTTTTTGTACGGCGGCATTCTTGCGGATGCGGCGGCTGTTCTGACAGAGGAATATGCCGGACGTGCGGAAAGCTGCATCCGCGCCGCGGAGGAGGATTTTGCCGCCGCCCTTGCGCGTTACCGAGTGCATGGCGTCGAGCGTCCTGTACAGGAGCACGAGCATACCTATCCGACCGGAAGATCCGGCTATTTTGCGGCGGCGTGCTGGGGCGCGTCCCGCCTGTTTGCCTACACCAAAAAAGAGGAATATGCCGCGGCTGCACGGGAATTCGGAAGGCTTTTAATCGCCTGCCAGGAAGCGGGAGAAGCAGGAATCGGACTTACCGGCTTTTTCTATCGTGAGGAGGAGCACCGTTATGTCGTGCATTTCAGCCACCAATCGCGCGAGCATTTGTTTATGCAGGCGCTTTGCTCGCTCGCCCAGACACAGCCGGATCATGAGGAGCGCGCTCTGTGGGACGGCGCAATCCGCCGCTACGGCGAGTACGTCAAAACGATTTTTGCCGAAACCGCGCCCTATGGCATGATACCGGCCGGCGTTTACCATGAGGACGAGGGCGAGAATGAAGAATTGTTCCGCTATAACAATATGGGAAGCAAATACGAATGGGAGAAACCGAATTACCGTCCGCAGGTACATGCGGGACGCCCTCTCGGAAACGGTTTTTACCTGCGCTGTTTCCCAGTATGGTTCAGCTTCCGCGGCAATGCGGCGGTCACGCTTTCTGCCGGAACGGGCGCGGCAATCGCAGGGCGTTATTTAAAAGATGAGACGCTTTTGCAGGTTGGCAGGGAGCAGCTTTATTGGACGCTTGGAAAAAATCCGTTCGGACAGTCGATTATGTACGGCGAAGGAATGCGTTATCCGCAGCTTTACGCTACCTCTTCGGGAGAGCTGTGCGGTGAGCTGCCGGTTGGTATCGAATCCTATGGAAATGAGGATGTGCCATATTGGCCGCAGGGCAACAACTGTACCTACAAGGAAATCTGGACCTCGCCGACCGGACGGTTTTTGTGGCTGACGGCCATCGTGTCGGAATGATTTTGTTCATATAAATTTTACATTTTGGCATGCAGCGTTTTGGCTTCCTCGCTGGTATTCTGTATGGAGGGATGCCCTATGATAAAAACAGGCCATTATATTTGGAAGCGTGCGGTTTTGCTGTCCGCGCTGCTGGTTTTGGCAGCGATATGGAAGCAGAGCACGGCTTTCTCCGGATTTACACTGAAGCCATGCGAGCCTTCGCAGTTCGCCGGCGTTCTGACGGTGCAGAGAAGCGCAGAGGAATACAGAGAAAACGTGGATTTGATTGCGGAAGGTACCGTGCTGGGAGACGGCGCATGTATAGAGCTTGCGGACAGGGAAGCCGGCGGAAGACAGCCAATGACGCTGTATGCGGTGCATGTGGAAAAGGTATGGTATGACCGCGGAGAGGAAACGGGAGTGCTGAATGGAGACGTCATTACCATACATGCATTTCCCAGTACGCGGCGTCTTGCGAACGGAAGCAGAGCCGTATTTCTGCTCGAAAAATCGCAGCAGGATGGAGCGCACAGCGCCAGATGGACGCAGGAGTACCGGCGGCAGTGCGGCTTTGGCTTATATGACGCGCTTTCCTTAAATGCAGACGGTACTGTAATGGCGGGAAAGCTTCCGAAAGCGGTTCGCGGAGAGAACGGGAGCCTTTCGGCGCGCGAGCTTGCCGCCTTTTGGCGGGCGTTTGCCGAAAAGAATACATAGGGTAAGCCTTAAATAGTATGTTTAGTTATCCGGCGCTGTTTTATCTAAAACAGCGCCGGATTTCTCTTTCCTTGAAAAAGGGGAGGGGGATATGGTATACTATAAATAAACAGCGGTTTTATATATGTCTGAAAGGGACAGGGCTTAAAAAGTACGCTTTTTGAAAAGCCGGACGGCGCCTGTCTTTGGAAACCGCGAAATAGGATGCGGGTATCAAGCGGAATGGAGAACGTTTTATGATGACACCAGAGGCTTTTATGACGGCAAAGCAGCGCGCGCTGACCGCGCAGTTTTCCAGAATGAACGACATGCAGCGCAAAGCTGTTTTTAAGGCAAAAGGACCGATTCTGATTCTTGCGGGTGCAGGAAGCGGAAAAACGACGGTGCTCATTAACCGCATTGCCTTCCTTTTGCGCTTTGGCAACGCTTTTTATGAGCAGACGGCGGACTATACAGAAGAGGATGGAACGCTGCTTCTTCGCGCGGCAGACGATTCTTCCGTAACGTGGCAGGAGGTAAGCCGCGCCGCGCACGCTGTGCCGGTGAATCCGTGGAATGTGCTGGCGATTACCTTTACAAACAAGGCGGCAAATGAGCTGAAGGAGCGCCTCTCCGCCATGCTTGACGACGACGGCGCGCGCGTGAACGCCGGAACGTTTCACTATATCTGCCTGCGCATACTGCGCCGTGAAATTGAAGCGCTCGGCTATCGTCCGGGCTTTACCATCTATGATACGGACGATGGGCTGCGCGTGGTAAAGGACTGTTTGGCGGAACTGAATCTGAGCGATAAAATGTTCCCGCCCAAAGTGATGCTCAACCAGATCAGCAGAGCGAAGGACTCCATGCTGACGCCGGAGGCGTATCTTGAACAGAACGGGGCGGATTTCCGTTTAAAGGTGATCGGCGGCATTTATGCGCTGTATCAGAAGAAGCTGAAAGAGGCGAACGCTCTTGATTTTGACGACATTATTTCGCTTACCGTGCGTTTGTTCGAGCAGGAGCCGGACGTCCTTGCCCACTATCAGAACCTCTACCGCTATATCATAGTGGACGAATATCAGGATACCAACCATGCGCAGTACCGGCTTGTAAGCCTTTTATCCGCGAAGTATCACAATCTCTGCGTAGTCGGCGACGACGACCAGAGCATCTATCGCTTCCGCGGCGCAACGATCGAGAATATTTTAAGCTTTGAGGAAGAATTCGACGACGCCACGGTTATCCGTCTGGAACAGAATTATCGCTCCACACAGAATATTCTGGACGCGGCAAACGGATTGATCGGCCACAACAACGCCCGCAAGGGGAAAAATCTTTGGACGGAAAATGGAACGGGAAGCAAGGTGCTCTCCTATCGTGCGGTTGATGAGATAGGCGAGGCGATGTTTGTGGTGCGTCAGATTGAAGACAGCGCCGCACGCGGACAGAAATTCTCCGACAACGCCGTGCTTTATCGGACGAACGCACAGTCAAACACCGTCGAGCGTCAGCTTGTGCGCGCGGGCATCCCGTACCGAATTGTGGGCGGCACCAAGTTTTTTGACCGCAAAGAGATTCGGGACATTCTTGCGTATTTTCATGTGATCGATAATCCTTCGGATACGGTGCGGTTAAAGCGCATCCTCAACGAGCCGAAGCGCGGTATCGGAGACGCGACGGTTCGTATTGTGGAGGAAATTGCAGCACAGCAGGGCATTCCGATGTTCGACGTGATGAAGCGCGCGCAGGATTATGCAGCTTTGTCAAAGAAGAACGCCGTACTGCTAAGCTTTGCTGAGATGATTGAGACGCTCAGGCAGGTGAGCGATACCTCTGCGCTGGAGGTGCTGCTCGATGAAGTAATGCGCCAGACCGGATATGAGGAAATGCTCTCTGCGCAGGGCGTAGAGGGGCGCGTGCGTCTTGAAAATATTGCGGAGCTGAAAACCAACCTGATTAAATACGAAAACGACAGTGAGGACGGCGGCTTGCAGGGCTTTCTTGAGGAAGTGTCGCTGTTTACCGATCTGGACAATTTAAACGACAGCGAGGACAGCGTGATTTTGATGACGATGCACTCCGCCAAGGGGCTGGAGTTTAAAAACGTCTATGTCATCGGGCTGGAAGAGAACCTGTTTCCGAGCTATCAGTCCGCTTCCTCAGACAATGAGGTGGAGGAGGAGAGACGGCTTGCCTATGTCGCGCTGACACGCGCAAAGGAGCGGCTGTTTCTCACCTGTGCGGCGCAGCGTATGCTGTTCGGCCACACAAGCCGCAACCAGCCTTCGCGTTTTCTGCGTGAGATTCCGCCGGAGCTTTTGGAGCAGCAGGACGATGCTGCGCGCTCTTTTGGACAGAACATTCGTCCGGAACGGCCGAAGCATGCCTATACGCCCGAGATCGGACGAAATGTCGGTACGGCCGCGCCCGCGCAGAAAACCGGCGTCACCTACGGCGTGGGAGACCTTGTTTCGCACAAGGTGTTTGGCCGCGGCCGTGTGGCCGCAATGACGCCGATGGGCAGCGATACGCTGGTGGAAGTGCGTTTTGATACAAAGGGCACGAAAAAGATTATGGCGAACTTTGCGAAACTTGTAAGAATCGAGGAATAACGCGCGCAAGGCCGCGTTTTCCTTGACTTTTGCCTGTTAAACCGCTATACTATATGCGTTTGCTGGCCGTTAAGAAGAGTCCAGCAGCGCGGATATACAAGAATTGACACGCCGAAAGGCGCAAAATGGGAGAGAGGCTGTTTATGTTAACTGCAATCACCGGCATCAACTGGGGCGACGAAGGTAAGGGCCGCATGGTCGATCTGCTTTCGGAGAACTATGACATAGTGGTGCGCTATCAGGGCGGCAACAACGCCGGACACACCGTAATAAACCATCTCGGCAAATTTATCTTAAACCTGCTGCCGTCCGGTATTCTGCGTGAAAACGTGGTAAACGTGATGGGAAACGGCATGGTCATTGATCTCGAGCATTTGGACGGCGAGATGCAGCGGCTGATTGATGCGGGCGTAAAAATCTCTCCGGAGCATTTGAAAATCAGCGACAGAGCCGTCGTCTGCATGCCGTATCACAAAATGCTCGACTGCCTGGAGGAGGATCGCTTAGGCGATGCGAAATTCGGCTCTACCCGCCGCGGTATTGCGCCGGTGTACGGCGATAAATATATGAAAAAGGCCATCCGTATGGGCGATCTTTTACATCCGGAGGATATGAAGCGCCGTTTAAAGGGCATTGTGGATTGGAAGAATCTTACCATTACAGGCGTTTACGGAGCAGAGCCGGTTTCCTATGACGAGATGTGCGCCTGGCTTATGAAGTATGCGGAAAAGTTCGGCGCGTATATCTGCGACACCGGAAAGTTCCTGGATGAGGCAGAGAATGCGGGCAGGAAGATCATGTTTGAGGCGCAGCTCGGCGCGCTCCGCGATATTGACTTCGGCATTTATCCGTATACCTCCTCATCTTCGACTATCGGCGCATATGCGCCGATCGGCGCGGGTATCCCGAATCACAAGCTGACCAATTCCATCGGAATCATGAAGGCGTATTCCTCCTGCGTCGGCGAGGGGCCGTTTACCTGCGAGCTGTTCGGCGAGGCGGCGGACCGTCTGCGCGAGGCAGGCGGCGAATACGGCGCGGCAACCGGCCGGCCGAGACGTGTCGGCCCATTTGACGTGGTTGCGTCGAAGTACGGCTGCCGGATGCAGGGCGCGGATGAGATTGCGCTCACCAAGATGGATGTTCTTTCATATTTGGATGAGATCCCGGTTTGCACAGCGTATGATGTGGATGGGAAAATCACGACGGACTTTCCGGTTGGCGCGGAGCTTGACATTGCGAAACCGGTGATTGAGACGGTAAAGGGCTGGCACTGCGACATCAGCGGATGCCGCAGGCCGGAGGATCTGCCGAAGGAAGCGCTTGACTACGTCCGCTATATTGAAGAAAAGGTCGGATGCAGGGTGAAATACGTCTCAGTCGGCGCCGAGCGCGAGGAATACGTTGTTTTAGACTGATCGTTGGGTATATAGGATGTTAAAAGAGCACGGAAGGTTTCCGTGCTCTTTTTGCTTTAGAGAATAGAATTTGATACTGATTGACAAAATTTTTGTACAGCTATATAATAAAATTGTGGTTGGAAATATATATCATAAATTTGCAGGAATATGATTTTTTAAATTGGAGGCAATTGGCTATGAAGCGCACACGGCAAAGAAAAGGCGTTCTGCTGGTCTGTCTTTTGATACTGATCTCACTTTTGACAGCCTGCAAACCGTCTCCTTCAAAAGAGCCGTACTTCTACTGGGTGGGAGGAAAGACGGTAGACGCGAAAGAAGGGACAATCAAGGACTTTCCGGCCATCTTCCCCGAGCTCTACCTGAAGGACGGCTGGAACGGTGAAAACCCTCTGTATTATAAGCCGTATTCGCGGACGATTTCCAATAAGGACAACGCGCCATTCTGTCAGATCGCGATCAGCGTGGAGAAGGACGCGGTCTCGTATGACGACGCGCAGATTGAGTATTTTATGATGATAAACGGACAGCCCGGAAATATGGAGGTATGGGGCGTTACGTTCGATATGAGCTTTGAGGAGGCCGACGCACTGATTCGCGGTCAGGCGGAGGTCTGGAAGCCGCCGATGAATATTTATGAAAAGGAAGATGACCGGTTAAAAGCAGAACTGGATAAGCTCGGCGTGCCGGATGAAGAAGTGAGAATTGTCGATTATCAGATCGGAAAAGTATCGCTTTTCGTCGCCTACCGCAATGAGAAGGTATATGGTATGATGGTCTCGGTGTTCCGCATGTGAGCGGCACTTTTTCCTAAAATAATCAGCCGGCTCTCCGATTTTTTCGGAGAGCCGGCTGCGTTTTGAAGAGATTGTTATTCTGCCTTGGAGAGAAAGGCCCTCAGTCCGCCGCGGGTAAAGTGGCAGGCGG
>UQQY01000028.1 GCA_900543295.1 uncultured Oscillospiraceae bacterium | reverse complement strand
TCCGGATTTTCTGCGCGCAGCCGCAGCATAACGTACTCGCCGGTTTTCACAGCGCCGAGCGGATTACGGAAGCAGCAGCGCGCGGAATTGTGTTCGATTGTCATAAAGAGTCTCCCTTCTGAAAGAACGTTTCCCTTGCGCGCAGTAAAAAGCAAAGCCGGAGAAATTTTCTCCGGCTTTGCTTTTGTGAAAACGAATCAATTCAACAGGCTTAAATAAAGATCGCGGTATTTCTTGGCGGATACAATAAAGCTGTTGTCTGCTGTCATAGCGTTTTGAATCAACATCTGGCGCGTAGCCGGGTCGCTGATTGTGCGCAGAGCAAGGCGGATTACTTCAAGCATATCATGCGCGTTGTAATTTGTAAAGGAGAAACCGTTGCCTTCGCCGGTATATTCGTTATAGGGGAATACCGTATCGCGCAGGCCGCCGGTCTCACGGACGATCGGAAGCGTGCCGTAACGCAGTGAAATCATCTGAGAAATACCACAGGGCTCAAATTTCGACGGCATAAGGAACAGATCGCTTGCCGCATAAATCTGGTGGGAGAGCGCGTTGTCATACGCAATGTATGAGCAGACGCGGCCCTTGTACGAGGCCTCCATTCCGCGGAAAAAGCTTTCGTACATCGGGTCGCCTGTGCCAAGCAGAACAATGGCGACCTTCTCCTGCATGATCTCGTTGAACACGCGCATGACAAGATCAAAGCCCTTCTGTGAAGTGAGACGGGAGATCATGCCAATGAGCGGCGTAGAGGGATCAACCGTAAGGCCAAGCTCGCGCATCAGCGCCTTTTTGTTTTCATACTTACCGTTCATGTCCGAAAGCGAGAAATGGTATTTCAGGTACTTGTCGGTTTCAGGATTAAACGCATCCACATCGATTCCGTTTAAAATACCGCAGAGATCCGAGCTTCGCGCGTTTAAGATGCCTTCCATACCATAAGCATAATAAGCGGTTTTGATCTCGTCCGCATACGACGGAGAGACAGTGTTGATCTTGTCGGCAAAGACAAGCGCCGCCTTCATAAAGTTCGCGCAGCCGTAAGCTTCCAGACAGTCGGAATGATAGTATGAGGGATCGATGCCCAGCCAATCGCGTACCGTACCGAACGGATAGGTACCTTGGTACATCATATTGTGAATTGTGAAGATCGTTTTAATGTCTTTCAGTTCGGTTTTTTGATACTGCGTTTTGATGAGCATCGGCACCATGCCGGTCTGCCAGTCGTTTGCATGGATGACGTCCGGAATAAAGCCGATTTTTGGCAATGCCTCAAGCATTGCGCGCTGGAAAAAGGCGTACTGCTCACCCTCGGCCTCGCCGCCTTTATAGATTGGACCGCCGAAATAATATTCGTTATCAACGAAATAATAGGTCACACCATCCGCAACCAGACTTTCGATACCAACGTACTGACTTCTCCAGCCAAGATGGATCCAGAAATCAACGAGATGTGCGGTTTTTCCGCCGTACTTCTTCTTAATGATACTGTGGAATGGAATCATGACGCGCACATCCAGCCCCAGTGCGGTCAAATCGCGCGGAAGCGTTCCGATGACGTCGGCCAAGCCGCCCGTTTTGGCGAACGGCGCGCATTCAGAACCGACGATCAAAACAGATGCAGCGGCTTTCTTTGCCATCAGACATTCGCTCCTTTCGGAATAATAACCGGATACTCACGGCTTCCTGCGAGTACGGAATTCGGACGGACAACCACCTTTTTATCCAGAATAACGTTCGTGAGCGTTGAATCGGCGTAAATCTCACTCGACTGCATGATAATGCAGTCCTTGACGACGGTACCTTTTGCAATGGTCACGTCGCGGAAGATGATGCAGTTGTCAACCTCACCTTCGATGGTGCAGCCCGAACCGATCAAGCTGTTCTTAACGACAGCGTCCTTGCCATAACGGGTCGGCGCCTCATCCTTGATTTTCGTATAAACCTTGCCGCCGGATTCAAACAGATCCGCCTGCACGTCCTGCTTTAAGAAATCCATGTTGGTTCTGAAATAGGAGGCGACGGAGCGCAGATGACCAACATAGCCTTTATGCTCGAAAGCGTAGATTTTAAGCGTGTCGAGATTGCTCATAATGATATCGATATCGATGTTGTATTTCCCGCGGGAAGCCGCGTCGTCGAGCAGGTACTGCATCAGATCCTTTTTCACAAGATATGCGCCCAGCGACATCTTGTTATAGGTGCCTGCCGTACCGTGCGTCTTCATGTCGATGATTCTTCCCTCTGCATTCGTTTCAAAACGAACGTCGGAGAACCGGTCGAGCGTTGCGCCCGCGGAGGTATCCACCGTGTAGAGCAGCGTGATATCCGCGCCGGTTTCTACATGAAAGTCGAACATCTTGTCGTATGTATCCGTATAGATTGCGCTTGTGCTTGCAAGCAGGCAGTATTTCTGCGGCGCGCGGCGCAGAAACGGCGCGGCGCCCTGCAAGGTGTCAATCTGTCCATGATGCGAACCGTAGTTTTCGCTTGTATCATAGGGCGGAATGATAATCAGACCGTCCTCCTTGCGGTTTAAATCCCACTCTTTGCCGGAGCCCAGATGATCCATCATGGAGTGATAGTTTCTCCGCGGAATAACGCCGATGTTGCGGATCCCGGAATTTACCATATTGGAAAGGATAAAATCAATTGCGCGGTAGCGTCCGCCGACCGGCAGCGCGCCGACGCTTCTCTTATTGACAAGCTCGCGGAGATTTAAATTTTCTTCACCGGCATAAATCAGGCCGCATACGTTTTTTCTCATTTTATTGTTCCACCTTTATCTTACAGTATTCGGAATGTACCGGTTTATTTAATGCGCGGATAAAGCATTTCGCCTTCTTTGATTTCCGCGCCTTTGGGAATGGTCAGCTCCGACCCGACGACGGTAATCTTGCCGTCTCCGCCGATTTTTGCATCCTCCATAATGGTAACGTCTTCGTCGATGATAGCGCGGGTAACGCTGCTGCCGGCGCGGATTACGGTCTGCTGCATGATGATGCTGTCCTTGACGACAGCGCCTTTCTCTACCGTGACGCCGGGGGAGAGAATGCTGTTTTCAACCGTGCCGTAAATGTTGCAGCCGTCGCAGAGGATGCTGTTGTGTACGGACGCCTCCTCGCCGATAAAGTGCGGCGGAAGAACCAGGTTGCGGCCGTAAATTCTCCAGTTATCGTCGTGGAGGTCAAGCTCCGGTTTTTCCGCAAGCAGGTCCATATTGGCTTCCCAAAGGCTGTCGATGGTTCCGACGTCCTTCCAATAGCCGGAGAACAGATAGGCGAACATTTTTTCGCCGTTGTTCAGCATATTCGGAATAATGTTTTTGCCGAAATCGTTTGACGAGTTCGGATCCTGATTGTCCGCAATCAGGTATTCGCGCAGCTTTTTCCAGGAGAATACGTAAATACCCATGGAGGCCAGATTGTTTTTCGGCACCGGCGGTTTTTCTTCAAATTCCACAATGCGCATGTCGTCGTCTGTGTTCATGATGCCGAAACGGGATGCCTCGGCCATCGGAACCTCCATGACGGCGATGGTCGCGTCTGCGCCTCTCTCTTCGTGCGCATCGATCATTTTTTCATAGTCCATCGTATAGATATGGTCGCCGGAGAGAATCAGAATATAATCTGGGTTATACTGCTCGATAAAGTGAATATTTTGGAAAATCGCGCTTGCTGTTCCGGAATACCATTCGCCCTTTTTGCCTTTAACATATGGCGGAAGCACATATGCGCCGCCGGACATGCAGTCTAAGTCCCATGTAGCGCCGTTGCCGATATAGGCGTTCAGCTCAAGCGGCTCGTACTGTGTGAGTACGCCGACCGTATCAATACCGGAGTGAATGCAGTTGGAGAGCGGAAAGTCAATGATTTTATACTTTCCGCCGTAGGGCACTGCCGGCTTTGCGCGATTTTGCGTCAGAGCATAAAGGCGGCTGCCCTGTCCTCCGGCAAGCAGCATTGCAACACATTTTTTCTTCACATTCATGGTTTAATCCCCCTGTTTCCTGGTTGTTTGATCTGCATCAAACATGAAATAGACGGTTGCGAGCGGCGGAAGTGTGATCTGCGCGCTGGCATCCTTTCCGTTAAACGGATTGGCTTCGACTCGGATTTCCGGCAGATTTTTCACACCGCTGCCGCCGAATGCCGGATCGTCGCTGTTTAAAATCTCACGAAGCACACCCGTCTGCGGCATTGCGATTTTGTAATCGTAATGCACCACCGGGGTAAAATTCGTGACACTTACAATTCTCTGCACCTTTCCGCGCCATGGACCTGAAAGCCGCATGAATGCAATCACGCTGTTGTCACTGTCGTTGACGTTGAGCCAGTCAAAGCCGTCCCAGCTATCTTCAATTTCATACAGCGCGCGGTGCTTTTGGTAAAAGCCGTTCAGCTTTTTTAAATAGGTCTGCATCGACCGGTGCGAGTCATAGTCAAGCAGAAACCAGTCCAGTTCCTGAGCGAAATTCCACTCAATAAACTGGGCGAATTCGTTTCCCATAAACAGAAGTTTTTTGCCCGGATGTGCGAAAATATAACCATAAAACGCACGGAGAGAGGCAAACTTCTGCCAGTAGTCGCCAAACATCTTATCCACCATGGAGCGCTTTCCGTGCACGACCTCATCGTGCGAGAAGGGGAGAATATAATTTTCAGAAAACGCATACTGCATGGAAAACGTCAGGCTGTTGTGCTTATATTTGCGGAACAAGTGATCCGTCTCCATGTATTTGAGCGAATCGTTCATAAAGCCCATGTCCCACTTAAAGGTAAAGCCCAAACCTCCGTCATAGGGCGGCTTTGTCACCAGCGGATAGGCGGAGCTTTCTTCCGCAATCATCATGGCGCCGGGGAAGCAGGTCAGAATGACGCTGTTTAGCTTTTTGAGAAAAGCGATGGCGTCAATGTTATCCGTTCCTCCGTATTTGTTCGGGATATATTGTCCTTCTTCTTTACCGAAGTTTAAGTAAAGCATGGAGCTGACCGCATCGATACGCATGCCGTCGATATGATAAACGTCCATAAAGAATACGGCGCTTGAAACAAGAAAGCTCTGCACCTCGGGACGCCCATAGTTAAACAGCATGGTGCCCCACTGCGGCATTTCGCCCTGCAAGGGATTTTCATGCTCAAAAAGCGCGGTGCCGTCAAATTTGCGGAGGCCGTGAGCGTCGCGCGGGAAATGCGCGGGAACCCAGTCCAGAATAACACCGATACCTGCCTCGTGCAGCTTGTCCACCAGATACATAAAGTCCTGCGGCGTGCCGTAGCGCGAGGTAACGCTGTAATAACCAGTCACCTGATAGCCCCATGAGCCGTCAAACGGATGCTCGGTTAAGGGCATCAGCTCAACGTGTGTAAAGCCCATTTTTTTCAGATAGGGGACAAGCTCGTCCGCCGTTTCACGGTATGTAAAAAAGTTGCCGTCCTCATGCCGCCGCCAGGAGCCCAAATGCATCTCATAAATCGAAACCGGACGCTTCTGCATCTTAGTACGCGCGCGCTTTTTTATAAACGGTTCGTCGTGCCATTCGTAGCCGGAAAGATCCCATACGCGGGAGGCGGTTCCCGGACGAAGCTCGCTGTAAAAGGCAAAGGGATCGGCTTTGTAATAGTCCTGTCCGTCATAGCCGCGGATCAGATACTTATATAATGCGCCGTGCTCCACACCTTTTATGTAGGCGACGAAAAGTCCGCCTTCGTGCGGTTCCATTACATTTTTTGTTCCGTCCCAGCCGTTAAAATCACCGACGACGCTGACAGACGTAGCGTTTGGCGCCCAAACACAGAAACGGTATTCCTCCGTTTCCTCAATATAGTGGCAGCCCATCGTCAGATAGGCGCGCTGCGCTTCCCCTGTATTGAACAGATATACATCCTCTTGAACAAGATCTTTTTTGTTGATCATGCGCTTTCACCATCTTTCAAAAAACTGTGCATTATATATTGCAGTGCAACTGTATAGTATATGCTGCGACAAGCTCAAATATTCTAAATTTGGTTATTTCGATGTAAAATAATTACAAAAACATGCGGAGAACAGATTCAAAAAGCCTGCTTTTCATGTTTAAGCATAATAACCATATTTCTTTTATATATTATAGCACTGTTTATCGATATATTACAATAGGCAAACGTAAAAAATGCAAAAAAATTTGATGATTTTTATATGTTTTTTTGCCAGACCTGTCCGTTTGGAGATAAGGGATAAAAAAACGGGAAGCAGGCGGTCTGCTTCCCGTTTTAAATCAGGTCGGCGAAAAAGAGGACGCTCTCTCCGCCCGGTCAATCTTTTAAAATCAGCGCTACCGGACAGTGATCGCTGCCGGTAACTTCATTCAAAATCTGTGCGTCCTGCACCGCACCGGCAAACCGGTCGGAGACCAGAAAATAGTCAATACGCCATCCTGCATTCCGGCTTCTTGCGTTAAAGCGATAGCTCCACCAGGAGTATGCGCCCTCTGCGTCAGGATAAAAATACCGGAACGTATCCGTGAAGCCGCTTTGCAGCAGCTCGGAGAATTTGGCGCGCTCTTCGTCTGAAAAGCCGGCGTTCTGATGATTGGACTGCGGATTTTTTAAATCGATCTCTTCATGCGCCACGTTAAAATCCCCGCAGGCAATGACCGGCTTTTTTTCGTCGAGCCGCATAAGATATGCGCGGAAATCGTCCTCCCAATGCATCCGGTAGGACAGCCGCTTCAGGCCATCCTGCGCGTTCGGCGTATAGACGTTTACGAGGAAGAACGCCGGGAATTCGAGCGTAATCACACGTCCCTCATGGCCGTGCTCCTCTATCTCAATGCCATAGTTTACGTTGAGCGGCTCTTTCTTTGAAAATACAGCCGTTCCGGAATAGCCTTTTTTTTCGGCGCTGTTTAGGTAAAAGTGATAGCCGGGAGCGGTGATTTCTGCCTGACCCTCCTGCATTTTTGTCTCCTGCAAGCAGAAGATGTCCGCATCCAGCGCGTCGAACGTCTCCTGAAAACCTTTCGTAAGACAGGCGCGAAGCCCATTCACATTCCATGAAACCAGTTTCATCATAAGCAGCTCCTTTTTTATTAAGCCAGTGTTTTCTGCGACAGCTCCTGCTCGAACTGATTGCGGTAGAGCGTGTAGTAATAGCCTTGCTTTTTGAGCAGACCTTCATGCGTGCCCTGTTCGATGATTTTGCCGTCCCGCACCACCAGAATGATGTCCGCCTTGCGGATGGTTGAGAGACGATGCGCAATCAGGAAGGAGGTGCGGTTTTTAAGCAGATGCGCAATGGCGTCCTGAATAAGCTGCTCGGTCTTTGTATCAATGGAGGAGGTTGCCTCATCGAGCACAAAGATGCGGGGATCGGCCAAAACAGCCCGTGCAAACGAGATCAGCTGCTTTTCGCCTGTGGAAAGGCGGTCGCCGCTTTCACCGACGTCGCTGTCATAGCCGTTTTCCATAGAGAGGATCAGTTCATGTGCCGAAACGATCTTTGCCGCCTCTTCAATCTCCTGATCGGTGGCGTCCAGTCGGCCGTATCGGATATTTTCGCGTACCGTACCGGAGAACAAATGCGGATTCTGCAAGACGTATCCCAGGCTGCTGTGCAGCCAAAGCTGCGAGCGCTCGCGGTAGTCCTTTCCGTCGATCAGCACCTGTCCCTCTGTCGGTTCAAAGAAGCGGCAGGCAATGTTGACAAGCGTTGATTTGCCCGCGCCCGTCTCGCCGACGATGGCTACGGTAGTACCGGCAGGAATTTTTAGGTTAAAATGCTCCAGAATATACTCGTTTCCGTCCGGATACTTAAACGTCACGTCTTTAAACTCGATATCGCCCCTAATCGGCTCCCAGTTCTCCTTTTTCGGAGAGAAGGTGTCGCCATATTTTTCGATAACTGCCGGGCTGTCAACGATTGTCGGTTTGGTTTCAAGCATTTCAGTCACGCGCTCAATGTTCGCCTGCGCGGAAATGACGTCCGCGATCACGCGCGCGATCTGCTGGATCGGCTCGAAAATATTGATAGAGTAGGAGATAAACGCAGAAAGCGTACCAAAGTCCATCAGGTTTTCGGTGACCATAAAACCGCCGCGCGCCAGTACGAAAGCTGATGCCAGTGATGAGAAAAACAGTACGATTGGAATGTACAGCGCGTTTAAAGACGTTGCACGGACGGAGGCGCGGTACATGTCCGTAGAGATTTCGCGGAAGTCCGCTGCGTTTTTCTCTTCGATTACCAATGTTTTTGAGGTTCTTGCACCGGTAATGCCCTCGTTGAACGCGCCGGTCATTGTGGAGTTAATACGCCGGATACGGCGGTTCAGATTTAAGATTTTGCGCTGGAAAACGACGGTCAGCACAGCGATAAACGGCACTACGGAGATGACCAGCAGCGCCATCTTCCAGTTTAGAGTCAGCATGGAGATGAATACGCCGCAGACGTATGCAAAAGCCCACAGCATGTCCTGAAGGCCCCATCCGATCAGTCCGCCGATGCGGTTTGTGTCGCTCATGGTGCGGGCCAGAATGTATCCGACCGGCGTCGTATTATAGTAAGAGAAGGAGAGCGTCTGCAAGTGAACAAAGGTTTTGTGCTTCAGATCCCGTCCAAGACTCATCTCGATGCGCATGGCCGCGCGGCAGAACGCAATGACCAAAAGCACCTGAAAAACAAGCGTAACAAGATAGGTGACGGTAAACACCGGCATGGTCGAAACGTCGCCGTCGCGGATGAATACGTCGATCGCATAGCGCTGAAACAGCGGATAGGCGATGTCGATGGCCGCGCAGACAAGCTGTGCGGCAACCAGAAAAATCAGATACCCTTTATAGGGCTTTAAAAACGGAAAAAGCTTTTTCCATACGCGTATATTAAACGGACGCTTTTCGTCCTCATTATACTGCGGCATTGGCATGACCTCCAGTCAAACCGGACAGCTCGCTTTCCAAAGTGCCCTGAATGTCGTAAATCTGCTTGTAGAGTCCGTCCTGCGCGCAAAGCTCGTCATGCGTGCCCGACTGTACGACCTTGCCGTTTTCAAGGACAAAAATGCAGTCTGCGTGCATAAGCGTGGTAATACGATGCGAGATCAGCACCACAGTGCTGCTGCCCGTATTTTTGCGGAGCGCGCCGCGGATTTTTGCGTCTGTCTCCGCGTCAACTGCGGAGAGCGAGTCGTCGAACACCATGATCGGCGCGTTTTGCATCAGCATGCGCGCGATAGCGACGCGCTGCTTCTGTCCGCCTGAAAGCGTCACGCCGCGCTCGCCCACAATGGTGTCGTAACCCGCCGAAAATTCTGTAATTGCTTCGTCCACTGCGGCAATGGAAGCACTGTGCCGCACGGCGGAAAGATCAGCCGCCGGATGAGCGATACCGATATTTTCGCGGATGGTTTTTGAGAATAAAAACGGCTCCTGCAAAACAAAGCCGATGTTTTTGCGCAGATGCTCACGCGAAATTTCGCGAATGTCCACGCCGCCGATGGTGATCGAGCCGTGATCTCTTGGCAGGTCGTACAGCCGGTCGAGCAGATACATCATGGTGGATTTTCCGCTTCCGGTCGCGCCCAGGATACCGACCGTCGTACCGGCCTTTACAGTGAAGCTTACATTTTTCAGCACGGGGTTTACGCCGTAGTAGTCAAACGAAACGTTCTGGAAAACGATGTCACCGGTAAGCGGCGGACATTTGGCGTCCGCCGAATCCTTTTCCTCCTCCGCGTCGAGAATTTCTTTCAAACGCGCGATGGAAACGCCGGTTTTGCTCATTTCGGATAAGATTCTGCCGAGGCTTCTGACCGGCCAGACCAGCATGGAGTTGTAGGAGACAAAGACAATAAATTCGCCTAAAGTGATGTTCCCGGCGACAGCCTCCAGCGCGCCGACTACAATAATGGTCATAACCTGAATGTTGGAGACAAGGTCGCCGATGCCCCAGTAAGCGGAGAGAAGGTGCCCGAGCTTGATCCAGAGAGAAGCAAACTTCTCGTTTTTCTTTTGAAAACGGTCGATTTCATAGGATTCACGCCCAAAAGCGCGCACCACGCGCACACCCGTGAAATTTTCCTGTGCCGCGGCCGAAAGGTCGCCCTCTGCTTCGTCGGCAGTCTGGAAACGGCTTGAAATTTTTGCGTAAAAGATGCCGGAATATGCCATGACAACTGGGATAAAGCACAGCGCAATAAGCGAAAGCTTTACGTTCATGCCGAACATGAGAAAAAGAGACAGCACGATCAGGAAGACGGTACGCAGCATCTCCAAAAGCTGTGCGGAAAGAAAGCCGCGTACCACCTCTACGTCGGAGGTGCACCGCTGGATAATGTCGCCGGTCTGATGGGAGACATGCCAGTGGTACGGAAGCCGCTGAATGTGGGCAAAAAGCTGGTCGCGCAGCTTTTTAATCATTCCCTCCGAGGAGACGGCCATAGTGTAGCGGCAGATATAATTAAAAATGCCGGACAGCACGGAGCACAGCATAGCGGCGACTGCACATGCAATCAAGCCGTATGTAACGTCCTGCCTGTCCGGGTTAAGCCATGCGGTCAGAAAGCTGGGAAGAGCCGAGGGCTCGTCGCCCAAAACGGTATCGACCGTAAATCGGAAAACCTGCGGCGTCAGATAATTAAAGACAATCGCAAGGATTGATGCGGCGACTGATGCGATGAGCAGGAACCAATATCCTCTCGCCAGAGAGGAAAACATCGACAGCCGGCCGGAAATTTTTTTGTTCATGAAAACGAAATTCCCCCTTGAACGATAACAGGTGAAGACAATTCAAAAATGTGCCGTTTCAGCGGTTTTCAGCAACTCACATAAAAACCCGAAACATACATGCGCCGCCTTTTCTCCTTCAGCGCACAGCAGGCGGCGGGCGGATAGTCGGATGATCGTCCGGCGGCAGCGATTCTTGCTTCTCTATTCTCCCGCTGCCGGAAAGCGCCGGAAGGCTTCCAAAACATAAGGATACCAGATTTTTAGAATTTGTAAAGAACCTTTCCGTAAATTTGTGATCGGTACGATTTTCGGCGCCCTTGACGATTTCATTCAAAATATCAGGGGTGCGGATCTTCCGCCCGTAACCGGCATTGGCATGGGTACGACCGGACATATCGATTTCGACAGCGGCGTTATTGTTTCTTGTATCGGCACGCCGGTATCGACGCCGGTACCGGTCCGGGCGCTTCTGGAGCCGAAATACGGCTTGCCGGTACGCATCGACAACGACGTACACTGCGCCGCAACCGGCGAATACGTCTATGGCGAAGGAAAGAACTGCAAAAGCCTTCTATATGTAAATGTCGGGACCGGACTGGCTTCCAGCCTTGTGGAAAACGGACATCTCCTGCGCGGCGCGGTGAACGCCACGGGTGAGTCCGGCTATTTCCATATGAATTTGGACGGCGATCCGAATGAGGCCGGAGAGGTGGAGTTTGTCGCAGCGGGCGGCGGACTGATTATTGAGGCGCGCAAGAAGCTTGCAAAGTATCCGGATTCGGTACTGCATCAGCGCGAGGCGGAGGGCTGCCTGCATGCCGGAACTATTTTTGAGGCGGCACAGGAGGGAGATCCGCTTGCCGCATGGCTTGCCGACCGTGCGGTGCGTTATATGGGCGCGTGGCTCGGCGGCCTGCTTGGCACGCTGAACCCGGAAAAGGTTGTATTCGGCGGCGGGGTTGTCAAAAACGAGTGGTTTTTTGAGCAGGTCAAGAGAGAGACGAAAAAGCGTGCGTTTGTTCCGATTACATGGGACGGTCTGAAATATTTCGGCGTCACGCGCTTGAATTCCGACCATGTGGGACTAATCGGCGCGGCGTCTCTGTTCCAGATCAAGTGAAGCGCGGCGGCATACATGCTAAGTAATTGAATGCATTTTCAGTTCGTATGAGAAAGAGAGAAGCCGTAAAGCGCGGCTTCTCTCTTTTGACTTGATGCGGTGAGGAAAGGACTGCAATTCGCTGCACATGAAGAAACAGAAAAATCTGTATAATTATCCTTTCTGTTCCTTTCTAATATCAGAAATCAGCTTGCTGAGCGGCCGGACATAATCTTTCATGCCAATATGTGCAGAAGCGGATTTATAGCGATCGCTGTCGTCGGCAAGATAAAAGATCTGACGCTGCTGTCCAAGCATGGTCAGCTTTTCGTCGCTTAAATCCTTGTCATAGGTAGTTAAGTGCCAGATTTCCTTTATTTTATATCTTGATAATGCATGGCTGTCCGCGCTTGATACCTGCTTCCAGCGTTCTCTTAACGTACGTTTGCAGCTAATGCCGATAGTCCAGTTATCGCTGCATTTGAACCACTTATCAACTTCAATATCTGTTTGGAAATGATCGGGCTTCGGATGTGAGGTAAATCCGTAGTAATCGAATAAAAAGGTTGCAACGTCTTCAAGACTTGTCCCCGCCCTGCTTTTCCTTTTTTGGCCGAGCCGCCTTTCAAACTCCTGCACAAAAGCGGTTAAAAACAGATTATCGTCGATTTCGCCGCGCTGGACGCCGAGTGCGGACAAATTTGTCCGCAGCTTAGTAAACTCTGATACAACCAGGCTTCTTTCAACATTTAAACAGCCGGTAACGCCGAGATCGTCCCATGTGCTTAATACCTTAGCAACATTTTGTTCACCTAACGTGTCAAGAATGGCTGTTGCCGCACAACGGCAGAAATCAATATCATTAGATGGGACAAAGCGCATGGCATTGTTTATCGGCAGCAGTATGTATCTGATTGACAGAATAAAAATCATGACGTCATCCAGAGAATTGATTTTGATATCCAAATCCTCATAGAGAGCTTCCGTCTGAAAAGAGCCTTTAACGCCGTCTCTGAATAAATTTTTCAGTGACGTTTTGATCGTCTCTTTGCAAACTGCGAGCTTTTCATCGTTTTTCAATGCGCTTTGTGTAAGTAAAGCCTCCAATCGATTGGAAAGAACCACGATTTGACTTTCCTTATTCGTGCCGACAGCTCCGTATTTATCGCCGTTAATTAGCATGCGCGCAAACCAGTAGGCGTTTTTCCAGGGGCTTTCTGCGATTGCTTTAGATATGCCGTTAAGCTCGTTATCCAATCCAATCGCCTCCTTCAATGCGCTTCTGGGCCATTTCGCAGTACTGCTGAGAATTATCAATACATATGAAGTCCCGTCCGTTCTGTATTGCGGCAACTGCGGTAGTGCCGCTTCCGGAAAAAGGATCTAAAACAAGTCCGGCGTCTGTGGAGGAAATGATCCTGTCTATCAATTCAACAGGGAACGGCGCGGGATGAGGGTTTTTCATTTCCTGCATGATCTCCCAGACGTCCCCGAGCTTGTTGGCGCCTTTTTTTAACTTGAATTCCGGCTTGGCAATTACATAGATCACCTCATAGGTAGGCAAAAAATACCCGGCATTAAAATTTATCCCGCCTTTGCGTCTCCAAATAATAATTTGCCTTACGGGAAAGCCTTTGATTATTTCACTTCTATCCTGCAAAAGACCGTTTTGTACTCGCCATTTATGGTTATAAAAGATAGCGCCATCCTTTTTAACAAGCCTCATCATTTGGCGGAGGCATTTTCTTTGCCATTGGCAGTATTCATCATATGGCATGTTATCAGAATGCTTCAAATATCCTTTTTGAAGCGCTGCGTTCTCCCATTTGCCGCCCCTGCCGTCCTTCATACCGTTCCCAGTTGAGTTCTTGAGATTGTAGGGGGGAGAGGTTACAATTAAATCGATACTTTCGGAAGGCATTCGCCGCATCGCTTCCAGACAGTCGCCCATAATAATCGTATTTCTTAAATTCTCAATCCGCTCTTTTTTGCGCAAAGAGTCGAGCAAGACAATATCAGCCATTATTTTCTATCTTTCCTTTTATTTAAGATTGCTTTTAGTAAGCCTGCCGCATACTGCATTATTGCCCCTGGGATATTGTAATTTATACTTTATTCCGCTTTCACCACATCGGTGAACAGCATCCGGTAGCGCGGCGGAATGATTCGGTTTTGATGATACTTTCCGCAGTACCAGAAGCGGAAGTCAATCGTCTTGCTGACCTCTTCCAAAAAGGTGTGCAGGTGATTCAGATGATCGGCGTCTTCGATGTCGATGAACCGCTGTAGACGCACAGGCGCGTCGTGTGTAACAATGTAATCCACCTTGTCGCCGTGCGCGGCCAGCTTCCGACTCGCGCGGTCGATCTCCTCCGCCGAGGGCAGAAGATATGGTTCGTTATCCCTTGAAGCGTATTCGTCGTTGGAAACGCCGCCGCCAAACGCAAATACAGTTTTCTCTTCAATGGTATAAATGCCGCCGCGCCGCAGAAGATACAGAGTGCCCGACAGGTTGCGCGCCTTATCGCCGGCAAAATCCTCTTCCTTATACTGGAGCAGAAGCTTGTGGTTTTCGTGGCTTCCGTCTACAAAAAGCACTGTGTAGGGCAGCTTCCCGATTTTGTGCAGCGCCGCTTCTTCCTTTTTTCCGCCGTTCCATAGGAATCCGAAATCTCCGCATACAATCAGGGTATCGCCCTTTTTTACATGCGCCTTTTTTACATCTTTAAAGCGGGAAAAATCCCCGTGCATATCGCCGGTTATATAAATCAATGTGCCAAGCCTCCATGTGCAGAAAGAAAGTTCATGTTTTTGTCTCAAAGCGCCCTTTTCATTTGAGGAAGAATCTGTTATACTGAATTCATAAGAAATTTTTCTGCCTTACACTATATAATACACGTTTTAAGAGGTTTCGTCTATATGAAAAAAAGAAAAAAAGGGGTTTCTCTCTTTCTTGCAATTTGTATGCTTTTTTGCGCCGCGGCAGCTCCTGCGTCTGCGGCTTCCTATAAAATTTCTTTTACTTCAAAAAGCGACGCGGTCTATTTTGTGAACTATGATACACAGACGGTTATGTACGAACAGAACGCTCAGAAGCAGACGAATCCGGGCGCGCTTACTGCCGTTATGACTGCGATGGTTACGCTTGAATACTGCGAAAAAAACAGCATTCCGCTCGAAACGGAGGTCACTGCCCAGTCTTATTTGTTTGATGAATTTGCCGGACTTGGCGTGACCACCGCGGACGTGCGCTCGGGCGAGACGGTGCGCATCATCGATTTGCTTTATGCGCTGATGCTGCAATCTGCATGCGAAGCCGCCAATATCCTTGCAGATTATGTGGGCGGCGGTCTCATTTCTACATTTATTGATATGATGAACGCCAAGGCGAAACAGCTCGGCGCAGAGCATACGGTGTTTACCAACCCGCATGGTCTGCATGATCCTAATCAGGTAACAACGGCATACGACCAGTACTTGATTGTAAGCGCCGCGATGCAGAACGAAACGTTTGCTGAAATCGCCACTACTGTAAGCTATAAAATGCCCGCTACGAACAAGCACGCGTCCGAGCGGTATGTCGTGCACAGCAACTATATGCTGAGTCCTGTGCGCGGCGGCTCCTACTATTATAAGTATGCAAAGGGAATCAAGACGGGCGCGGCGGGCGACGGCACGCGAAGCATGATTTCTATGGCGGAGCAGGACGGTTATCGTTATCTGCTGATTACAATGGGCGCGCCGACAAAAACCGATACCTACGAAGATGCGTTGGCCTTTTTCAAGTGGGGCTTTTCCTCCTTTTCACTGCAAAATATCCTAAAGGCCGGAGATATTGCGGGGGAGGTCAAGGTGTCGCTGTCCGCACAGCAGGATTATGTTTTGGTAACAGCAGCGGAGGACGTCAGCGCTGTACTGCCGAAGGAAACAGACGCCACGGCGGTACAGCAGGTTCCGAAGCTTGTGAAAAATGTACGCGCTCCGGTAACAAAGGGCGAGGTTCTCGGGCGAATGGACTTTAAACTTGCCGATGAGGTAATTGCCTCCGTTGACCTGATTGCAGCGGAGGATGTTGAGCGCAGCACACTTTTGTATGCCGGCGACGTAACGCTGCGCTTTTTCTCTCAGCCATTGGTGCTTATCGGATTTATCCTGTTGATTCTTTTGCTGATCGTTCTGTTCGCATGGATCAGACAGATACAAAAGAACCGTCAGCGTCGTGCCGAGCGGATTCGCCGGGTCGGCCGGTAGGTGAAGAACGCTCCCTTTCTTTTCTGCATAGAATGCAGTGTCCGGAAGTCGGACAGAAGAAAAAAGAGAGGAAGCGAAGAGATGGAGGTTTCAACAAAACGCTGGATCTGCAGCGACATCTGCCGCCGGTGCAGTGATCCGTGCCGTTTTGCCGGCTACGTCGGCGAGGATGAAGAGGAAATGGAAACACGGTTTACGGACTCTTCCTGCGGCTGTCAAAATAGCCGCGGCATCCGCGGAGATAATAGCTGCGGCTGCCAGAGTAATTCTGACGCTTGGGCTGATACCGTCTGCGGCTGTCAAAACAGGAGCAGCGGCTTCTGGAATAACTGCGGACGCCAAAACAGATGCAGTTGCTGGAATAACTGCGGCTGTCAGAACGTCTGCGGCTGTTGCTAATGTGATGCACGGTATGAGTTAAACGAAAAGGGACTGCATGAAAGCAGTCCCTTTTCTATATCGGACAAGTTATCCGTTTGGCTCTCAATTTATTTCTGTCCATAGTAAGCGTTTGCGCCGTGTTTGCGGTAATAGTGCTTATCGAGCAGATGCTGCGGTACGCGCGGCGTATCGGGAGAAAGCGTTATCGTGCGGTACGCCATCTCTGCAACTTTGTCAAGCACGACCGCGTGATAGACGGATTCGGCGGCTGTTTTCCCCCATGCAAAGGATCCGTGATTTTTCACCAGAATACCCGGTACAGCGAGAGGATCGGCGTCTCCGATGGTTTCTGCGATGACGAGACCGGTATTCAGCTCATAGGCTGTTTCAATTTCTTCCGCAGTCAAATCGCGTGTGCAGGGAATATCGCCGTAAAAATAGTCCGCGTGCGTCGTACCGAAAGCGGGAATCGGCAGACCGGCCTGCGCGAAGGCGGCGGCGAAGGTGGAATGAGTGTGTGTGACGCCGCCGATAGCAGGATATTTCCGGTAAAGCGCCAAATGTGTCGGCGTGTCGGAGGAGGGGCGGTATCGACCTTCGACA
>UQQY01000027.1 GCA_900543295.1 uncultured Oscillospiraceae bacterium | reverse complement strand
TGACCTATCTGCGCTCTACCCGCCTGCCTTATTCCCTTCAGGAACAGGCACGCCAGCAGATCATCCAACTGTTTCTGGCAGAACAGGAGAAAGGGGCTTCTCCCGATGAAGTCATCGGCATGGACTTTAAGGAATACTGTGATACACTTTTGGAACAATCCCCGCGGAATAATGGCCATACCCGTATTCTCTGCGCTGTCCGCTATATTTCCATGTTCCTCGCTGTCGGCACCGCCATCCTGTTCCTGCCGGATATGATCTCCGCCCCTTTCACCCCGAACCATTCTTTTACCTTGCAGGTGGGCAAACTGATTTTCCTTTTCTTCCTGGTGACATTCGGGTATTTCCTGCTGAAAAACGCCGGCAAAAACGCCTTCGCCCCTGCCGAAAAGCAAAAATCCTTCGAAAAAAGCCTGCATTTTCTCACCTTGCTCTTAGGGATTGCATGTGTCTTTTTTCTGAAAAAACCCGCTTGGGAAATCCCCTTCTGGGTACCGTTGGCTGCCGTTATTATTCTGTTTTTGTGTTATAAACTGCTAAGTCATTTTCTAGACTGATTCCAAAAACAAAGAAAGCACGAAACCTCTTTATTATATAGAGAGATTTCGTGCTTTTTCATTGCCGATTTTCAAATATTGCCGATTTTTATGGAAGATTAGAATTCCATTTTTTCTTTCAGGTAAGGAATCAGGTCTGCGATAGGCATTCTTACCTGTTCCATAGTATCTCTGTCACGAACAGTTACGCTCTGATCTTCTTCGGATTCAAAGTCGTATGTGATGCAGAAAGGTGTACCGATTTCATCCTGTCTTCTGTAACGTTTACCGATGGAGCCGGTTTCGTCATATTCGCAGTGGAATTCTTTGGACAGCATGTTGTAAACTTCGATAGCTTTGTCACCCAATTTCTTGGACAGAGGCAGTACTGCTGCTTTTACGGGAGCGATAGCGGGATGGAAATGCAGAACAGTTCTTACATCGTTTTCACCCACTTCTTCTTCGTCGTAAGCTTCGCACAGGAATGCCAGTGTCATTCTGTCTGCACCCAGGGAAGGTTCGATGCAGTAAGGGATATATTTTTCGTTCTTTTCCTGATCGTAGTATGTCATATCCTGACCGCTTGTTTCCTGGTGGCATTTCAGGTCGTAGTCTGTTCTGTCTGCGATACCCCACAGTTCGCCCCAGCCGAAGGGGAACAGGAATTCAATGTCTGTTGTGCCTTTGCTGTAATGAGACAGTTCTTCGGGGGAGTGGTCACGCAGTCTGATGCTTTCTTCGGACATGTTCAGATCCAGCAGCCACTGTCTGCAGAAGTTTCTCCAGTAGTGGAACCAATCCATATCTTTGCCAGGTTCACAGAAGAATTCCAGTTCCATCTGTTCGAATTCTCTTGTTCTGAATGTGAAGTTACCGGGTGTGATTTCGTTACGGAAGGATTTACCAATCTGACCGATACCGAAAGGCAGTTTCTTTCTGCTTGTTCTCTGTACGTTTTTAAAGTTTACGAAAATACCCTGAGCTGTTTCGGGACGCAGGTAAACCACGTTTTTCGCATCTTCTGTAACACCCTGGAATGTTTTGAACATCAGGTTGAACTGACGAATATCTGTAAAGTTGTGGGCGCCGCAGGAAGGACATGCTACCTGGTGTTCGTCAACGAAAGCTTTCATCTGTTCGTTGCTCCAGCCGTCAACAACTTCTTCAGGCATGTTATGTGTTTTCATGTGGTCTTCAATGAGTTTGTCAGCGCGGAATCTTTCTTTACATTCCTTACAGTCCATCAGAGGATCGCTGAAGCCGCCAACGTGACCGGAAGCTACCCATGTCTGAGGGTTCATGAGGATCGCGCAGTCAACACCTACGTTGTAAGGATTCTCCTGCACGAATTTCTTCCACCATGCTTTTTTAACATTATTCTTCAGCTCCACGCCGAGATTGCCGTAATCCCATGTATTCGCAAGACCGCCGTAGATTTCGCTGCCGGCATAAACAAAGCCTCTGCCTTTGCAAAGCGCGACGATCTTATCCATTGTCTTTTCGCTGTTGAGCATGATTGTCCCTCCTGTTTGATTCGTTACCTTATTATTGTAAAGAATAACCCGTACAAAGTCAAGCAGGAACAGGCAAATGGACGGTTTTGCACAGCCGTCCCAATGCGCAGGGAATTTATTGATGTAACAAAACGTGCAGTTAACGAGGAAATTTATCAGCAGAATACTCAGTTGGACTATTAAACAATATTTTCCTGTAAATATATTGACGCCTATAATAAAAAGAGATATAATAAAAATATAAAATTTAAATCATCATATTTAACTATATTTCATTATTTTGTATTTTAAAGGTAATTTAATGATATGGACGGTGATTCCAGTGTTTTAAGAACAAACTTATCTTATTCTATTTTAAAAAAAGAAAGGAAAAGAGAAATGAATAGATTAAAAAGAGCATTATCGATGCTGTTAGCTGTTGCAATCTTTTTTACTTGCTCAGCAGTAAATGTTTTTGCTCAGAGCCAGACAGAAATCCTTCCTCAATATATAGAAGTAAGTGAGTTTGTATCTACACAGAGTAGCAGTGTTGTTTCAAAGTCAATCTCGCGGTATAATGTAATATCAAATCAAAATCCGAAACACATTATTTCGGTTGCACGTGGACAAACGATTGAAATGGAGCTTACTACGGATCTAGAGTTTAGCTATACTGCAAGTGCGGAGGCTGCAATTGATGTAGCGGTGAAGGCTTCTTTTGGACTTTCTACAACTGGAAAAATTAAATTTCAATTCAGAGGAAAAGTTACATATCAAGGATCGTCAGCTCCATACAATGTTCGTGATTACTATGCGGCGGTAAGCTATGACGAATATAAGATTGTACTTAGGAATTATAATAAATACAACGTCTATCGTGTAGAAAACGGAAAGAAGACGTTTGTCCGTACAGAGTATTCATATACAACTGAAACAAAGTATATAAATATCCCTAAAAAAGCAACCTATTCTCATGACGCATAACGAAGGAGGAGATTGATATGACCGAAATAGCGTTTTCCCGTCTTATCGCAGCGCTTCGTATTGTTCTGCTGGGCGTTATTGCGGCCGCCGCAGTCATTGCCGCCTGTGCGCTCGGGAAGTCTGCGAACGATGCGAAGCCGCTTTATCTGACAAAATCCCAGGCTGCAGAATATCTTGGCTTAAGCATGGCGGATTTTGAGCTTCTCGTCACAGCCAAAAGCGCAGGAGGGTATGATCTTCTCGGATTTAAGGTAATTGAGATTGAAGGAACAACATATTATCAGCGGGCGTCTCTCGACTTTTTTGTCGAGCGTGATGATTCATTCAGCTATACTGTTCAAGACGGGAAGCTGTCGCAGGGAACAGAATAAGGACAAAACCGGCAGGATACACATCCTGCCGATTTTGTTTTGCCTTGAAAATCTCATGTGTCATGAGTATAATAGAGAAAAATGAACGGAACGGAGCATATCCCTATGAACTATAAACAAATCACAATCTATACAACAACGCAGGCGATTGATATCATAAGCGGGTTTCTTACCATGCACGGCGTGCGCGGCGTGATGATCGAGGACGCGCAGGACTTTACGGATTTCCTTTCCGACACCACTATCCACTGGGACTATGTAGACGAAGAGTTGATGCGGTTAAAGACCGTTGAAACAAACGTCACGTTCTATCTTGCAGATAACCTGCAAGGGATCGAGACGTTTCGTGAAATCGAAAAGGAACTGCCCGCCCAGTGCGGGCTTAATCCGGCGGTCGATTTAGGCTCGCTGCGGATTGTCACCTCCGAAGTGGATGAGGAGGATTGGTCCACTGCATGGAAGAAATACTACCATCCGACAAAGATCGGTGAAAGGCTGGTTGTTGTGCCCTGCTGGGAGGAATACGACTGCGCGCCGGAAGAGGTGCGGGTCGTCCTTGATCCGGGTATGGCATTCGGTACCGGCACGCACGAGACCACACGTCTCTGTATGCAGCTTCTGGAACAGACTGTGACAAGGGATACCCGTGTGCTTGACGTCGGCACCGGTTCCGGCATTCTGGCGATTACTTCGCTTCTTTTAGGCGCAAAAGAGGCGGTGGGCGTAGATATTGACGAGGTTGCCGTGCGCACAGCACACGAGAACGCCGCTTTAAACGGTGTGGATGAACGTCTCACAGTTTTCTGCGGCGACCTCACCGAAAAGGTAAGCGGGACATACGACGTCATCTGTGCCAATATTGTCGCGGACGTTATTATCCGTCTGTCTGCGGACGTGACAAAGTTTATGCATGAGAAAAGCGTACTGCTCGTCTCCGGCATTATTGAGGAGCGCTGCGAAGAGGTAAAAGCGGCCCTCTGCGGGGTAGGGCTTACCATCCGCGAAATTCGTACCGACGGCGGCTGGGCGGCAATCCGTCTGAGTTTTTGACGGGGGGATGCGTTTTATGAGGAAGCGAAGAACAGCGGCGTTTTTTCTGACAGTGCTCATTCTGCTTTCCGGCTGTGCGCAGAATGTACAGGAAAACGTCTCGTCCGATTCGGCGGATTTGTCTGCGGCAGAATCCTCCGCCTATTCGCAAATGACGGCAGAGGAAGAGTTGGACGGATATGGGAGCGGAAAACGCCTGACCGGAAGCTGTACGGCTGTGCTTGTGTTTGTAGACGATCCGCAGGCTAAATGGTCGGACGAGGCCAAAAGCAAAATGACCGCGCTTTGCCAGAAAGCCGCGCGCTATCTCGTCAATCAGGCAAAGCAGTATGATGTTGCGCTTGAATTAAACTGCGGCGGGGAATATACGCTCTCCTGCACGATGGAAGAGACAATTCCCACGGAAATAACTGATTTTGAATGGACGGTCCGAGTGCAGAAGCAGGCGGACTATGACGCCTTCTGTAAGGAGAAGAAACTGCAAAACGTGGTTTTCCTGCTTCTTGTGCCAAAGGAGGGGCGCTCCTACAGCCTGCCCTATTCGGATGGGATCAGCACAGATTATTACAAAGAAAGCGTCGTGATTTATGCCGGCGACAGCAGCGATACAAGTCTTCCCGCTACGATTGCGCATGAAATGCTGCACCCGTTTGGCGCGGACGATCTGTATTTTCCCTATGATACGGATACTGCGCGGGCAGAGCTTGCAAAGGAGTATTTCCCGGACGACATTATGCTGCGGGTTGACCCGCTTCTATCCACGCTTACAATCGGCGCATATACCGCTTATAAAGTCGGTTGGACAGACTCGCTCGATCCAAAGTACGAGGTTTTTCTGGCAGAGGGCAGTGCCTCTGAAATCCAAAGGTAAAAATTTGAACGCTTAAACATTTTCAGGATAAAGCAAAAGAGCGGAACCGCCTTACTTCAACGACAGTTCCGCTCTTTTGCTGTTTTTGTTTTACTTGTGGTGACAGCTGCCGCTCATAGGGCAGCCTTTGCAGCCGTTTCCGCAGGAGGACTTTCCCTGCCGCTTATTCTTTACGAGATTTGCAATGATTGCAGCGACAATCACAAGCAAAACCGCGCAGATTAAAATAGTACCGATGTTTTCACAAAGCCATGCCAGCATGAAAAATTCCTCCTTTGGCAGACAGAATCAATCTTATTTTACACGAACCCTTGTCGTGAGTTTTTCCGACTCTTTATAAGGCTTCACAAGCATGAATACGATCAAAGCGATAAGAGCCAGTGCAAAGATGACGCCGATGACGCCGCCTACTGAGGTGCAGTTTCCGGTAAACAGGTTGCCGAGCTGATTGACAATCAAAGCGATCGCATAGGCAAAGCAGCACTGATATCCGATAGCAAACCACGTCCATTTGGCGCTGTTCATCTCGCGCTTAATGGCGCCGATCGCCGCAAAGCAGGGCGCGCACAGAAGGTTGAACACCAGGAACGAGAAGCCACTGACGGTGGTAAACACCGTGGCAAGGTTTGCATACACTGTGCCGGTTCCGCCGTAAAGAATGCCCATCGTGCCAACGATGTTTTCTTTTGCAACAAGGCCCGTAATAGAAGCCACGGCGGCCTGCCAGTTGCCCCAGCCAAGCGGAGAGAAAATCCAGGCGATTGCACCGCCGATCGCAGCAAGAATACTGTGGTCAATCTGATCCTCAGCCAGCATCTGGAAGGAGCCGTCTACGAAACCGAAGTATGTTGTGAACCAAATCACAATGGTGGAAAGCAGGATGATAGTGCCGGCCTTTTTGATGAAGGACCAGCCGCGCTCCCACATGCTGCGCAGAACATTGCCGACCGTCGGCCAATGATATGCCGGAAGCTCCATAACGAACGGCGCCGGATCGCCTGCAAACATCTTGGTTTTCTTCAGCATGATGCCGGAAACGACGATGGCAAATACGCCAAGGAAATATGCCGCCGGAGCAACCCACGGCGAACCGCCGAAAATGGCGCCCGCGATCATGGCGATAAACGGCAGTTTCGCACCGCAGGGGATAAACGTAGTTGTCATAATAGTCATGCGGCGGTCGCGTTCGTTTTCAATGGTTCTCGAAGCCATAATGCCCGGAATGCCGCACCCCGAGCCGATCAGCATCGGAATAAAGGATTTGCCGGAGAGACCGAATTTGCGGAAAATACGATCCATAACGAATGCGATACGCGCCATATAGCCGCAGGACTCCAGGAATGCGAGGAAGATGAACAGCACCAGCATCTGCGGAACAAAGCCCAAAACTGCGCCGACGCCTGCTACGATGCCGTCAAGAATCAGCCCGGAAAGCCACTCCGGCGCATTGGCAGCCTCAAGGCCGCTGCCGATCAGTACCGGAATACCCGGAACCCATACGCCGTAATCAGCCGGATCCGGCTCAGCATATTCGTATTTGTCGTATACAGTCAAGGCTTCTGTAAGATCAGCGCCCGTAGAAGTTACTTCCTCATCCGCCATGGTTTCTTCGTCTACTACCGTGTATGTAGCTTCATCCGCTATGGAGAACTGGGCGGCAAATTTGTCAAGCTCGCTCTTTGCCGTTTCAGGAGAGAAATCCTCCGCTTCAGTATCAAGCGCCGCTTCTACCGCTTCGGTGTCCATGCCGTTGTCCGCAGCGTATTCGATAAAACCGTTTACAACTTCCGATGCGCCGGCGAACTCTTCGGATACCTCTGTGTAGCCGCCGTCAATGCCAATCAGGTGGAAGCCGTCTCCGAAAAGACCGTCGTTCGCCCAGTCCGTCGCCCATGTGCCGACCGTTGTAACGGAAACAAAGTAGACCACGAACATGACAACTGCGAAAATCGGAAGAGCGAGCCAGCGGTTTGTGACGATCTTATCAATCTTATCAGAGGTCGAAAGCTTACCGGCGCTCTTTTTCCTGTAGCATCCTTTCATCAAAGAAGCAATGTAAACATAGCGCTCATTGGTGATAATGCTCTCCGCATCGTCGTCAAGCTCATTCTCTGCCGCTTTAATGTCATCCTCAATATGGGAGAGAACTTCAGGCGAAAGATTTAACTGAGCAAGCGCCTTTTCATCGCGTTCAAAAATTTTGATCGCGTACCAGCGCTGCTGCGCTTCCGGAATACTGTGCAAAGCGGCCTCTTCAATGTGAGCAAGGGCGTGCTCTACTACGCCGGAGAAGGTATGCATCGGAACAGTCCTGCTGTTTTGCGCCGCATGAATCGCCGCATCCGCAGCTTCCACGATGCCAGTACCCTTTAAAGCGGAGATTTCAATGATTTTGCAGCCAAGCTCGCGGGAGAGCTCCGCCGTATTGATGGAGTCGCCGTTTTTCTTTACGACGTCCATCATGTTGACCGCTACCACAACCGGAATACCAAGCTCGACAAGCTGTGTCGTCAAATAGAGGTTACGCTCCAGGTTCGTGCCGTCTACGATATTCAAAATCGCGTCCGGACGTTCGCCGATCAAATAATTTCTTGCAACAACCTCTTCAAGCGTATAAGGAGAAAGCGAGTAAATACCGGGCAAGTCGGTGATGGTTACGCCGTCGTGCTTTTTCAGCTTGCCTTCCTTTTTCTCAACCGTAACACCCGGCCAGTTTCCAACAAACTGATTGGAGCCGGTCAAAGCATTGAACAGCGTAGTTTTGCCGCTGTTCGGGTTGCCCGCAAGGGCAATTCTCAGATTCATGTGCAGATTCCATCCTTTCCTCACAGCTTTGCGTTTTGCGCAAAGCAGCGCACAGATAGTTAAAACTAACTGAACGCCTTAAAAATAAAGGGCTTCCCCTTTCGCAATCCTGAATTTATTCCACTTCAATCATATCGGCATCCGCTTTGCGAAGCGAAAGCTCGTATCCGCGCACAGTAACTTCAACCGGATCGCCGAGCGGCGCCACTTTGCGGATATGTACTTCCACACCCTTGGTAATGCCCATATCCATGATACGGCGCTTAACGGCCCCTTCGCCATGCAGCTTTTTGACTTTGACGGTATCGCCGATTTTCACCTGTCTAAGCGTTTTCAT
The DNA here is from genome assembly GCA_900543295.1 of uncultured Oscillospiraceae bacterium. Lineage (GTDB taxonomy): Bacteria > Bacillota > Clostridia > Oscillospirales > Ruminococcaceae > Paludihabitans. The sequence continues at coordinate 8,705 of UQQY01000027.1, read as the reverse complement.
GCTTATCTTCCTCCTTTGTTTATCTGCAAAATCATTAAATCATGATTTTCTGCGCCATTTCTTTGCTGATTGCAACGCGGGCTTCCTTGACGTTGACGATAACATTGCCGCCCATCATTGTAATTACCGTCACATTGCCGCCCGCTACAAACCCCAGGTTTTCCAGATGTTTTTTCACCTCCGGCTTTCCGCCGACCTTTTTGATAATATTCTCTTCGCCAATGCTTGCAAGTGTCAAAGGCATCATAAGGCTTCCTTCCTTGCTGTGCCACGATGATTAGCTTCTACTAACCGCAGGCCCTGTTTATTGGTTAGCAACTACTAACCAATAAACAGCATACGCAATTTTTATCAGAATGTCAAGTCCCTTTTGAAGAAGTTCTGCTTTTCTCTGCAAATTTGTTTAAATGCAAAGCGTAATTAGTCAATACTAACCTTAAAATTGGCCATTTTCACAATAAGGAATCAACGTTTCAAGTCCGGCAGCATTAAAAAAACAGCCCTTCTTTTTTTAATGAAAGGACTGTTCTTTTGGCCGTCTTCTCGAACTGTTTATCTAAGTCTGGAAAAAAAGCGCTGTAGCAATGCGGCGCAGGAAAGCTCCCGGATTCCGCCGATTATTTCGGGCGAATGGTTGAACCCCATCCTACAGAAATCGGCAAGCGTTCCGCAGCAGCCCGCTTTTGGATCATAAGCGCCAAAAACCACGCGTTCAATCCGTGCGTTGATAATCGCACCCATGCACATAGGACACGGTTCCAGCGTGACATACAGCGTACAGCCCGTAAGCCGCCAAGAATGCAGCGCCTCGCAAGCGGCCTGTATCGCGTTGATTTCTGCATGTCCAAGCGCGGTCTGTGCATTCTCCCGCGTATTCCGTCCTGTAGAAAGTATGGCTTCGTCCTTCACAATGACACAGCCGATCGGCACTTCTCCGTTTGCGGCGGCAAGCTCTGCCTCGTGCAAAGCGAGCGCCATATAATCCGAATGCTGTCGCTTTTTCTGCTCCATCGGTCTATCCTATCAATTCAACGGTTTCGATCAGCTTGGCAATCAGACGAAACACCAGCAGAAAGAAAAAGAAGGTGGAGCAGAAGTTGGCGAATTTCAGCTTATTGGTGATACGATCGTTCGGATGCACCAGCCGGAAAGCATTTGCATCCAGACGGATAAAGTGAACGTAAGCGAGGAAAGCCGCCGCAACAATCAAAAGACAAACCACGATCTGGATCACTTTTGTCAAAGAATCCGTGAACCAGATTGTCGAGATGGAAAATCCGAATGAAATCAGCTCGCGCAGAATTCGGGCGATCAGAATCGGACGCAGACTTCCTCCCCGAATGGCGAAATATCCCGCGCAGAGCGAGAATACAAACATGGAAACCGCTGAAATAGCGCTGCTTGTCATCAGTGCCGACAGGATTGCGCAGCATACAACTGCAAAACCATCGCCATAACGCCGCAGGGCTGTCAACGCCATCCCGTGAATCAGAATTTCGGACAGAACGGCAACCAGCAGCGTGCCGAACAGCGTGTACCAGATAGCGGCATCCGACATGGTATGGAAATTCTGCTGGGAACGCAGGAGAAATCCAAAAATTTCAGAGAGATCGCCAATCATAGCGCCGATCATCTCGCCAAGCAGGCCGAAGGCCAGCGTGATCGGAATGGCGATCAGCGAGACGCCGCGCTGTGCGGGCGCAAAGATCCGCATGGAGAACAGCCGGTCGCGATAAAAGAGCGAACACAGCGCAAGCGGCAAAAGCAGAGAGACGAAATGTACGAACAGACCGATAAAAAGCGAGGTGGACTCAGACATAGTGATCCAGCCGGTTGAGGCGTTGATCTGGATATCGAGGCCGAGATAATAGCCGAGATAGGTGAACGGACGGATCAGTATTTGGTCGCAGACGAAATACAGCAGGATCAGGAAGCACAGAAAAGAAGAGCTTCTCCGCAGCGAACGAAGATAGCGTATGCGGTTGTTGGCCGCAATAAAGCCCAGCCCGTCTACATAGGTGATACTGCTTTCATCGGCGTCCTGTTCAAATTTAAATACAGTATAGCGCATACATCTCACCTCGATTCTGTTTTAGTATATCACGGGCCGAAACAAATTTTAATGCGTTTTTGTAAACAATTTATAACGGTCGGATAAAACCGGGCAGCGGTGTGCAGCCGCGCGGGATGATAAAGCGAACGGCTTCCGTTTTTAAGGAAAAAACGGCGGATGTAAAAAAGGTGATTTCTCCGTCAATACAAATGCCAGCCGGCAAATCCGAGGATATAAGAAAAGAAGAAAGCTTTTTGTGAACAAATCTGTCCTGAATCAACCTTTTGTTAAGGTAGGTTCCTTTTTTATAGGAGGGCAGTACGGACAGAAAACGTAGACGTCCGATTTTTTGTACCAGCGTCAGTTCCAAAAGGCCGTCGTTTGCACAGCTTTCCGGCGCTGCACAAAAGCCGCCGCCGTAAAAACGTCCGTTTGCGGCGGTACACAAAAGATAGGACGCGGAGTGTGAAGTTTCATTCGGCAGGCGTATTCGCAGCGGCTGCCCCATTTTTCGGCTTAACACGACGAATACGGCCAGAAGATAGGCGAAAGGCCCGCGGATCAGCGGATATTGCCGAAAGCGGTCAACCTGCATAACCACCTCGCAGTCGAATCCGATATTCACCATATTTACTGCATAGCGTCCATTGACCGAGAGCAGGTCAATAGAAACAGAGTCTCCCTCTGTCTGTGCGAGAATATCCCGAAACAGTGCAGGCTTGTCGAAATTTCGGATAAAATCATTTCCGCTTCCAAGCGGGATCACGCCGACGGCTGCATGCGGACAGAAAGCCGCGCCGTTTACCGCTTCGTTGAGCGTTCCATCGCCGCCGCATACATAAAAGCGCGCCGGCAATCCTTTTTCACAGACGGCGCGCACGTACTGCTCTGCATCTCCGGGAGCTGTAGTCGTATGAATAAAAAAGGGAAGACCCTTACCGGTCATACAGGCGGTAATATCCGGAATCAATTTAGGAGCTCCGCCTTTTCCGGCGGCGGGATTGATTAGAAAGTGGTACTGGACAGGTTCCATAAAGCAACGCCTTTCTTTGAAAGGATACGGAGAGGGAAACTGCGAACATTCCCTTCATATTAAATATAGTAACGATCTGTACGAATTTTGTCAACAGCAGTCGATTCATGTATAAATATATGTTTACAAATGAGCTGATTAAAAAATTCACATAGGAAAAACCTTACGTTTTTTGACTGTGAACTATAGTTTTTTCACTATAAATTATGAATAAAATATGATATACAAGCATACAGATATGCAAAAACCATTCCAAAAAGGAGCAAGAGAAATGAAGAGGAAGCTATCATCCCGAATCATGTCTCTGGTTCTTGCCGCAGCGATGTTTTGCTCGCTGGCAGGAACAGTATCGGCGGATACATGGGCCTATAAGGACCATTCGGCTGTTACAAGCAACCAGCCGCTGATGCTCGGCCACCGTATCATTGATCTGAAAAACTGGAATCCGGAAACGGATCCGTGGGCAGATCTGATGAGAGCGGAAGTGCCGCTGCAGACAACGATTGATCCATATGCAGCAACTCAGGTGAATCCGACGCTTAGCTCGGACGTTGAGGTTATGTATATGGCAGGCGACTACGGCAACTCGTTTAATCAGGGCACGCCGTACAACAATCAGTTCAGTGAGAACATGTTCAATTTCTGGCAGTATATCGATTACTACTGCGCATGGCACGGTGCAGCCGTTGCCGGTACGCCGCTTAACATTTGGGACGGCTACAATGAGGAGCAGTACGGCGGAGACGGCTGGAAGCTTGGACGTAACTTCGAGTTCGGCTCCATCAATATGCCGAACCCGGCGTATACGAATGCCGCGCATAAAAACGGCGTTCTCTCCATGGGCTGCGTTTATTTCGATCCGAACAACCGTCCGGGTCAGCCGCTCACTCCGCTTCTCGAGCAGGATGAGAACGGCAGCTTTATCATTGCGGAGAAGCTGATTGAATACGCAAACTGGTATGGCTTCGACGGCTACTTCTTCAATCAGGAAGAAGCCATTTCCGCAGACGAGGTTCCGCTTTACAAGAAATTTATTCAGCAGTGCCGTGAGGGCGGTCTCTACTGCCAGATGTACGACTCGCTGAATAACAACGGCAGCATCAACGCTTGGACAAGTACGCTGGATGCAGATACCTGGGATCTTGTCGAGGATGATGAAATCGGCAGCGTCAACGACTCGGTCTTCATCAGCTACGACTGGTCCGCCGGCAGCAAAATGGCGACCTCAGTTGCCAATATGGAGGCTTGGGGCGTCGATCCGTACAAGCAGGTCTTCTTCGGCGTAGAAGGAAACCAGGGCAAAATGGCCTCCAGAGGACATAACTCTACTTATAATTTTGCAGAGTATATGTACAAAAATCCGGGAACGGATGATAAAACCCTGAACGGCAGCGTTGCGCTGTTTACGGCCGACGGTTTCATCCACGATCAGATCGAAGACGCCATTCAGGCGGAAGGCTCCAACAACCGCGAGAAGGACGAGTATCAGTGGATGGTATTCGAGCGCGAGAGAATGTATTTCTCCGGCGCGAACAGCGATCCGACCGATACCGGCGAGAAGGCGGGCGCATCCCGTGAGGATCTCGGTCTCTCCGACGTCGGCGGCTGGGTTGGCGTCGCCGACTTTAAGGCGGAACAGTCTGTTGCAGGCGGCAGCACCTTCTATTCGGACTTCAACACCGGTCATGGCCTTCAGTACTATGTAAACGGCTCTGTTTCCAACAGCGAGGAATGGGGCAACATGAACCTTCAGGGCATTCTGCCGACATGGCAGTGGTGGATCGACACCGAGGGAACAAAGCTCAGTGTTGATTTCGATTACGGCCCGACATACAAGAAATTCGACGTAAACGGCAATGAGATGGAGATCGGTTATACGCAGGTCGGCGCATACAAGGGCGGCAGCTCGCTTGTTATTTCCGGCACACTGGACGCGGAGAACCTGATTCACCTCTTCAAAACCGATCTTTCGGTCAGCGCTGGTTCCAAGGCGAAAATCACCTATAACAAACCGTCCGCTTCCGACGGCACACAGATGAAGCTGGCTCTCACCTTTAAGAACAGCGACGCAGTAGAGTATATTGCGCTTCCGGAGAGCGGAACAAAGACGAACGGATGGAAAACCGCAACGGTTGATCTGTCTAAATATGCGGGCAAAGAGATTGCCGCAATCGCACTCGCGATTGATCCGAGACAGGCAAATTCGGTTGAGGGCTATCAGGTCAACATCGGTGCAGTTACCGTAACAGACGGCGCTTCCCACACTCCGGCAGCTCCGCAGAATCTGGCGATTGAAAAAGCATATGGCACCAATGAAATGATCCTCACATGGGACAAAGCGGACTATGAGACGGTCAAAGAGTACAATGTGTACGCAGCTTATGCTGACGGCACAAAGAAAATGCTCGGCGGCATCTATGGCAGCAAGTTCTATGTGAAAAATACCGGCGACGACATTACCGGTATTGAGGTTGTTGCAGTCGGCGCAGACGGCAGTGAATCTGCTGCGGCTCGCGTTGACTACAGCTATGGCACAAAGGTTCAGAATCTCACAGTAGAAGAGGCGATGACCTCTACCGGATACTTCTCTCAGAGTGCAACGGCCGGCCAGGTCAAAGCTTCCTGGACCGCTCCGTCCGGCGACTTCGACAGCTATGTTCTCGAACTCACTCTGGACTACAGCGACAACAAGACCGTTTATACGGCAACTGCGGACAAGAACGCAACAGAAGCGGTTGTCAAGGTTCCGGTGAATGAAGGCGCGAAATACACGCTCGCGGTTTCGACCGTAAAAGACGGCGTGAAGAATGCGCCGGTTTGCTACGGCGGTTATCTGAAAGACACCTACTGCGCGCCGTATGACGGCGTTGTTCGGATTAATGGCAATACGCTGTTCCTCGATTCTCCGTCTGCGGCCGACTGGTGGAAGATCAGTGTTTCCTGCAACGGCAAAGAACTGAGCATCCCGAACAAATACAGCGCAAATAACACCGCAGGCTGGAAGGGCGTTGCCCGTCTGAACGCAATTTCTCTTCCGGACGAATACGGCGTGATTGAGGTCGTTATGACCGACTATTCCGGCAATGTTTCTGCAACAAAGGCGATTCCGTTTGCGAAGAATCCGGACGCAGAGATTACCGAAAGCGTTATTCCGGATGAGGCGCTGCGCACAAAACTGACCGAGATCATCGGCGGAAACACCATCGGCGAGCTTCTCGCTTACGAGGGCGAGCTTGACCTTTCCGACATTGGCGTAAAAGATCTGACCGGTCTGAATCTGGTTGTCGGCGCTACCTCGATCGATCTTTCGGGCAACGCAGAGCTTGAGAAGATCGAGAATGTGTTCGGCGGCATGGCGAACCTTTCTGAGCTGAACATCAGCGGACTGAGCGGTCTGGTTGTATTCGATATCCATAATTCTCAGGTTGAGAAGATTGTATGCGACGATCCGTCCGCGCTCGAAAGCATTGTATATGTCAATGTTTCCGGCTGCCGTCTGGATCTCACCGAAGGCACACCTGAGGCTGACTTTGTCGCGGCAATGGAAAATCAGGTTGCGGACAAGGAAGACATCTTAATTCCGACAGACGAGCTGGAGAACTTCGCACCGCAGGCTGCGGTTGTAGAGGATCAGACTACGCTTCAGGATTACGAAAAGCTGTTTGATGGTGGTTACAGTAGCTCTGATTGGTTCACACTTGGAGGCATTCCGGGTGAACTGGTTCTCGAATTTGAAGAGCCGCAGGAAATCGCTGCGTGGAGGTTCTACAACGATATGTCTCGTAATTATGGGCTTGCAGATTTTGAAGTTCAGTACTCCACGGATGGAACAACATGGAGCACGCTTGGCACGGCAGTGACCGGATGTGCAGACCGCGAAGTTACGCAGGTTCTGGAGACGCCGGTAACGGCAAAATACTTCAAGCTGATTGCAACTGCGGCGCAGAGCAGAGGTGCGGATGTCCGCGAGTTCTGCTTGTACAACTATAAAAATATTGTGATCTCCGCAGAGGTTGTCTCCGACGCACAGCGTCCGGCAGTATACTATGCGGAAACTGAGGATGAGGCGGTAACGGTTCGCGCTGACGGCACACCGGCTGACGTTATGCAGTGGGCGCCGAAAGCGGTAACAGTTCGTGGCACAGCGTTTGCCGACCTTGCTGATGCGGACTTTATTGCAGAGTCTATCGATGTTGAAGATATTGCTGCAAACAGCGTTGAAGCAGTCATTGCGGCAGGCGAAGACGTTCTTGAAGGCACAGTGATCGATACAGCGGTTAAGGGCGTCTACACGGTAAGCTATGCGGCTGACGGCGAGCAGCTCAAGACAGTAACCGTAACCGTTGCAGTTGATACATCTGCACTGGAAGGACTCGTTGAGACGGCGGAAGCAATCGACACCGGCAAGTACAGCGAAGAGTCTGTGAAGGCACTGGAAGAAGCGCTTGCAGACGCGAAAGCGGTTCTTGCTGACGAGGATGCAACCCAGGCTGAGGTTGACGCAGCGTATGAAGCGCTGAGCACCGCGATCAATGGCCTCAAGGAGGCGACGGATCAGCCGGATACAGGCGATTATGCAGCCTTTGTTCCGGTACTGGTTCTGCTGGTTCTGGCGGCGGCTGGTACGGTTATCTTTGTAAAGAGACGGAAATCTCTCGCAAAATAAAATAGTACGGCCTTGAATTTATCATCGCAAGTATAAAAAGGGAAGCTCTCCGTCAGGAGAGCTTCCCTTTTTATGATATACGAAATCAGAGATAATGAGACAAAATAAAGAAGAAGTTCCGATGAAAAATCTTTAGTTTTTTTACTTCGAACTATACTTTTTAGACTATCAACTGTGAACAAACTATGATACACTTAATATATCAGCAGGATTACTGCTTTATAGGGAGAATATGCAAAGAAAGGATGAAACAAAGGATGAAAACAATGAAAAAACGTGTTCTGTCCGGCTTCATGGCAGTTTTGATGGCTGCTACGATGCTTGTCGGCACATCGTTCTCTGTTTTCGCGGGCGATACCCTGCCAATGCTGGGTGACGAGGCGAGAAAAGCGGAACAGCCGAAATTTGCCGGTTACAGAATTTGGGACATGCGCGACTGGTCTCCGGAAACGGATCCTTACGCCGAGTTCCTGCGTGCGGAAATTCCGCTGCAAAACCGCATAGATGCATTCAAACCAACGCAGGCGAACCCGACGCTGGATTCCGATGCGCAGATTATGCTGATGCAGGGCGACTACGGCAATGCGTTTGTCGACGGTATGCCCTACAACAACACGTTTCTGTATCATACACTGAATTTCTGGCAGTACACGGACTATTATTCTCCGTGGCATGGCGCGATCACCGCGAAGGTGCCGGAAAATCTGTGGGATTGGGAAGGCTCCATCACGGACGGCGATGCTTGGATGAAGCGTCAGTTTGAGTTCGGCATTTTGAACATTCCGAACCCGGCGTATACCAATGCGGCACATAAAAACGGCGTTATGTCGATTGCCTGCATTTACTTCGATCAGGCATTCCGTGAGGGTCAAACCGTTGACGAGCTGCTCATTCAGGATGAAGACGGCCGCTTTATTATTGCGGACAAGCTGATCGAAATGGCGGAGTACTTC
>UQQY01000026.1 GCA_900543295.1 uncultured Oscillospiraceae bacterium | reverse complement strand
CGCTCTGCGGGCGGTGTGGATTCATAATAGCGTCTGGCCTTGTCCGGGTCCAGGGCCAAGCGGAACATTTCGTCCCAGTCCAGTTTATGACGCGCCTCGGCCATCTTGTTGTCAAGATCGCGCGCGTGCGGCACGCCCTTTGCAATATCGGCGGCATGCGCCGCGATACGGCTTGCAATAATCCCTTCCTTTACATCGTCCGCATCCGGAAGCCGCAGGTGCTCCGCCGGCGTGACGTAACAGAGGAAGTCCGCTCCACTCGCCGCGGCGATGGCGCCGCCTATTGCGGAGGTGATGTGGTCGTAGCCCGGGAAAATATCTGTGACCAGCGGGCCCAATACATAAAACGGCGCATTGTGACACAAACGTTTTTGAAGCTGCATATTGGCGGCAATCTCGTTCATCGCCATATGACCCGGCCCCTCGACCATGACCTGCACATCCTTTTCCCATGCGCGCTTTGTCAGGTTTCCAAGCTCTATGAGCTCACCGATCTGCGACTCGTCGGAGCTGTCGTCGATGCAGCCCGGACGGCAGGCGTCGCCCAAGCTGATCGTAACGTCATATTCGCGCAGAATATCCAAAACTTTGTCATAGTATTCATAGAACGGATTCTCGTTTCCGGTCATCTCCATCCACGCAAACAGAAGCGATCCGCCGCGGGAAACGACGTTCATTCTGCGCTTATCGCGCTTTAAGTTTTCAACCACGCGGCGGTTTAATCCCGCGTGAATTGTCATAAAATCCACGCCTTCCTTTGCGTGCGCCTCCACAACGCGGAGAAAATCCTCTGCCGTGATTTCAAGAAGATCCTTTTCCAGATAGCCGATTGCATCGTACATTGGAACGGTGCCAATCATTGCGGGCGACATCTCAATCAGCTTTGTACGAAACTTGTTTGTCTTGCCGTAATTCGAGAGATCCATAATGGCCTCCGCGCCGAACTTTAAAGCAATGCGCACCTTTTCAAATTCAACGTCATAGTCCTTCGCGTCACCCGAGATGCCAAGGTTTACGTTGATTTTTGTACGCAGCCCTGTCCCGATTCCCTCGGGCGAGAGAAATTTATGACCAATATTCGCCGGAATGGCGACCTGACCGCAGGCCACCAGCCCACGGAGCTTTTCAGGCTCCATATACTCCTTTTCAGCAACGATCCTCATCTGTTCGGTTACGATGCCCTTCTTTGCCGCCTCCATCTGTGTTTTATACTGCATGGCTGCCGCTCCTTTCCGTAAATAAAAAGGGACACGCATCTCCGGCGTGTCCCGCATTTGTGAAAAAATCCGCAAACTTCCTACGCCGGCATGATCCGTTTCAGGTAAAAAGGGTCGGGGCTGTGCCCCCTCTCAGCGCCGCCCGATTTTCTTCGGACAGGCTCCCCTGTTTGGCTCATTTTTTAATTCAAACGGCTGTACCCTTTTAAGGCACATAGCTGAAAACAGTCTGCCGACTGTTTTTATCATCATAACGCAAATCGGCTGTTTTGTCAAGCGGAAACCGTCCCTCAACTTCTGTCTCACTCAAACATGACGTTTTTATCGACGTCTCCCGTAATACCGGGGCACCGCGCCTTGGCCGTAAACTGCCAGATGTCGTAATGGCCCGTATAGCTTGTCTGCGTCGTATAGTGCGCAAACCATATCTTATAGCGGCTGCTCAACAGCGCGGTATCGAATTTCTGATAATTTCCCATACCGTAGTAGACCATCGGCGTATAACCAGCCGCCTTCACCACTTCGCAAAACGCTATGGTATTGCTGGTAATCTGACTTTTGGTCAAGTTGTAGGTTCGATAGTCCGAATACCAGTTTTCCATATCATAGGCAACCGGAAAATCAAGCGAGTAGCCCTCGAGCTGCTGCAATACGAACGCAGCCTCTTCGCGTGCCTCTTCTTCTGTAACCGCCTGCGAGAAAAAGTACGCGCCGACCTTTAAGCCGCTGGCCTTCGCACCCTTTATGTATTCGTGAAACTTGTTGTCCAAACAGAGCTTCCCTGTGCCGTAACCGCGGTAACCCACCCGAATAAACACGAATTCAATACCGGAATTTTTGACTGCGTTCCAATCAATGTTTCCCTGATAATATGAAACATCCAGACCATAGACTGCTCTTTTTGACGAACCGCTGGACTCAGATACCTCTTTGGAGGAATCCGAATCAGCCGATGAGTTAGAAGAAGCTGTCGATGTATCGGAGGAAGCAGACGAAAGATCAGAAGAAGTGGGTGAAGAACCGGCAGCGCTTGACTCAGGCTTTCCAGGAGCAACCGGCTCTGCGCCCGTATCGTTTCCGCCTCCTGGCTTTGTACTATGACCGGGATACAGCGCGTCTTCTTTTTTCGCCGTCTCACTTCCCTTAGAGACGACTTCGGTTTCGGTTTTGATCTCGATTTCTTTATAGTCCACCGTCGCCTGCCCGCCAGAGCTTTCTTCCTCTGACGATAACTCGGAAGCTTGCTGGCTGGAGCTTTCTTCTTCAGAAGCAAATCCGGAGGAGTTGTCCGGGTCAAAAGCAAACACCGGAATATCTGCAATCGGACGGATCAGGACAATGCCTGCTCCCACACAGAGCACGACGCCCGCAAGATAACCCGCAAAAATTTTCATTATCCAGCCGGTTTTCTTATGCGCATTAAAAAACGCTTTCCACCTTGCCAACATCTCCCGGATCCTTCCCCTCTTATTTACTGTATGGCCGAAAAAACAGCCTCCGCTTCTCTGCGGCCATTTTTTATTTTTTTATTATATTATATCCTGAAATGCGTCTTACGTAAACCGCTATCGCGGTTTATTTCCCTTTTAACAGACAGGTATATTATGGAATAATGCAAAGCAGGAAGGATATATCCGCCTTAAAGGCATATCCTTCCTGCTTTTATCCCAATCCTTTAACTTAAAGATACGGTTTTAATTCCTCGACATTCCGCTGTTCAAAAGCGAGCAGACGATCTGCCAGCTTCCGTACCTGAGGCTGTACGTCATTCAAATGGTTTAAGTGTTTGGTAATTTCCGCAATACCAGTACTGCTTCCCTTGAACATAAGCTTTGCCATCTCTTCGTCCGACGTTTCTTTCCCAGCGTTCATCCGGATCATCACATAGGAAGAAAGCTTTGCAGCCGGATTAACGGCGGAAGCCTCCTCCCCGTGCGACTTTAATTCCTTTGCCGCAAGATCGTAAATTTCATCATATTCCCGATACTGCGATTCAACGAGACGCTTGAACGACTGGTCGCGTATCACGGGAAAAAGCTGTTTCATTGCGCTTTTTCCCATCTCGCAGTTTTTTGCAATATAATCGAGCAGCGCGTTGCTCTCGCTCTGTTTTTTCTCCTGCATTGTAAAGGCCCCTTTATCCTGAAATATCTTTTCAAGAAAAGCATTTCCGAAAAAAGGCTGGTTATACAAAATAATCAAACTTTTAAAAAGTGTAGATTTCCTGCGCCGTCCCGTTCCACACAGTCCCTGACAAGCGATTGTCCCGCGCCGCCCGGCTTAACCGCTGTAAGCGCATCCTCCGGCGAGTACCATGCTGCGGCATCGACCTCTTTTGAAAGAAAAAACGGCGCTTTTTTCACCCTTACCGCAAAACCAAGCATTAAAAGCTCCTTTGCCGTATGCGGATAACTGCCAATATAGCGCAGCGATTCCGCACGAAGTCCCGTTTCCTCCAAAAGCTCGCGGGCGGCCGTCTCCTCCGCGCGTTCCCTTGGCTTTATATACCCGGCAACACAGACGGGATATTTTTCAGAGACATACGACTGCCGTATCAAGACCGCCTCATCTTTCTCATTGACGGCAAGTACTATGACGCACGGCCGGGGCGAATCAAAAAGCGCGCAGCCGCATGATGCACAATACGGAACAGCGCCTTCGTCCCCAATCTCCTTTAGAATCGTCCTTTCCCCACAGAATGGGCAGAACTTACTCTTCATCCGTTGCTCATATCCCGTGTAATAACATATGCCTTTTTCACCTGTACAACTGATTTTTCTCCGTTAATGGCATAGGCAATATTGATGGCATGATCGGAACAGCGCTCCAAGTCCGTCACCATATCGGAAAACACAACGCCGGCGCGAGGTTCGCAAACGCGGCTTTTTAAGCGTCCGATGTGATTTTCAATATAGCGTTCCTGCAAATCGTCCACCTCTTCCTCGAGTCTGCTGACCTCATGAAGCTGATCGAACTGTTCGCCGCTGTAGATCGCAACCGCCATATGCAGCACGCCGACCGCTTTTTCGGAGATCAGACGCAGCTCGTCCATAGCAACGCCGCTGATATTCAAGTTGTTATCGCAGACAATCATCGCATATTCCGCAATATTCTCCGCATGATCTCCGATTCGTTCGACATCCGCTACAACGCGCAGCATCATGCCTGCGCGCTCAATATCCCGGTCGGAAAGCGTCTGCGCGTGGAGCTGTACCAAAAAGCCGGTGATATGGTGATTCAGATAGTTGATGAGGTTCTCTGTTTCAAGCACCTTTTCCGCTTTTTCACGATTGCGCTCAAAGAAAGCTTCAACAGACAGCCGGAGATTCTTCTCTGCAATCTGCGCCATCCGAACGATTTCAAGCTTCGCCTGATCGATGGATACAGCCGGGCTTACCACAAGTTTTGGATTGATGTACAACAGCCGCTGGCGACTGTTCTCCTCCTCCGGAGACTCTGGAAGAAGCCTTTGCACAAGCTTTGTAATCGGCTTGACAAAAGGAAATACCAGAACAGTGGAAACCAGATTGAAAAACAGGTGGAAGTTTGCAATCTGCCGCGCCACATCGTCAGGAGAGAGCTGTTCAATCCAGGTATGCAGACCCGGAAGCAGAAGCCATATGACAGAAAACACCGCAACGCCAAGCAGTTTTGACAAAACATTGGAGAGCGCCGCCTGCTTGCATTTTCGGTTACCGGAAAAAGAAACGATTACAACCGGCGAACAGGCGCCGATATTCATGCCAAGGATAATGAAAACAAACGCATCCAGGCCCGCCGCATTTCCGATTGAGGACGCCACGATAACCTGCAAAATACCAATCGAGGTGGAGGACGACTGGATCAGCGCGGTAAACACCATGCCAAATAACAAACACAAAATCGGATTATTAAAACGCTCTAAAAACGCCTTTACCAGCTCCGTAAGCTGCGGCATGGCTGCCACTGCCTCGCTCATGATATAAATGCCGACAAACAGCAGACCAAATCCCAGTATGATGGCGCCGATTTTTTTCACAAACCGATTCTTGACAAAAAGATACAAAACCATGCCGATGAACAAAATCAGCGGCGCAATCGTTGTGATCTTAAACGCAACGATCTGCGCGGTAACAGTTGTACCGATATTCGCGCCAAGCATTGCAAACAGCGCGCTCGACAGCTCCATGATGCCAGAATCAACAAAACCGGCGCACATCACGCTGGTGGCGCCTGAGCTTTGAATCAGCGCCGTCACAAACAGACCGACCAGCACCGCAAGCACGCTGTTGCTCGTCGTCTTTCCGAGGATCACGCGCAGGTTATCGCCAGCCGCATCCTCCAAGCTTCTTGACATAAAGTTAATTCCATAGAGAAAAAGTCCAATTCCGCCGAGCAGCAAAAACACACCCGTCATCTGTCGCTCCCGCCTTTCTCACTCTTTACACATTCTTTACATTTCAAACGTACTTAGTATATCACCTCCGTTCGACAAATTCAACGCTGCTTTTACAAATCAAACGCGCAGCAGCAAAAAGAAAGCCGCTGTTTACGCAGTTCTACGGCGGAAAACGTGTTTTCCGCCGTAGAACTGCATGTCTTCTTTAATAGTAAGTAAAAAATAAAAGCGCACTGAGGCGGGGAATCCTATAGACTCCCCGCCTCAGTGCGTCTCCCGTTTAAAACTTTTTTGCGGCAAGAAAGACGCCCGTTTTTTTCCAAACTTCAATCAATCCTCTGTATTACAGGCGCTCTGCTTTACAAATGCCAATCAGAAAAACCGTTATTCTTCCCCGTCCATAACCGCCAGCAGTTCAAATTCACCTGTAAAGCAATGATTTTTTCTTTACAGAAATGGGCCCCGAACAATCAGTGAATCCGCTCCAGTACGCCCTTGACCAACTGATAGAGCGGCTCGATTGTCGTCATGTCCATTGCCTCATCAGGCGTGTGACAGCCTGTACAGCCCGCGCCGACTGCGATTGCGTCAAGTCCCGGCAGCTTGTCGCAGAACAGACCGCACTCCAAACCGGCATGAATCGCCTCCGTCACAAACTCTTTGCCGCTCTGCTCCTTCCAGACCTCGCTGAACAGACGGCGCAGGGGCGATTCCGGATTATATGCCCATCCGGGGTAAGCGTCGTGCGTTTCCGCTTCAAAGCCCAGCGTTTTTGCAAGCAGGCGAAGCTCCGCCTCCGTCTGCTCCTGTAAGGAAGCGACTGAGCTGCGCGGCGCAAAAACGACTGTCACAGTGTCGTCCTCCATTCGGATAACGCCGAGATTCAGCGAACGTACAATGAAGCCGCCGGCATTTTCATTGCGGTCGCATACACCGTTCGGTGCCAGCATCAAAAGCCCAATCAGCGCCTGCGCATCCTCATCCGCCATTTTTGTCTGTGCGGATGTCTGCTCCGTCAGGACGGCAAAGCCCGGATCAGCTTCACGCAGCTCCTGCGCGATTTCCGCTTCCATTTCACGAATCAGCGAAACAGCCTTTTTCCGATCCTCCTCCGTCGAAAAGAGGCAGACCGCGTCGCACTCGCGCGGAATTGCATTATCCTTGCTACCGCCCTCCACAGAGGAAAGTCCCATGCCCAAAACAGCCTGCGACAAGCCATAGAGAATCCGTCCCATCAGCTTGTTCGCATTGCCGCGTCCCAGACCGATCTCCGTTCCGGAATGCCCGCCCTGTAAGCCGCGGATGCGTACCGCCAGCGCAGGAAGCGTGCACGGTGCAGAATGGCAGGCACGGCGCATGTGCACACGCATACCGCCCGCACAGCTTACCGTGCCATGGCCCGGGCCCTCGGAATCCATATTGATAAGCAGACGGGCCGGAATTTTACTGCCGTCAAGTTCCTTGGCGCCGACTAAGCCCGTCTCCTCCTGCACGGTGAAAACGCAGTAAAGCGCCGGATGCGCCAGCGTCTTATCCTCAAGGATGGTCATCATCATGGCGACAGCCACGCCGTTGTCCGCTCCGAGCGTCGTGCCGTCCGCGCGCAGGACGCTGCCGTCCTGTATCAAACGGATACCTTCTGTCAGAAAGTCATGCGTTGTCGCGGCGTTTTTCTCGCACACCATATCGGTATGTCCCTGAAGCATGACGGAAGGCGCATTCTCATATCCCGTGCTTGCCGGTTTGACAATGACGACATTGTATACTGCATCCCGCCATGCCGTAAGTCCGTTTTCTTTTGCAAAACGAAGCAGGAAGGCGCTGATCGCCTCTTCGTTGCCTGAACCGCGCGGAATTGCGCTGATCTCCTCGAAATGCCGGAAAAACGCTTCCGGCTTTTGGCCTTTGATGATATACTCCATACTGAATCTCTCCTTTTATTACACCGCATCAAGTCCTGCGAATGATACAGCGTTTTTTCTATTCTGCGGCGTCCCGATTTAAAACGTACTGCCGGACAGCCTTTGCCACGCCGTTTTCCAAAACAGGGGCCGTAACCCTGTCCACAGCGCCTTTCACCTCATCCAGCGCATTCCCCATGGCAACCGACAGTCCCGCATATGCGAGCATTTCCATGTCGTTCAGGCTGTCCCCCAGCGCAACGCTATGCTCCCGCGGGATGCCGGCCTCCCGCAGCAATATCTCCATTCCCCTCGCCTTATCGCATTGTTTCAGAATCGCTTCTGTATAATTGGGGTGATAAATAATATTGAAGTACGGCAACAGCAGCGCATCGAACGACGCGGGAAGCTGCTCCTTTACGGCAAGCACAGTGAGCTTTGTCGCATGCTCCGCCTCTGCAAAACGTGCCGCATCCTCCATGCTCCGAATCGGAAAAAATTCCGACATGCGATCCGGATTGATAATCGCGCTTGAAGATTCGCCCTCAATTACGCAGCAAATCCCAATCTGCAAAAAAAGGCGGCAAATCTCAAGCACCATTGCGGGGGGAATCTCCTCTCGATGCAGAATTTTGTCGTGCAGCGAAACATACGCGCCGCCGCCCGCTACAATACCGTCAAACGAAAGCTGTTCCAACAGCTCTTTTGGAATATTCCCGCGCGAGCGGCCCGAATTGATACAGATCAGATGTCCTTCTGCCTGTGCCTGCCGCAAAACTGCGGCATTTTCCTCTGAAGTAGTGGAGCTTCCCCAAGTAAGCGTTCCGTCAATGTCCAGAAATACTGCGTATTTAATTTTATCCATATCCTCTCTCCCTGCCATACCACACCATACTGTCCGCATTTGTCTGCCGCGCGGTCCACGAATCAAAATGCCCAGACATATCGACCGCATCACGCGGCATTTACAGAACATTTTTATTATATCACGCGGCGCAGATGGTTTCAATTCTCAATAACAGAATCCGGAAAGCACAAAATTCGATGAAAAAACAGGGGAACCGCGTGTAAAAGGCCGTTTATCCTTATGAAATCCTTGCATTACGGTTCTTGAATTGCTATAATAACAGTATATGTTGATAAGTATGCGCCTTCAGGCGCATACTACACATATCAGTACTTTCTCTACATGATTTTATAGCAGAAGGAGAGCATAATCTTATGCGTGAGAGCGGTATTCTGATGCATTTGTCCAGTCTCCCGTCCCCTTATGGCATCGGGACAATGGGCAGAGAGGCGTACCGCTTTGCAGACTTTCTTGTCAAGGCCGGTCAAAAGGTGTGGCAGGTTCTGCCTGTTACGCCGACCGGCTACGGCGATTCCCCGTATCAATCCTTTTCCACATACGCGGGCAATCCGTACTTTATTGACTTGGACCTGCTCTGCAAAGACGGTCTCCTGAAAAAGAACGAATATGCTTCGATTAACTGGGGCGAAGACCCCTGCTCCGTCGATTATGAAAAACTGTTTCATAATCGGTTTTCTCTTTTGAAAAAGGCGTCCGCCTGCTTTTTTGCGGCGCCGCCAAAGGAATATGAGGATTTTGTCTGCAAGCAGACAGCCTGGCTTGAGGACTATGCACTGTTCATGTCCTTAAAGGATGAAAATCACGGCGCGCCGTGGTATGAATGGCCGGAGGGTGTCCGCCGCCATCAGTACGACGCCTTGCAGGCGACCTATGCCCGCCTTTATGACGACGTTTTATTTTGGCGCTTTGTACAGTTTGAATTTTACAAACAGTGGAACGCGCTCAAAGCGTATGTAAACAACGCCGGTATTGAAATTCTCGGCGATCTCCCGATTTACGTCGCGCACGACAGCGCAGACGTTTGGGCACATCCGGAGCTGTTTGAGCTGGACGGGGATCTGGCTCCTGTCGAGGTGGCGGGCTGTCCGCCGGATTACTTTTCAGAGACAGGGCAGCTTTGGGGAAATCCTGTCTATAACTGGGACGCGCACAGGGCGGACGGCTATAGCTGGTGGCTTTCGCGCATAGCGCACGCAAACCAGGTATATAACAGGGTTCGGATTGACCATTTCCGCGGATTCGAAAGCTTCTGGGCCATTCCCGCCGGAGACGAAACAGCGGTAAACGGCTGCTGGAAAAAAGGCCCCGGCATGGACTTGTTCTCCCGCGTAAACGAGCAGCTTCATGCGAAAATCATCGCAGAGGACTTAGGGCTCATTACGCCCGAGGTTCGCACGCTTTTAAGAGAGTCCGGTTATCCGGGCATGAAGGTGCTTGCTTTTGCCTTTACGCCGGGAACGGACAGCGATTACCTTCCGTTTCACTATGATCGAAACTGTGTCTGCTATACCGGCACGCATGACAACGAGACGCTTACCGGCTGGCTTCACTCCCTTTCCAAGACAGAGCTTTCTTACGTCAAAAGCTATACTCGCTCCAGAACCATTGAAGACTGTGTGCACAACGTGCTCGCGCTCGCGTGGGAAAGCCCCGCCGACACTGCAATTGCACAGATACAGGACTTTATCGGACTGGGAAACGAAGCGCGCATGAATACGCCTTCTACCCCATCCGGAAATTGGCGCTGGCGCGCCCGCAAAGAGCAGATGAACGCGCGGCTTGCCGCAAAAATACATTCTCTCACAAAGCTTTATTGGAGGTAATATTGAGATGACATACGAAAAAGAGGCTTTTCTTTCTGATTTTGTCCATACGCTTGCGCTTGACTATGACGTCACACCGGAAGAAGCGGATATTTTTCAGATTCATTATACCATTGCAAAGCTGATCCTCGGCGGACTTTCCACGGACATTAAAAAGAGTCGCGACGCACATAATAAAAAACGCCGCGCCTGCTATTTCTCCGCAGAATTTCTGGTTGGCCGCGCCGTATACAACAATATCCTCTGTCTGGGTCTTACCGACACGGTGAACGAAGCAATGAAGCTGTGCGGCAAAACGCTTGCCGATTTTGAAGAGATCGAAGATGCGGCGCTTGGCAACGGCGGTCTTGGCCGTCTGGCCGCATGCTTTTTAGACAGCGCCGCGACTTTGAACCTGCCGCTCGACGGCTATGGCATCCGCTATAAATACGGTCTTTTCAAGCAGGAATTCCACGACGGATTTCAAGTCGAGACCGCTGACGACTGGGCGATTCACGGCGGCGCATGGAGCCGCCGCCGCGATAAGGACACGGTTCGCGTCGAATTTGCCGATCAGGTTGTAAACGCCGTACCGTACGATATGCCAATCATGGGCTATCATACGAAAAACGTCGGCAACCTGCGTTTATGGCAGGCGGAAAGCCTTACTCCGTTTGACTTTAACCTTTTTAACGCTCAACAGTACGACAACGCTGTGCGTGAGAAAAACCGCGCGGAGGACATCTCCCGTGTGCTCTATCCGAACGACGACACATGGGAGGGAAAGGTGCTCCGCTTAAAACAGCAATATTTCTTCTGCTGTGCGTCGATCACCGATCTTCTAAAGGACTATCAAAAATATCACGGCGACAATTTCCTCGAATTTGGGAAGTACTTTGCCGTACAGTTGAACGATACCCATCCTGTCATCGCCATTCCGGAGCTTGTCCGTCAGCTCACACAGTATCATGATCTGGATTTCGAGCAGGCGCTCGGCGTCTGCCACCAGGTGTTCGGCTATACCAATCACACCATCATGTCCGAGGCGCTTGAAAAATGGCCGTGCGACCTGATGCGCTCTGTTGTGCCGCAGATTCTCGATATTATCATGCAGATCAACAACATGCTGAACGATGAAATGCGCTATATGAAACTCACCGGTGAGGAAATCGGCCGCTTGCAGATCGTAAACGACAATATGGTGCACATGGCGCGCCTTGCGATTTATGTCTCATCCTATACAAACGGCGTTGCGCGCATTCATACGGAAATACTAAAGCACGACGCGCTGAAAGAATGGTATTTCGTCTATCCGGAGCGCTTTCAGAACAAGACCAACGGCGTAACGCAGCGCCGGTGGTTTGCGCTCTGCAATCCAGAGCTGTTCTCCTTTGTGTGCGAGAAGCTCGGAAACGACCGCGTAACCGTTTTGCTGAAGGAAATCAAGGCAATGGAGCAGTTTGCCGACGATCCTGCCGTAATCCAGCGCTTTATGGAGATCAAGCGTGCAAACAAAAAGCATCTCTGTGATTTTATTGAGACCAAGGAGAATGTCAGGATCAATCCAGATTCCATTTTCGACGTACAGGTAAAGCGTCTGCACGAATATAAGCGTCAGCTTTTGAATGCTTTCTCTATTTTGTACCTCTACTACGGAATCAAGGACGGTTCGATTACGGACTTTTATCCCACCACCTTTATTTTCGGTGCAAAATCTGCTCCGGGCTACCGCCGCGCAAAGGGCATCATCAAATTCATCAATGAGATTGCGAATCTCGTAAACAATGATCCGCAGACCAAAGACATTCTGAAGGTCGTCTTCGTCTGCAACTATAACGTTTCCTACGCGGAAAAGCTGGTTGCGGCAGCGGATGTCTCCGTTCAGATTTCGACGGCAGGCACCGAGGCTTCCGGTACAGGCAATATGAAGTTTATGATGAACGGCGCCGTAACGCTCGGCACGCTCGACGGCGCGAATGTTGAAATCGTCGAGGAAGCGGGCGAAGAAAACAACTATATCTTCGGCGCAAAGGTTGAAGAGCTCGGTACAATCATGCAGACGTATAATCCAAAGGGAATTTACGACTGTGATGAAAAAATCCGCCGTGTCGTGGATACGCTTGTTAACGGCACACTAAATGACGGCGGCAGCGGGCTGTTCCGCGAAATTTACGATTCGCTTCTCTACGGCGCGGGCTGGACCCGCCCTGACAACTATTATGTGCTTGGGGACTTGAACAGCTTCGTGGAGACGCGGCTGCGTTTAAACCGCGATTATCAGGATCACGAATCTTTTGCGAAAAAGTGCTATTTTAATATGGCAAACTCGGGAAAATTCTCGTCCGACCGCACGATCCGTCACTATTCGACCGACATTTGGAATATTGAGCCGATCGACATCAACTGGTAAAATATAAATTTGAAAAAGCGGGGCGTGTTTTGAACGGCCCTGCTTTTTTGATTTTGTCTTCTCTGTTCCCGAAAAAAATCTGCCGATTCCGAAAAAAACGCTTGCATTTTTCTAATGGATATAGTATAATTCTTTTTGTACCCGCGGATATGGCGGAATCGGCAGACGCGCTAGATTCAGGTTCTAGTCGGGGCAACTCGGTGGAGGTTCAAGTCCTCTTATCCGCACCAGAAAAAAGCATCGGCAAAGGCCGATGCTTTTTTAATGAAATTGTTTCCTGCGGAACGAGCGAAATATCTGAACATTCTTTTATCCGTTTTCTCCTTCTCTCAACCGGTGTTCTTTGTCAACTGTGCGCAGCGATTTAAGGAGTTCATACAGCCGTGGCTTGGCTTGACGCCTGCCCTATAACTCCTGCTGCTGTAAAAAATGGGTGTATGCCGACATCCTTTATTGGTACGCCCTTTTCAATCGCAGACAAATTAATGTTAAGGATATATTTTTTATCTTTTTGCATTAAAAATCTATTGACAAACATTAAAGTTCATGATATGCTTTCATCATCAAATAACCTTGGAGGGATCGATGATGAAAGGAATCGTAAAGGCTGCAAAAATAGCCACTAAGATCGTTGAAGTATTTCATTGGGTGGGAACCGCCTTGATGCTTGCGGCAACCGTATGCTCGCTTGCGGCGCCAGCATGGGTAAAGTATCTTGTAGGCATTAACGCCAAAGAATGTTGCGGTGCTGAGCTGAATGTATATGGGTTTGAGGTCATTGCTCCAGTGGAAAATGGCAGCATTGACATGAAAGCGCTGTTTTTGTTCGGCATTGGCGCGGTTATTATTCTTTCTCTTATGGCAATGGTCTTCAGAAATTTAAATTTGATTATTAAAAAATCTGAAGGGAGTACACCTTTTCAGGCAGACAATATCCGTATGCTAAAAGAGATTGGTATTTTCTCTTTTTCCATTCCGCTCGTTGGTTTGATTATGAGCATTGTATGCCGCCTGATACTTGGCGTTGACGCGGTGGAGACAAGTATCAATTTTTATGGATTTTTTATGGGAATCGTTGTGCTTTGCTTAACGCAGTTCTTTATTCATGGCGCTGAACTTGAAAAAGATGTTGATGGACTCCTGTAAAGGCGGTGGATATATGGGAAAAATAATTCTGAGGTTAGACCGTATGATGGTTGAACGCAAAATGTCATTAAATGAACTTGCCGACCGCGTCGGTATTTCAAATGTAAATCTCTCTAAAATTAAAAACAACAAGGTAACAGCCATCCGCTTTGCGACCCTTGCAGCGATATGCGAGGCACTCGATTGCAAAGCGGGAGATATTCTTGAATTTCAGAAAGACAATTAGAGAAAATCAAAAAGGGATCATCCATACACAGATGATCCCTTTTGTATTCTGCCTGATTATTGGCGTATTAATACATGCCGCCCATACCCGGAGCCGCCGGAGCTGCCGGTTCCTCCGTCTTAATATCGGCAACAAGCGATTCTGTTGTCAGAACCATTGCTGCAACGGACGCCGCATTCTCCAAAGCGCTTCTGGTAACTTTGGTCGGATCAACGATGCCGACTTCGATCATGTCGCCGTATGTCTCGTTATACGCGTCAAACCCATATCCAACTTTATCCGCAGTGAGAATCTTATCGATGATAACGCTGCCTTCAAGGCCCGCGTTCTTCGCAATCTGACGCAGCGGCTCTTCAAGCGCCTTGCAAACGATTGCAACGCCTGTTTTCTCATCACCGGAGGTTGTGTCAACCAGTGCGGCGACTGCCGGAATCGCATTCAGGCAGGCCGTTCCGCCGCCCGCGACGATGCCCTCCTCAACAGCAGCTTTGGTTGCAGCCAGCGCATCCTCGATGCGGAGCTTTTTCTCCTTCATCTCAACCTCGGTTGCAGCGCCGACGCGGATGACCGCTACGCCGCCTGCAAGCTTTGCAAGACGCTCTTGCAGCTTCTCGCGGTCGAAATCGGAGGTTGTGGTCTCAATCTGTGCGCGGATCTGTGCGACACGCGCCTTGATTGCATCGGAATCGCCTGCGCCGTCCACGATGATGGTGTTCTCTTTCTGAACCTTGACCTGTTTTGCCTGACCAAGCTGATCGAGCGTTGTATCCGCAAGCTCAAGGCCCAAATCGCTGCTGATAACCTCGCCGCCGGTGAGAATCGCAATATCCTGAAGCATTTCTTTTCTGCGGTCGCCAAAGCCCGGCGCCTTGACTGCAACACAGGTGAATACGCCGCGCAGCTTGTTGACAAGGAGCGTTGCGAGCGCTTCGCCCTCAACATCCTCGGCAATGATAACAAGCTTTTTGCCGGTCTTAACGATCTGCTCCAAAAGCGGCATCAAATCCTGAATGTTGGAGATCTTCTTATCGGTAATCAGGATCAGCGCATCGTCGATGACGGCCTCCATCTTATCGGTATCGGTGCACATATACGGAGAAACATAGCCGCGGTCAAACTGCATGCCTTCTACAACTTCGCTGTAGGTCTCGGCAGTTTTCGATTCCTCAATGGTGATAACGCCGTCGGAGGAGACCTTCTCCATTGCCTCGGCAATCAGCTTGCCAACCGTCTCATCCGCAGAAGAAACCGTTGCAACGCGTGCAATGTCGCTTGTGCCGGAAACCGTCTTGGAGTTTGCCACAATTGCGGATACCGCCGCGTCAACCGCCTTCTGGATTCCCTTTTTGATCACCATCGGATTTGCGCCTGCCGCAACATTTTTCATACCCTCGCGCACAAGAGCCTGTGCAAGCAGAGTTGCGGTTGTTGTGCCGTCGCCCGCCGCGTCGTTCGTTTTGGTTGCAACCTCACGGACGAGCTGCGCGCCCATGTTCTCAAAGGCGTCCTCAAGTTCAATCTCTTTTGCAATGGTAACGCCGTCGTTTGTAATCAGCGGCGCGCCGAATTTTTTATCCAGCACTACGTTTCTGCCCTTCGGGCCAAGTGTGATCTTGACAGTATCAGCGAGCTTATCAATGCCGGACTGAAGAGCCTTTCTGGCCTCTTCGCCGTAAACAATCTGTTTTGCCATGACAAAATACCTTCCTTTCAAATAATAAGGGTTTCAATCAATCGATTCTAGCCAGAACGTCTGCCTGACGAAGAATGGTATATTCTACGCCGTCGAGTTTTACCTCCGTGCCGGCATATTTGCTAATCAGAACACGATCGCCCACGGAAAGCTCCATTTTAACTTCTTTTCCATCAACAACGCCGCCCGGGCCGACTGCAACAACTTCTGCAACCTGCGGTTTTTCTTTTGCGCTTCCCGCAAGGATAATGCCGCTTTTTGTTGTTTCTTCTGTTTCTACCATTTTGATGACGACTCTGTCCGCCAGAGGTTTGATGTTCATAAATTTTTCCTCCTATCATGCTCATTGGTTTGGCACTCCACTCTTCGGAGTGCTAACTGTCTTCTATTGTAATGATATATTGTGAAAAATCAATCTTTACTTTGTGAACAATTTTCAAATCAGCAGGTTGTATAATTAACACTATTAACTAATGTAAAAATTCATATATATTGACGATTATCCGATTGAATTTTCCGCACAGAAGTCTTATAATAATATTATATCAAAAAAGGGAGATGGATCGGCATGGCAAACAGGAATTATACGATTGTTACAGACACCACCTGCGATTTGCCGCAGGATTATTATGAAAAGAACAACGTCACGGTGATAGCGCTGACCTACATGCTCGGCGGAGTCGAATATGATGGATCGTTTGAAAATTCATTAAAGCCTGCGCTTTTTTATGAAAAGCTGCGGGGCGGCATTATGGCAAAGACTGCCGCCGTCTCGCCGGAGACAATGACGCGGATTTTCACCAACGTCTTGGAACAGGGAGACGATCTCCTTTATATCGCATTTTCATCCGGGCTGTCAAGCACCTATCAAAATGCCTGCATCGCAAGAGATGAGCTAGCCGAAAAATATCCGGATCAGAAAATTTTATGCGTGGACTCGCTCTGCGCTTCACTGGGCGAAGGTCTGCTTCTCGATCTTGTTCTCCGCAAAGCAAAAGAGGGTGCGGACGTAGGCGAACTGGCCGCCTATGCGGAGGAGATCCGGGTGCATGTGTGCCACTATTTCACGGTGGACGATTTAAACCATCTCTATCGCGGCGGACGCGTCTCCAAAACTACAGCGCTTTTCGGAACCATGCTTGGCATCAAGCCGGTTATGCATGTAGATAACGAAGGACATCTGATTCCGATTGGCAAGGTGCGCGGACGCCGGCAGTCGCTCGACGCGCTGGTTACAAAAATGGGAACCAAAATAGAGGGCTGTGACAATCCGTATGTATTCGTTTCCCACGGCGATTGCATTGATGATGCAAAATATGTTGCCGCACAGGTCAAGGCCAAATACGGCATCAAAACGGAGATCATCGGAACCATTGGGCCGGTAATCGGCTCGCACTCCGGTCCCGGCACAGTCGCGCTGTTTTTTGTAGGCAAGGATCGCGCCGAAAAGAAGATGTAGCAGTATATGCCGCTTTCCGGCGATTCTGGGCGCGGACATCTGCACCGG
Source organism: uncultured Oscillospiraceae bacterium (assembly GCA_900543295.1). Lineage (GTDB taxonomy): Bacteria > Bacillota > Clostridia > Oscillospirales > Ruminococcaceae > Paludihabitans. The sequence goes on along the minus strand of UQQY01000026.1, from coordinate 61 downwards.
AATTCGGCCTGCATGGGCAGGAATTCCGCGGTAAAGTTTAAGGATTGGTACACTGATAACC
>UQQY01000025.1 GCA_900543295.1 uncultured Oscillospiraceae bacterium | reverse complement strand
TCTTGATGGATTTACTACATACCCAGTAATCCTTTCAGCAGAGCGGGCAATGGGCAGTGAAAACTGCTTGTTGCCCGCTTTGTTGTCGGTTCATTCAGAAAACATAAAAAAAGGGCTTTACTTTTATGGTGTGAGATGATATAACTTGCAAAATCAAAATTTGCTAAACAGATTTCGACATAGTTCGACATCTTCTAAAAATAGAAGATGTAAAAAATAAAAGGAAAAATTTATTATATACTATTGACATTGCCTGTAAACTGTGATAAAGTAAAACCATAAACAAATGGTTCTTTTCCATCTCTTCCTTTCAGTCATTTTTTGCCGGACGCAAAAGTGAAGGGGCGGCGGAAGGAGAGAGGAAAAAGGATGCGGTTCAGCCACCCGTCTCGCCCGAATAATCAAAGAGGAGGATTTCATCATGAAAAAGACATCAAAAAGAGTAATCAGCTTGCTGCTCACCCTTACGCTGATGTTCAGCGCGGTTATGATGTTCCCGAGCAGTGTTTCGGCCTTAGTAAAGCGTACAGGTGTTGTTCAAACGGATTATTGGCTGGTCGGTACGAAAAATTTGAAGTTTTCGGGTACTTCGTATTTTGCCAGCACTGGGGCCACTGCCACGACGAAATTTCCTGTTACGGCGGGCTTAACTGCGCATGCCTGTGCGGGATATAAAATTAGTTCTACTGCTACACAAGAACTTTATTATGATAAGCAAGCAACAGATTCTGGTACAACAGTATCAGCGGTAGCCAATCGTCCATATGGCGTAATGAAAAAGGCATACGGCGGACATGATCTGTCCTATAACGGGGAATATGCTCCTCACTTAGAGACAGTGGCAGGATGAAAAAATTCCTTTCTCTTTTGCTTGTTCTCTGCTTGATAATCGGATTGATACCAGCTCTTTCTGGATGTGGCGTGAACCATGATTTCAAAGCTCCAGAGTATTATGCGGATCTTCCGGATACATATGTTGAAGGTGCAGATTATCAAAATACTTTTTCTGTAGGTTCAGGTGGACCATTTATAACACCTGCTGACGGCGGATATTACTTTTTGTCGGGAAATTATCTCTGCTTTCTCGATGGCGAAACATTAGATGCCGTTCCCGTGTGCAATCGACCGGATTGTCAGCATAACGATACAAGCTGCAATGCCTATTTTGACGTAGGCTGGCTGCCGTTTATTCAGGCGTATGAAGGGGATCTTTTCATATCGACACAGACGTCAGAAAATGGAGGAATGTCGGCAGAGCTGTACGTGGTGGATCCCGATACATGTAAAAGGGAGAAAATCTGCAAGATTCCGCATGCGTTTGGAAGCAATTATTGGAGATATATGCTGCACCGCGGGTATCTCTATATCCTTTACTCAAATATCGGGATACAGTACTTAGAACGTGTAATTCTCGATGGGGTAGAAGAAGAACCGGAGGCAGAACGGATTTGGGAAGGTAAATGCACTATGCCCATATCCAGCGATTATCCAATAGGGAATCATTTTATATTTCAGTCATTTAAAGAGGAAGAAGAAGATTTTGACGGGACATTATTTGACTATAATCTGATTACCGGAGAAATAAAAAGCATATCCGCACCCGCTGAGTATGGCGAAGGCCCTTTTGCATATTCTGACAATATGTATGAAAATTCTATTCTGTTTCATATGGGGACGCTGGAAGAACTTGAGTTTAAGACCTATGAAGGAGAAAACCGCTTTTATCAGTATGATCTTTCAGATGGTTCGGTCGAGCTGTTTTATACAGCCAAAGATCGAGGAGACGGGATGCATTCCTTCTTGTACTCTGACGGGAAGCATTTCATAGAAAAGCGCTTTGAGTTTCCTGATAACGAAGATCCTTCCATTACCGAGAAGCAGTCCGTGTCGTTGCTGGATGAGAATTTGAATGCAATAGATACGCTTGTTATTGGCAATCCGGGAACAGGGAACTGTGCAGGAGATGAGAAGTTTTCATTTTTCTATGATACAGAAACCGGAGAACTTCGCGTATTGGATAAGCGAAGCGAGAAGCTCTCCCTGAAAACAGTGTGGCCGAAGGACGGCACATAATTTAATTAGCTTTCTTGTAGCTTTCTTGATGGATTTACTACATACCCAGTAATCCTTTCAGCAGAGCGGGCAATGGGCGGTGAAAACCGTTTGTTGCCCGCTTTGCCGCTGATTTATTCAGAAAACATAGAAAAAGGGCTTTACTTTTATGGTGTGAGATGATATAATTTACCTGTAAAGATAATCCGCCCTTGTTTCAAAATGAATTTCTCAAACAGGAAGGATGGCCTATTATGATGAAAAGAATTGTAACGGTACTGCTTGTTCTCTGCATGATGATCGGATTGATACCAATATTGTCCGGATGTGACAGCGGGAATCATTTTCAAGCGCCAGATGTCTACGAAGACCTTCCGGATACATATGTTGAGAGCGCAGACTATCCTATTGGATTTGACGGCGGAGCATCAGGACCTTTTGTTGCGCCAACTGAAAACGGGTATTACTTTTTGGGTGGACGGCATCTTTACTATATGGATAAGGACTCTTTATCCCCGCAGATATTGTGCAATCGACCTGAATGCACTCATAAAACGGCTGACTGCAACGCGTTGTTTTTTTATGAGCAGGCTCCCTTCATTCAGTATTACGAGGGCCGCCTATATGTTTCGAGTCGTGCTTTAGACAGCAAAGATAATGAGTATGTGGTTTTATATGAGGTCTCGCCGGATACCTGTACCAGAAGAGTCGTGTGCAAGCTTCCGTATGGATTGGGCAGCGGGTCGTGGGGATATATGATGCATCGGGGATACTTGTACATGTATCATACAGATGCAGAGAACATGTACCTTGAACGTACTGCGCTGAATCAGTTGTCAGATGATACGGAGCCGGAGCTTCTCTATAAACTGGAAACAATATCAATGTTAACTCCCATGATATATGGCGACCATGTTATTCTATTCGACTGGATAGCAGTGGGAGATACATATAAGGGGACGCTTTGGGACTATAACATTAAGACTGCAACATGTGATCAGATACCGACGCCTGATTCAGAGGAAATAGCATACTGCATACCGGATTCTTTCTTTGATCAACGTCTTCTGCTCAAGGTAGTGTCGCAAAAAGATTACAAAAATGCGTTAGTGGAAGGTGAAAAAGAAATCGCTTCGCAAATGGAGTATTTGTCTTACGATTATACAACAAAGACAGTGTCGGACTTTGCGGTGATTCCGAGCGAGGGAAGTCTGTATTCGAATTTGAAATATGACGGGGTTCATTGGATTGATTTCTTTACTAATAATTTAACCGCATTCGATGAGGCAGTGCCAGAAGAACAAACGGTGCGCCTGATGAATGAAGATATGACAGTTGAAAAAAGCGCGGCTTTTACTGGAGCATGGACTGGACTGTGTGCTGGTGACTCAGAATTTTCATTCATTTATTATGGACGCAGTGCTACTTGTAAATTGGATGTTGTCGATAAGCGGGATAACAATTTTGAAGTAAAGACAGTGTGGGAACGCTCAGAAGAGGACGCCAAGCCAGGAGATTCAGTAGATGGATGGCCATTGCCGCGAATATAAGGCGAATACTTCTAAATTCTAAATAAACGACAATCTCAACTTTCTTGGTGGATTGCTACATACCCAGTAATCCTTTCAGCAGAGCGGGCAATGAGCAGTGAAAACTGCTTGTTGCCCGCTCTGTTTTTGGTAGAGAATTGACACAGAAGAACTGACGTGATACCATACCATTCATAAGAACCTGATAAAGCGAAAGGGGCTTTGGCGATGAATTTGAAAGAAATAACCGCTCTCCTGCGGCATATGACAGAAAAACAACTGGCGGGCTGTATGCGGAAAACAGAGTCCGGTACTTCTATTTTGACGCCGGATGGCATGGGAAACTACGATGCGCTGTGGGCGCGTGATTTTGCCTATATGGCGGAGTATGCAGGCGACCTGATTCCGGACAGTCTTTTACAGGATGGAATTGAATATTTGCTCTCTCATGCAAGAGAGGAAGACGGCTGGTATCCGGATCGTGTGGATACGCATGGTACGGCAGTTTATGCGGCCGGCAACCCGGAGATGCCATGCGGAAAAGCAAATCTCGATAATGCGCCGTTTCTGGCTATTGCCTTTTCATTGCTTCTGGATCGTATGGAAAAGAAAGAAGCGCTTTCCTTTATTGAAGCCCATATTCATGCGCTGTGGCACGGTCTTACATGTATCCCGACAGATACGAACGGCTTGATCTGGAACGATCCGATTGATCCGCATTCTCCCTACGGTTTTACCGACTGCATCGGTAAAACCGGTTCTTTAATGATGGAATCCATTTTGCTGTGGCGTGCCTGCCGTATGCTTGCCGCCCGCCTTCACGCATATGAAACAGAAGCGGAGCTTGAACAGGAGATGAATCATACCGCTCTCAGAATTGAAGCAGTGTTGGAGCATACATTCTATGACAAGGAGGGTGGAATGCTGCTGGCCGCAACAGAGGATTGCCGTCAAATCGATGTATGGGGATGCTGTTATGCGCTGTCAGTTGGATTTCCGTTAAGCAGCACCTGTAAACAACGTATCCAAGCATGGCTGATTGCCAACGCTGATGGAATTTTGGAGCATGGACAGCTGCGCCATACCGCGCCGGGGGAGTTTTGGCGCCGGCTCTTGCTGCATGTACCGCAGGGAGAGTATCAAAACGGCGCTTATTGGGCGACGGCAACAGGTTGGTATATGGATGCGGTGGCCCCCGCTGATCCGGGGCTTGCTCATAAGGTGTTGGAGGATACGGTTTCTTATTTTCAAAATAAGGGAATTTTCGAATGTATAAACGGTACCTATCAGAAACTTGACAACTTTGTCGTCAGTGCGGCCAATACATATGGCGCAGCGAAAAGATTGAGCGAAGCAGAGTAAAATGCGCTTATGCATCTTTAGAAAGGAACAGAATCCGTTGACAGACGTAAGGCTTATATGCTATACTAATTTACAAATAAAGCTGGAAGGGAGCGATTGCAATGAAAAGACGGAACTTAAAACTGCATGGCTCCCGGCATGCGCGGTAAATAATACTGTGGCTTTCCATTTATAAAAGTGATCCCCGGGAGAATCACACAGGATTTCCCGGGGATTTTTGCGCTTATTTTGCCGAAATCTCCGGTCAGAAGGAGAACAGATATGCGTAAAATGAATCAGAATCAGAGTTCAGCAATCCTCATGCAGCTTGTATCAGACATCGGATTAGATGCAGTCCTTCCGCGGCTTGCGGAGCAGGTACAAAATCCAAAAAGCCGCTTGGCAGAGAAAGCCGCAGCCGGCTGGACGGGAGAACCGGAGGAATTCCCAGTTCGCCGGTATCATCCACAGACAAGGCTTTTCTGTGCGCTTTTGCGCGCAGCAGCGCTTTATCCGTATTACGAGAAAAAGGGCATCTCATATGAAGTATTTTGCAACACAATGGGCGATATAACTCTTCGCGCCGTGATTTATAAGGAGGCGAGCGGTGTGTACGGGCTGACTGCCGCTGATGCGATATGGATGCGGCATCATCTTGCAGGAAAGCTGTTTCGGCTGGGACAGCTTCAATTCCAACTGTTTGAAATTCCCCCATATGAGCTGCTGGAAGAGGAAGGCTATATGACGTTTTCCGAGGAGGCGAAGCAGCGTTTTCCGACGGGAAAACCGGTTCTAAACGTTCATATTCCAGCACATACCGTCTTAACGCCAGAGGAATGCGATCGCTCGTTTGCGCTGGCTGAGTCGTTCTTTCCCCGATTTTTCCCCGAGCATGACGCAAAAGCATACCTCTGTTTCTCGTGGCTTCTGTATCCGAGAATGCGTGCGCTTTTAGCTGAGGACAGCAATATAGCAAGGTTTGCCGGACGCTTTTCCATCATCGGGGAAAGCGGGGACTGCACAGAGGCATTGTGCCGTATTTATGGCAAACGATATAGAAGAAAAGCGGATTATCCGAGAAATACTGCTTTGCAAAAAACGGCCCGCGATCATCTGTCATGCCTGGGTGAGGCCTGCGGAATCATCGCACGGTAATGCAGTAAAGCGGCAGCGCAGGAAAGAACGTAGGGCGGCGTGTATTTAAAAACGCAATAAAAAAGGGAGCCTGTTGGCTCCCTTTTCGCTATTCCTCTTATTTCGCGTATTCAATCGCACGGCTTTCACGAATCAGATGCACCTTGATCTGTCCCGGATATTCCAGCTCATTTTCAATGCGGTTCGCAATTTCACGTGCAACCACAATCATCTTTTCATCCTTAATATCCTCGGGGCGTACCATGATACGGATTTCGCGGCCAGCCTGGATCGCAAACGATTTCTCGACGCCTTCATAGGAGCAGGCGATCTCTTCAAGCTTTTGCAGCCGCTTGATATAGTTTTCGATGTTTTCGCGTCTTGCAGCAGGACGTGCCGCGGAAACAGCGTCGGCCGCCTGAACCAGCGCGTCCAGAACCGTTTTGATTTCAACATCGCCATGATGCGCCTGAATTGCGTGAATTACAACCGGATTTTCTTTAAACTTCCGGCAAACCTCTACGCCGATTTCAACATGCGAGCCTTCAATTTCATGATCCAACGCCTTGCCAATGTCGTGGAGAAGACCGGCACGGCGCGCCAAATTGGCGTCGATTCCAAGTTCGCTTGCCATAATGCCGGCAAGGTAAGAAACTTCGATAGAATGGTTCAATACGTTTTGGCCGTAGCTTGTGCGGTAACGAAGGCGGCCTAACAGTTTCACGATCTCCGGATGAACGCCGTGAACGTTTGTCTCCATAACGGCGCGCTCACCCTCGGCCTTAATCCGCTGGTCAACCTCGCGCCTTGCTTTTTCCACCATTTCCTCGATGCGCGTCGGATGGATGCGTCCATCCTGAATCAAGCGCTCCAGTGCAATTTTTGCAATCTCGCGGCGAACCGGATCAAAGCAGGAGAGCGTAATGGCCTCCGGCGTATCGTCGATAATCAGATCGACGCCGGTCAGCGTTTCAATCGCGCGGATATTGCGGCCCTCGCGGCCGATGATACGTCCTTTCATTTCATCATTTGGAAGTGTAACAACCGAAACCGTGGCCTCCGAGACCTGATCGGCGGCACAACGGCTGATCGCAAGCGAGATATACTCGCGTGCTTTTGCCTCGCATTCCTCCTTGAGCTGCTGCTCATAATTTGTAATGCGGACTGCCCTTTCATGTGTAAGCTCATCATCCAAGCTCGCTAATAACTGTTCTTTCGCCTGTTCCGCGGTAAGTCCGGAAATGCGCTCCAGATTATCGATCTGGCTGTTTTTGATACGCTCGGCTTCTATCAGCTTTTCATCCGCCTGCTTCAGCTTTTTCTGCAAAAGCTCTTCTTTTGCCTCAAGATTATCCATCTTTTTGTCAAGGGATTCTTCCTTCTGCACAAGGCGGCGCTCTTGTCTGGATACCTCTGTCCGCCGCTCTTTAATTTCGCGATCGGCATCGGTTCTCAGCTTGTGAATCTCATCTTTTGCTTCAATAATGGTTTCTTTTTTCTTTGCGTCGGCATCCCGCGCAGCGTCGCTTATAATTTTCTTCGCCTGCTCTTCGGCGCTGCCGATTTCTGCTTCTGCAAATCTCTTTCTATCTTCTTCGCCTTTTTGATGTCCTTTTTTAAAGGCGATAAATCCGAAAATTACACCTGATGCAATAAACGAGACGACGCAAAGAATGACCGTCATCCATGGTTCCATTTTGATCCGCATACCTCCTTTTTTGTTTTGTCGGTTTTACGGGACTTTTCCCGCATGGTCTTGCTTGTGCCTTGAAAAGTTATTATGATATTTTCAGATCATGAAAATTGCCGGATTGTTACATTTAAATATTGTAATGGATTTTGTTAAAAAAGTCAAGGGAAAACGCTTGCCGCCATGCTTTTTTGTGAAACAAACCGTACCCTTGTTTTGAGGGAGGCGATGCAAAGTAAAATAATCCGGAAATCCTTTATTTAAGAGGAAAAGCAGTTGACAAAAAGGACAGGGATATGATACAATAGGCATACCTCAAAGAGGGCTTATTTTTTTGTGCCCGTTTTTGGGCGCGCCCTTTGATAGTAAGAGGGAGGCAAAATTTATTCCGAAGGTAGCAGGAGGTGCCGATAATGAGAGTTAAAATTACCTTAGCTTGCACGGAGTGCAAACAGCGTAATTACGACACAGTCAAGAACAAGAAGAACGATCCTGACAGACTCGAAATGACAAAATACTGCCGTTTCTGCAGGAAACACACTGCTCACAAAGAGACGAAGTAACGGAAGGTGGATGTATCAATGACTAAAGATAGCGCCATCGAGACGAAGCAGGAGAAAGCCAAGGCGAAAGCGAAAGAGAAAAAGCCGGGTGTTTTTTCCAAGATCAAACGTTACTTTAAAGATCTTAGAGGCGAGTTCAAGAAGATCGTATGGCCGAGCAAAAAGCAGATCATCAACAATACGATTGTTGTTATCGCATGTATGGCTGTTACAGCCGTCATCATCTGGCTTTTGGACTGGGCGTTCATCAGCCTGCTCAGCCTGATCTACTAAAATCCATTTCGAGAGGACTGATTTCATGCCTGAAAACGCGCGGTGGTATGTAATCCACACATATTCCGGTTATGAGAATAAGGTGGCCAACAACATCGAGACAGCCGTTGAAAACCAGAATCTCGGCGATCTGATCGAAGAGGTGCGCGTCCCGACCGAAAAGGTGCTTGAAATGCGCGACGACGGCAAAGAGCGCGAAGTGGAGCGTAAGATCTTTCCGGGCTACGTTCTCGTCAAGATGATTCTGACGGATGATTCCTGGTATGTGATTCGGAACATCCGTGGAGTGACAGGCTTCGTCGGTTCCGGATCAAAACCGATTCCGCTCTCTGAAAAAGAGGTCGCAGGGCTCGGCGTTGAAACGGTTCATGTGGAAGTAAACTATGCGGCGGGGGATAGCGTGCGCGTTGTTTCCGGCCCGCTGGAAGGCTTTACAGGCGTAGTCAATGCGGTTGAACCGAATGCGAACATGGTTCGCATTACCGTTTCCATGTTTGGCCGCGACAATGAGGTTGAACTTGAGCTGAATCAGGTTGCAGCCGTTTAAAAAGAGCAGATTTCTGCCGCGGTACGGCAATCGCCGTGCCAAAACGTCCTGCTTTTTTGCAGGATGTACGTGGGAGGAACCTTTTATACCGGGTTCCGCCATCTACCACAATTTTTGGAGGTGCAAATAATGGCTCAGAAAGTTACAGGTTACATTAAATTGCAGATTCCGGCTGGTAAAGCAACTCCGGCACCGCCTGTCGGTCCGGCTCTTGGTCAGCACGGCGTCAACATTATGGCGTTCACGAAGGATTTTAACGAGCGCACAAAGAACGATATTGGTCTTCTGATCCCGGTGGTTATTACGGTTTATGCCGACCGTTCGTTTACATTTGTCACAAAGACTCCGCCGGCGGCCGTTTTGATTAAAAAGGCTTGCGGTATTGAGAGCGGTTCGGGTGTTCCGAACAAGACAAAGGTTGCGAAAATCACCAGAGAACAGGTTAAACAAATCGCAGAGCAGAAAATGCCCGACTTGAACGCTGCAAGCATTGAGTCCGCTATGAGCATGGTAGCGGGTACGGCTCGTTCCATGGGCGTTGAGGTTGTCGATTAAGTGACCCCTGGTGGGAGGAAAATTCCGCTATAGACCACTTTAAGGGAGGATTATTGTAGAATGAAACACGGTAAAAAGTATAACGAAAGTGCAAAACTGATCGACCGCGCAAAGGTTTATGATTCCATGGAGGCGCTCGGTCTGACGATTTCCACTGCAAAAGCAAAATTTGACGAAACGGTTGAGCTGCATGTCCGTCTGGGTGTTGACTCCCGTCATGCTGACCAGCAGGTTCGCGGCGCTGTCGTTCTTCCGAACGGCACAGGTAAATCCGTTCGTGTCCTTGCGCTGTGCAAAGGCGACAATGTTGAGGCTGCAAAGGCGGCTGGCGCTGATTATGCAGGAAACGATGAGTTTGTTCAAAAGATTCAGAGCGAAGGCTGGATGGATTTTGACGTTGTCATCGCAACGCCGGATATGATGGGCGTTGTCGGTCGTCTTGGTAAAATCCTTGGTCCGCGCGGTTTGATGCCGTCGCCGAAGGCCGGCACAGTCACCCCGGACGTTGCAAAAGCTGTCACTGAAGCAAAGGCCGGTAAGATTGAGTATCGTCTCGACAAAACCAATATCATCCACTGCCCGATCGGCAAAGTTTCCTTCGGCGCTGAAAAGCTGAGCGAAAACTTTGAGACCCTGATGGGCGCGATTGTTAAGGCAAAGCCGGCCGCTGCAAAAGGCCAGTATCTGAAATCCTGCGTCCTGACTACAACCATGGGCCCGGGCATCAAAGTAAGCACAGCCAAATACGGCGTGTAAGTTTTGCTTGACAAAGCGGATAGAATCCGATAAAATAATAGTTGCTGTTTATTCTTTAAGACAGCAGGTGCTTTTTAAGCCTAAAGGGAAACCGCCTGCCGAGGGAATGCATCACAACAAATTACGTAGTTGCGTATTTCGTTTTTGATTCACGATGCCCTTTCCTCGTTTTTTCGCAGGAAAGGGCTTTTGTTTTGGAATATCAGCGCTTCATATTATTTTGAAATGAGGTGAATCCATTGCCGAGTGCAGAGTTACTCAAACAAAAAGAACAGTTTGTAAAGGAACTGAGCGAGAAACTCAAGAATTCCGCCGCCGGCGTTTTGGTCGACTACAAGGGTATTACCGTTGCAGACGATACAAAGCTCCGTAAGGAATTCAGAGAAGCAGGCGTAGAGTATACGGTTATCAAAAACACGATGCTGCGTTTTGCTGCAAAAGAGGCGGGCCTTGAAGGAATTATTCCTTCGCTCGAAGGCACAACCGCTCTTGCACTTTGCGAGTCCGATCCGGTTGCTCCGGCGAAAGTTGCTGCAAAATATGCAGACTCGCTTAAAAACTGCTTTACGATCAAAGCGGGCTTTATGGACGGCGACGTTCTTGATGCCGCAAAGGTTGCCGAGGTCGGCAAACTTCCGTCGAAGGATCAGTTGGTTGCACAGCTCTTGAGCGTGCTTACCGGCAACATCCGCGGTATGGCTGTTGCGCTTAACAAAATCGCAGAGCAGAAAGAATCCGCATAATGTTAAAATCAAATTAAATGGAGGGTTATTATCATGGCTTCTGAAAAAATCACAAAGTTTATTGATGACATCAAAGCACTGACCGTTCTTGAACTGAACGAGCTGGTAAAAGCAATTGAAGAGGAGTTCGGCGTTTCCGCTGCTGCTCCGGTTATGGTTGCAGGCGCTGCTGCGGCTGCTCCGGCTGAAGAAGAGAAAACCGAATTCGACGTTATCCTCGCTGAGGCTGGCGCAAGCAAGATGGGCGTTATCAAACTGGTGAAAGACATCACCGGTCTGGGCCTGAAAGACGCAAAGGCACTGGTTGACGGCGCTCCGAAGCCGGTTAAAGAGGGCATCTCCAAAGCTGACGCAGAAGAGATCAAGAAAAAGCTTGAAGAAGCTGGCGCAAAGGTCGAGCTTAAATAAGATTGACTTAAAACCAATGAATGTGAGAGAAAACTTCTTTATGAGGTTTTCTCTCACATTTTTTATTACTCCGTAGTAAAGATGATCTTAATGGCCGTGCCCCTCATCGGGGCACATGACAAAAAGCGGCTTTGGCATCGAAAAATAATCCGAATACGTTTTAAATGAAACCTCCTGCGGTTTGGAGCCTTCAATAATTCATATAGGTGGATGCGTTGGAAATGGTTCGCTAAGCATTTTCCTGATAGTTTGATTTGGTATCGATCATGTCAGGCATGTTACTTATGGAACCATAAAGTGAATACACAAAAAGATATTTCTTGTGTTTCTTTCAGGAATTTAAGTGATATAATAGGTGTATTACATTGAGCAAGGAATGATATAATGAGAAAATGGAACTTCTATACTTCCAATGAACTCAAGCCGAAGGGCTGGATGAAGCGCCAGCTTGAAATTCAGGCAAAGGGTCTGAGCGGAAGCTTGGATAAGATATGGCCTGACGTAAGAGACAGCGCCTGGATCGGCGGAAGCAGAGAGGGCTGGGAACGGGTGCCCTACTGGCTGGATGGCTTTATTCCACTGGCCTATTTGCTTGAAGACAAGGATATGATAAACAGAGCGAAACGGTACATCGATGCGATTATTTCCCATCAAAAAGAAGATGGCTGGATTTGTCCCTGTGATGACAGTGAAAGAAAGACCTATGATACGTGGGCTGTTCTCCTGATTACAAAAGTTCTAACGGTTTACTACGATTGCTCTAAGGATGACAGAATTCCAGATGTGATTTACAGAGTGCTGAAAAATTATTATACATTGCTGCAATCCGGAGAAATAAAGCTGTTTGAATGGGGAAAGTTTCGGTGGTTTGAGGGGTTTATCTCCATTACCTTTACATACCAGAGATACAAAGAGGCTTGGCTTGTCGATCTTGCTGCTATTTTAAAGAATCAGGGTGCAGATTACAATGAATTTGTCGGACTGTGGGAAAAGCCTTTGAATCGTTGGCGGCACGAAACGCATATCGTCAATTTGATGATGATGCTGAAGTATGAAGCAGTCAGTTGCGATCTGCTGGGACAGGATTATGCGGATAACGCGGAGTATCTGTATCATCTGTTGGAGCAGTACAACGGCACTGCCGCGGGAACATTTACCGGAGACGAATGCCTGTCAGGGCAAAGCCCTATTCAGGGAACAGAGCTTTGTGCAGTAGTGGAACAAATGTATTCCTGTGAACTCTTATATGCTTACACAGGGGACAAAAAGTGGGCTGAAAGGCTGGAGGTTCTTGCTTTTAATGCATTGCCTGCTGCGATTGACGACGACATGTGGACTCATCAGTACGTTCAAATGAGCAATCAGATTAGCTGCGAAAAATTCCCGGGGAAATCCCTGTTTAGAACCAATGGGCCGGACGCTCATCTGTTCGGTCTGGAACCGCATTTTGGCTGCTGTACAGCAAATTTTAATCAGGGCTGGCCCAAATTTGTCCTGTCTGCTTTTATGCATCAGGGGAACGCTGTCATCAATAGTATCCCAGTGCCTTCTGAATTGAGAACGAATGATAGGCACATTGTCCTGGAAAGCAATTATCCTTTTGAAAACAGCTTTACTTATACTATTGAATCTAAGACGGATTTCACTTTCATCATACGCATTCCCTCTTTTGCTCAAAATCTTAAGGTGAATGGCGAGAAATTCAGCGGCCATGAACTTGTCTTTGAAATCAAGAAGGGGATTAGCCAAAAAATTTTTATCTGTTTTGATACTACCGTATATCTTCAGAAAAGGCCGCATGATTTAAATACTGTGAGATGCGGATCATTGGTGTTTTCTCTTCCTATCAAATATGAAAAGAAAAAGCACGAATATGAAAGAGACGGAGTCGAAAGAAGGTTTCCGTATTGCGATTATGAATATCTGCCGGTTTCCGATTGGAATTACGCCTACTGTAATAGCCCTCTTGTTGTCGAAAATAGAGAAATAGACGATATTCCCTTTTCGAGTGAAAATCCGCCCGTAGTGATAAAGGCGGCAGTGCAGAAAATCAACTGGGACTTAGAAGATGGATATGAGACGGTTTGCGCCAAAACACCGAAGATGGCAGTTCCTCTCTCTGCTCCAGAAGAAATACTTCTTTATCCCTATGGCTGTGCAAAACTCAGAATGACTGAACTTCCGCTGATAAAACAAGGTATCAAGTGACAAAAGATTTGCGGGGCAGCAAGCCTTTTGTCCGCTGTATTGGCAGCTGCGCGGTATCTTTCTTGTAAGAGGCGTATTGCCGCAGTTCTTTTGACGAAGAATGGGAGAAATAAATTATAAAAAAACGACGATATATTCAAAGCCTGAATATATCGTCGCTTTTTTGTGCCCAGATGCGTCTTATTCCGCGTTCTTTTTCAGCTCGGCAAGACAGTCTCTGCAAATGTTTTTGCCTTTGTAATTGACAACGTTTCCAGCCTCGTTGCAGAAAATGCAGGCCGGCTCATACTTTTTGAGCAGGATGTACTCATTGTCAACATAGATCTCGACCGGATCCTCTTTGTTGATGTCGAACGTGCGTCTCAGCTCGATCGGCAAAACGACTCTGCCTAAGTTGTCAATTCTTCTGACAATACCTGTGGACTTCATACCCCAAAATCCTTTCATGAACGAGATTCGACTTTAATAGTCTTTGTTCAAGTATAGTTTACAGGATAGTTTGTCTAATGTCAATATCTAAAGAGAAATTTTTCTATAATAGTCATGTATATTGTGTGAAATTATTTTCTAAAGCATGGTGTGTTAGAATAGAATGAAATGTATCTATATGGAATAGGGGTTGTTTACTTGAAAATTGCAATTGTCGTGATGCTGCTTTTTTCGCTTTTTTTCGGCATATGGAATCAAAGTGCCGGCGATATGGGAACTGCGATTCTGAGTGAAAGCACGCATGCGGTCGAATTGGTTATTTCATTGACCGGCGGTCTCTGCCTGTGGAGCGGCTTGATGCGTGTAGCGCAGGACAGCGGTTTGACGCAGAAAATTGCGCGCATTTTGCAGCCGGCGATCTGCTTTCTTTTTCGCGGGATTAAAAAGGGAAGTGAAGCGGTTCGCCTGATTGCTATGAATATGACGGCCAACCTTCTGGGACTTGGCAACGCCTCGACGCCGCTCGGCATCGCCGCCATGCGCGAGCTTGCAAAAGATGCGCCTTCCGGTATTGCATCCGATCATATGGTTATGCTGACGGTATTGAATACTGCTTCCATTCAGCTAATTCCCACAACCGTCGCCATGCTGCGCCTTCGGCACGGTGCGGCGAACCCTTTTGATATATTGCCGGCCGTGTTAATCACTTCTTTTGCATCCGCAACTGCGGCGGTTATAGCGGCGCGGGTGGCTGGCCGCTTTTGCGCATACAGGGGAAAGAAGTCATGACAGCCTGGATCGTTCCGCTGGCGGTATGCGGCATTCTTTTATACGGCGCTGTTCGGCGTGTTGATATTGTCTCTTCCTTTCTTGCCGGGGCGAAGGAGGGGATGCATACTGCGGTCTCGATTTTACCGTCCCTGATTCTGCTTTTAACGGTGATCGGAATGCTGCGCGCTTCCGGAGGGCTTGACCGGATTGCGGCGTGGCTTTCGCCGCTCTTCCATTCAATTGGCGTACCGCCGGAGACTGCCCCGCTTGCGATGATCCGGCCGCTTTCCGGCAGCGGTGCGCTTGCTGCGCTTGAGGATACTCTGCAAGCCTACGGGGCGGACAGCATAGCGGGGAGAACGGCCTCTGTCATGATGTCCTCGACGGAAACAACCTTTTATGCGGTCGCTGTTTATTATGGCGCAGTCGGTGTGAAGCGTTCGCGCCATACGATCCCCTGTGCTTTGATAGGAGATCTCACCGGACTTTTGGTGAGCGCATGGATTGTCCGTCTCTTTTTTTCTTAATACGCTTGCCGCTGTGGACGAAATATACTATAATTCTGTTATTAAGAACAGAATGGTGGATTTGCTCCGATGAAACGTTTTTTTCGCGGCCTGCTGACCGGGCTGAACGTCCTGCTGATTGCCTGTCTGCTGCTTTGCAGCCTTCTTTTTGTCTATCTTTCCGTAACGGGACGGGCGGCACTGTTCGGCTATACGGTATCCTTAATTGATATAGACGGCGTATCGCTCACGCTCACTGCGGGGGATGCGCCGCAGATTGAAGCGGGCGACTTAATTCTCTGCCGCGGTGCGGACGGGACGGTCTCTGTGCAGAGCGCAGCCTATGCCTCGGATTCGGCGGTCTGTTTTTATGATGCGGACGGATCGCTTGGCGCTGTTCCGTTGACGGGATCGGAGTTTGCGGGAAAGCTGCTTTGGCAGAGCCGGACGGCGGGACGTATTCTGCAAGCAGTCGCAAGGCCTCCGGCCAAGTGGATTTTGTTAGGCGGAATGAGTATTCTGCTGACCGTCTGTATCGCATGTCTGATAATTACAGGCGTCCGCCGCCGCAGGACTGCATCGGATAAGCAGGATAAGCAGGACGCGCAGCTTTTACATACCTTTTCTGTCACAGAGACCTCCTCTCTGATACGGACGGAGCTGTTTAGCGCGGAGGAAGCGGAACTGATAAGGGAAAAAGCAGAAGAGACTGAGCCCACTTTCGCAAAGCCTGATAACGCCATGGAGATAGAGCTTTCAAAGTCGCATGTGCAGGAGACGCCTTCTGCGGAGAACGAGCGGCAAACCAACGGGACGGACATGGGAAAACCATTGTCTGACACAGAGAAATCGGAACAGGCGCGCAAAACCGCTTCCCCTACGGTGGAGGAAATACTCGAAGATATGCGCAGAGAGCTGACAAGCCATGACTGAGCGGGGACGGTTCACTGTCGAGCCAATAGAGAATACAAATATTCGAAGAGGAAGAGTGGGACTTGTGACACACTGCGGAACGCAAAAGATAGAAACCAAAAGATTGATTCTAAGAAAATTCGTCAGCGAAGATGCCGGTGCAATGTATAAGAACTGGGCGTCGGATGACGAGGTGACCAAATATTTGACATGGCCTACGCATCCTAATATTGACGTCAGTAAATTTGTAATAAAAGATTGGGTAAAGTCCTATTCGGATGAAAAATATTATCAGTGGGCGATTGTTAAAAAGGAAAACGGGGATGAACCTATCGGCAGTATCAGTGCAGTTTATATAAATGAGGATATTTCTATGGTTCACATCGGATATTGTATTGGGAGGGCGTGGTGGCATCAGGGAATTACTTCTGAGGCCATGAAAGCGGTTATAGATTTCTTCTTTGAGGAGGTAGGAGTCAATCGTATTGAGGCAAGGCATGACTCGAGAAATCCCAATTCCGGCAGAGTGATGGAGAAATGCGGAATGAAGTATGAGGGAACCATGCGAAGCGCGGATCGAAACAATCAGGGAATATGCGATGCCTGCTATTATGCATTGTTAAAGGCAGAGCGGTAAATTTCCGCTCGTCGATGCCGGAGAATTCAGCAAAAAGGCGCCTGAAAGGGAGTAATCTCCGTTTCAGGCGCCTTTTCGTATATCGGATTTCTCAGTACAGCTTTCAGCCGTACTTATTTTTGAAATGAAGCAGAATGCGGAATAAAAGAGAAGCACCTGCGGCTGCCGCAACAACAAGCAGCATGAAATGCAGATGCACAGGAGAAAAAATCGCGGAAATCATTTCAAAGCTGCATCCGCAAAAAACTGGTAGAAAAAAGGCTGTAAGGCAGAGCATCAGCGAGAGAAGCAGAATGAAAAGCGGGAATAGGCGTGTCCGCATTGCAGCAGCCTCCTTCAGGGTATCTTTTTAAAAATAGAATAGCATGTTGCTTTTAAGAATTGCGTCGCAGTTTGTCAGCTGCAAAAAAGGTGTTTTCCGATTCGCTTGATTACCGGGCGTGATCTGATCCACTGATTCGAGGTTTTGTCCGGATTATAATAATAGATGGCGCCGCCGCTTGGATCCTGCCCGTTTAAAGCGTCGCGTG
>UQQY01000024.1 GCA_900543295.1 uncultured Oscillospiraceae bacterium | reverse complement strand
AGGAAATAGTCTAAACAAAAAAGCTCTTATTTTATCCCTTAAAGATAAATATTTATATATACTTATCATTTCTGCATCATAATTTATTTTTAATTCTCTTAATCTTTCCGAGTCTTTTTTTCCCAAATAGTAATAAGCATTTTCCATCTTATTTAAAAGCCATAAAAACACCGTAGAATAATACTGCGTCCATTCTTTTGCATGCAAAAAATGCAGTCGATCACATACAGCCTCAACTTCATCTAACTGTGCTTCATTGTAAGGTCTCATCATTATACTGTTGGGAGTGTATCGATAATAATATAATGGGCACTTAATATAACATGCATTCTCGACCTTTTCATAAAGGTGATGTATAAAAAATGCATCCTCACAAAGCTTTCCATTTAAAAAGCACAAATTCTTAAATAAGTTTCTTTTGTATAGCTTATTCCATGCACTTATGCTCCACCATGGATTGTATATACATAGTTCGTCGTAAAGATCTTTTTGAGATAAAAGTTCCTTTTCTATATGAACATTCAAATTAGCATTTTCCTTAACTATATGGCTCTCTGCATCAACTCTTGCATAATCACAAATGACAAGTTCCACATTCATAGAAAATGCCTTTTCCGCCATCTTAAAAACATAATCCCTATGAATAAAATCATCACTGTCTACAAAAGCAATATATTCTCCCTTGCACACATCCAACCCCGCATTTCTTGCGGAGGAAAGTCCTCCATTTTCCTTGTGTATCACACGAATGCGCTCATCTTTCTTCGCCCAATCATCGCATATCTGCGGGCAGTTATCCGGCGAACCGTCATCAACGAGGATAATTTCCAAATTACGATACGTCTGATTTACGATTGATTCAACACATTCATCAAGATATTTCTCTACTTTATATACCGGTACAATGACGCTGATTAAAGGCTCATTCATTTTCCCACCTGCCCTAAATAAAATTCTTCCATCTCTTTTGCCATCTGCCGGATCTCAAAGCCCGCATCGGCAACCTCATCGCTTCTGTCCTGCCGCTTTGTCTCCGTGAGCTTTTTAAGCGCAGTCTCCGCCCATTTTTCCGGAGATTCCTCAATCGGAAGATAAGTCAGTAAATCTGTAATTTCCACTTCACGGGTAATCCGATCCGATACAACACAAGGCAGTCCCGCTGTCTGCGTCTCAACCAGAACAACCGGTAAACCTTCAAACTGAGAAGGAAGTAGAAACAGATCCATCGCCTGATACAGCTCGTTGACATCCTTACGCATTCCAAGAAAGCGAACAGAATCAGAAAGGCCGTTATGCTCCGTCAAGCACTTGATTTCTTCTTCGTCCTTTCCTTTTCCGACAAACAACAAAACAGCATTCTGATCTATCTTGTGTATCTCACGGAAAATCTCAATTACCATCCATGGATTTTTCTGCTCATCAACTCGTCCGACAAAACCTACCACAGTATTCTGCTCAATATTCAGCGACCGCCGTACACGCTGCCTGACTTCCTCGGAAAACGCATACTTCTGCGCGTCAATTGCATTTTTAATCCATATGTATTCCGCATTGCCAAACATCCAATCTCCCGCAAGACTTGAACAGGCGAATCGG
Source organism: uncultured Oscillospiraceae bacterium (assembly GCA_900543295.1). Lineage (GTDB taxonomy): Bacteria > Bacillota > Clostridia > Oscillospirales > Ruminococcaceae > Paludihabitans. Next base: position 16,285 of record UQQY01000024.1, on the reverse strand, counting down.
TGAGTCGGTGCGTTCAAAATATCTTTTTCTATCCGTAGCTTCCGGATCTTACTCTTGAACCCATCTGAATCCTTCCCGTTCGAATTATGAGAATGAATAATGCGAAGCGATACCCCACATTTTTTAGCCTGTGCTACAGGAAAAGCATATGGAAAATTCGCATGGACATGTACTCCCTTAATCTCCGGGTGTTCTTTCAAAAATTTTCGCAGACGGTATCCAGCCGTCAGCGGTTTTTCCCGTTCTGGATACATCACGCGAAAAATCCGCCCGCCCATCGAAAGAATTTCATCTTCAAAAGCAATCGGCGGATCATTCGGTCCAAGCAAGAAATCAAATTGCACCTTCTCGCGATTGATATACCGGTACATATTCATAATAAACATTTCGATTCCGCCATAATTGCTCGTCATACCCCATTGCAGAATGCGGATTGGCTCGTCCATCCCTGTTTCTCCTTATCTTTTCCTAATCGTTTGCTTTACTTTCTCATATATTCTGGGAGAAATACAAAACAGCGTCAGCTTGCATTTAAATCCTGCGGATACGTTTTTATCCCGGATCGTGCTCCAATAATACTTTCGGAGCTCATGCGTATATTTGCGGATCAGATCTGACGGCGCGTTGCGGATAACCAGCGAATACAACACATCATGTCTGGCCTGCATTTTAAAATAACGAAAACCAGACATATTATCATACCCTTTCTTCTGTAAAAGCTCGCAAACCATGTCTGCAACTGTAATGCTGTCAAATGTATGAGCATTTATCGGAGCCGTACAGATTGAATTCTCTCGAATACGATAATGATAGAAATACTTATTTAATACCGCAATGCGCGGCTTTCTGAAATATAACTCAGCTAAAAAAACATAGTCTTCTGATTGAATGCATAGCGGATACCGTATATCCTGAATAAATTCCCGCCTGTACATTTTGTCACAAGTCGAGCCACACATATGATGCCTATGATAAAGATATAATTCCAGAAGATCGTTACCTTCAAAGATTTCGTGTGCAAACACATACGAAATGACCTGTTTGGTTCCGCGACAATCTAAAGAACCGAACATTACAACCGGACAGTTTGTACGATGAACTTCTTGAATTAATTCTTCGTACGCATTTAACTCCAGCCAATCATCACTGTCGATAAATGAAATGTATTCTCCTGTACATACATCCAATCCAGCGTTTCTCGCAGAAGAAAGACCACCGTTTTCTTTATGTATCACACGAATACGCGCATCTCTTTTCGCCCAGTCATCACACATCTGAGGACAATTATCCGGCGATCCATCATCGACAAGAATAATTTCCAGATTGCGGTATGTCTGATTCACAATCGATTCAACACATTCATCAAGATATTTCTCAACTTTGTATACCGGCACAATCACGCTGATTAACGGATCATTCATTTCATTTTACCTTTCTTTTTTGAACTCCATAGTATATTCGCCAAAACAGCTTTGGAGAAATTCTCAGCAAAACGCAATAAACTTGCATATAAACTGTAACTACCCCTTCTTTTTTTAATGAAAGGATATGCTTTGTCAAAAGTATTATTTCTGTTCTAACAATACGATTCTCCATAATCATTTCAAGTATGCTTTGAAATGAAGAATATACTTTCTGCTGCTGCACGACAAAATTCGATTGCTTTTCTAACTCAGGCTGCATTTTTACAATACGTTCATGTAAGTACATTTTAGCTTTTGCCAAATCGCTGTATCGCCCGTGATAATTCGGAACAATACCCTCTTTTTGAACGTAATGATAAAAAGGCTTTTGCGTATACACAATTTGTTTCGAAACAAGTATCGCATTGCCGGTAAAAATCCAATCTTCTCCATATCGTATATCTTTTAAAAAACAGAGTTCATTTTCCATAATGAGTTTTTTAGAAAATAATTTATTACATGTAAATCCCTGAAACGATTCCTGTCCTAATAAAAACTGTATCGCTTCTTTTGCATTTAAGATCTTCTCAGCAACATCTATATCAAAACTATCAACTGTACGTTCGTTTATAACATATCCACAAATGGATATTTCTGAATGAAACTTCTCTGCATTTAAAACCAATGTTTGAAACATATCAGGCTCAATCCAATCATCGCTATCCACAAACCCGATATATTCTCCCGTACAAATGTTAAGTGCGCGATTTCGCGCCTCTGATACGCCCTGATTCTTTTGATGAATCACTCGAATTCGGCAATCTTTTTCAGCCCATATATCACATATTTCTCCACTTTTATCTGTCGAGCCGTCATCAATTAAGATGATCTCCAAATTCGAGTATGTTTGTTCAACAATTGAATGCAGACAGCGCTCTATTGTTTCCTCAGCCTGATAAACTGGTATGATGATGCTAATCAAGGTATTCATCATCTCTTGATTTTCTTCAACATCTCTTCCCATTTCTCCATCACCCGCTCCAGCGAAAATTTTTCAATATCGTCATAAGCATGCGCTGACCAAGAAACGCGCTGCTCTTTGTTCTTCATTAAAGCCCCCAGCGCATCCGCCATAGCATTTGTGTCAAACGGCTCAATCAACTTACCGTTCACACCATCCGTCACAATATCCCGCGGTCCTGTTTTACAATCGAAACTCACAATCGGTAAAGCAAACGCCTTCGCCTCTAAAAGCGTCATTGGTAATCCCTCATGATAAGATGTCATAACATAGATTCCTGCTTTTCGATAATAGGCGTCGACATCTTTCTGATTTCCCGCCAAGCTCACATACGGAGTAAGATTCTCCCTTTTTAACGTCTCCTCTATAGTCCTTCTTTCTTCCCCTTCTCCTACAATAATCCATTTCCACTCTGGAAAATGGGTCATGATTTGTTTGGCAACAGGAATTAGAAAGTCCAAAAAGCCTTTTACATGTATTAACGCTCCCACACTCAGCAGTATTTTGCTTTCTGAATCGTATACCGGCTTTTTCTCAGGCAAAACAACCGGGTTGTGAATCGTCACAAGCGGACAGCGAATTTTCAGATTCTGCCGGTAATATCCCTCGTCCTCTTTCGTCAGTGTAACAATCGCATCAGCAAAGCGCGCCGCCAGCCTCCGCGTGAGTTTCCGATACGGCACAATCGGATTTTGATAAAAATTGTAGTGCTCCCATGAAACAACGCGTACCCCGCGGCAAAGCTTTACCGGCAGCGAATACATATCAAGAATTCCGTCAATATCGACAAGCACGTCGATTGTTTCTCTCTTTACAAGACGGCTCAGGCGGCGGCAGATCCCCAAAATATGCGTTGCGCCGCGCACCGGCTTTTCATACAGCGTAAAGCGCGAGACGCCGTTATCCAATTCAAAGAACGGCTCTGCCCGCTTATGCGCCAGACTGACAACGGAAACTCGATATTCCCCGCCAAAACGCCGGACAAGCTCCGTCATAATAATGGACGCAACACGTTCGGTTCCGCCGCCGTTCGTAATGTCACCGGAAAAAAAACAGATATGCTTTTTCATTTCACCGCTCTCCCGAAACAGGATTTTGAATGTATCCCGCCGTCGCATCTGTACGCCCGATTATTTTTGCCGGATTTCCCAGCACAATAGAATGCGACGGCACATCGCAGTTTACATAGGAACCCGGTGCGATCAGCACATCGTCGCCGATTTGAATGTTTCCTACAACAACAGCATTTGCGCCGATCCATACACGGCTTCCTATCCGCGGAACACCGGCGCGCTTTCCCCTGTTTTCCTGACCGATCACCATACCCGGTGAGAGATTACAATTCTCACCAATAACCGCCTCTCCATTGATGATTACTGTACCGCGATGCCCGATATACAGACCTTTCCCTATCTGTGCCTCCGGATTAATCTGATAACCGTATCGGATTGAAGAACGCAGCAGCCGAAGCCTGTGCCATTTTGTCCGTAACCTGTGACCCGCTTCTTTATGATACTGTGTCTTTCTCAAAAGGCAGGTATAGCGATAGGCGGCATGTACCAGATAAACACGCAGCCGTGCAGACAGTCCCGTTTCGCCGCAGTACCGGAAGCAATCCTCCCGCAGAATCGTTTTCCATTTTCCTGTCACTTTCTCACCTCATACTCTGCGAACCAGACGGAAGCCGGAATACATAACCGGCGAACATGCAATCATGTGCAAAACCGGAAAGGTCGCCGCCTCATGCCGCACCCAGGAACCAAAATCCGGCTCAAATAAGAACGAGCCCAGAATATAAGCCGTAAATACGCTCAGCGCCAGCAGATGCTCCGGCGAAAGTTCCCTCACTTTCTGATATGAACGAATCAGATAGTACAGGATGAACGTCTGATATATCACAAACGGCAGATAAAAAACACCCTTTGGTATCAGCTCCAGCGGCAGCATCATACGAAAAGCATTGATAAAATAATTGACAGCAAACACAGCAAAATTTCCGTTTATCTCGAACACATCGAAAATTGCCGTGTTTGCATGCTCTAAAACAGTAGTGCTTCTTACAGTCAATACCGATTGATAATCTTCATACGCAACAAACTGCGAGAGCCAAATCATCAAAAGCGCAGCGGCCATCAGCGCAACCATCGTCAAAACCGCCGTAAGCACCGTGGGCCGCCTGCTGCGGTAATGCAGGTAGCGAAGCACAATAAAGCATACCACGGTAAGCGCCGCAATAATGATATAGTAAGACCGAAAATATACGCTCTCCCAAACAAAAACCGCAGCAGCCAGCCCAATTTTAATCCAAACATTGCGAAGCGGCATTTGAATCAGCAGAAAAACCAAAAAGAAATAAAAAAACTGGATAATATCCTTGCCAATATTAAAAATATAAATGTTGCATACGCCGACGCTTGCAAGCAGAAAAACCGTCTGCATCAAATCCGGATTCGGCAGACGGTTAATCATTACAAAGAGAAGAACCGTGAACAAAATGCCGAGCGCAATGCTCCACTGAACAAGCGTTGTAAAATGGAAGAAATTCAGACTGCGGAACAAATCCGCGGCCGTTTCATACGAACCGCCCCATGCCGCCATCCAGTCCTCGCCAAGCGACATGGAGAGAATGCGTGTACTGTCGTAGAAATACTTGCCGGGCAACAGTGCGATCTGGATAAACTTTGCCAGCACCGCCACCGGAACCAGCATCTGCATCAGCAATATTTTGTTGTCGCGGAATATGCGTTCGTCCGGATGCAACTGCCACACCTCTCCTTCTCTAAGTTATGGCTGCAATAATGCAAGAACCTTTTTCAACTGCATATCTCAAACGGACACGGCCACTCAGTTTACGCTTTTACTCGTCCAACTGCACTGCATCAGCCAGCGCGCTTTCATAGAAATCAGCGAGCCAATCGGCATTTTTACAAATATCAAATCCAGCTTCTGCAATTTTTTCATAAGTATCCGCGCGGCAAAAGCCGTCAGCAGCTTGAAGCGTCCGCCGCGCCCACTCCTCCGGCGGAGCAGAAAGCGGTATAACCGTCACGTTTCCTGTTAAATCACACTGCGGCGGAACCCCGTCTGAAATAACACACGGCAGCCCCGCAGCCTGCGCTTCCACCATCGTGACAGGAAAACCTTCGTAAAGCGAAGGGAGCAGAAACACATCGAACGCCTGTAAAAGACGCGCCACATCGTCCCGCACGCCAAGGAAACGCACAGACTCGGCAAGGCCAAGAGAACCAGCCTTTTCACGCATTTTATTTTTGAGCGCGTCGTCCTGTTCTCCTCCGCCCGCCAGAAGCAAAACGGCGTCCGGACGCAGTTTGTGAATCTGTGCAAAAATATCAAGCAAAAAGGTGTGGTTCTTCTGCGGAAAAAAACGCCCGACATGTCCCACGACAAACGCCGCTTCCGGTATGCTGAGCGCTCTTCGCATTTCAGCGGCAATTTTCGGCTCATACGTATAGGCGCGCGCGTCAATCGCATTGTTCATCATAACAAAACGCCGGCGGTTTCGCTTTCCGTAAAGCCAGTCCCCGGCCTCCTCGCCGCAGGTGAAAAGATGAGTATTGTACCGGGGCAGCCGCATTCTGAAATACCAGCGAAACAGCGTTTTAAGACCAAAGCCCCGCGGTACGTTGTGCGAATGCGAAATGCGAACCGGTACGCCGAGCTTTTTGGCCTCTTTGAGCGCAAAATAACTGCGCTCTTCCAGATTGGAGTGAATCACGCGGTACTCCGGATGTTCTCTTAAAAACATCCGGAGTACCCGCTTGTATCTGCAAAAATACTGCGGATACATCGGACACATCCGATAAACCGTTCCGCCCAGAGACTCAATTTCATCCTCATATGCCGCGCGGTATTCCCGGTTCACCATAAAATCAAAGCGTATCCGTGCAGGACTGATATGCCGCATGTAGTTCATAATCATCGTTTCCGCACCGCCGCGGTCCATTACCGTATCGAGCACCAGTACGCGAACAGGCTTTTGCAGGGCGGTTTTCGGAGCATCTTCCCGCAGTTTCTGCACACCGTCTGCCGAAAGGATGGTATAAGGCGGTATTCTTTCTTTTACTACACAGCCTGCGCCGATTACACAGCCTTTTCCGATATTCGCTCCCTTTAAAATCACGGCATTGCTGCCGATCCAGCAATTCGCCCCTATGACGATGGGAGCCGCTGTATACCCTTGCTCCTTTATCGTTTTCTTCGGATTACGGAACCGGTGATTGTGATCGTAGACTTTTACGTTTTCCCCAAAAATCGCATCATGTCCGATCCGGATGCCATATAAAGCGGATAAGCTGCATCCATGGTTGAAAAAGCATCGCGCGCCGATTTGAATGTGCCCGCCCTCTTCACAGGCCGCATGGAAGCCGCTCCGAAACGTTGTTTTTCTTCCAAAGTGAATACGGGATCCAAAGACCAGCTTGTAAACACCTTTTTTCAACAGGGCAGCAAACCGGTACCAAAGCTTAAGCCATATCATCTCTTTGATTCCGCCCTTCTGCAAAACGCCGCCTGATACAGCGCATCGTATTCCTCCGCCATCCGCTGGGTATTATATATCCTGCAAACATCCTGATGCGCCCGCTCCGCCATATCCTCTGTTCCGGGCAGACCCGCCGCCATATCGCGGATCGCCGCGGCATATTCCCCGGCTGTATGCGCAATGATTCCATTTCTTCCGCTTTCTATCACATCGCGGTTTCCGACACAGTCGCTTACCACACAGCGCTTTTTTAAATACATGGCCTCCAAAAGCGATATTGGAAGGCCCTCCCATCGGGATGGCAATAAAAATATCCCGCACGCCGACAGCTCGGAAAGCGCCTCATCCCGCTTGAGCCATCCGGTGACGCGGATATTGTCTGCCGCAAGCAGATTGCGCTGCTCACCGTCTCCAATCCAGACAAATGAAAATTCGGGAAGAAGCAGCGCAATTTCACAAAACAGATCCGGCGCCTTTTGCGGACAAATCCGGCCGACCGTAGCCACCGTTTTGCAATCGCCAGCACAATTGAGGTATGGAGCAAGCGTCTTCATGGAAACGCCGTTGTTTATCACACAAATGTTGTGCGCAACGCTGCGGGCAGCCTCTCCTTCTCCGGCTGAAACACAGACCGTCGTACAGCGCCGAAGTCCGCCGATTTTTTCAATCAGGCGGTAAGCCCTCCGTTTCTTTTGAGAGACATCTTTCATGAGAAAGGAGTACCCATGCGGCGTATAAAAGACCGGTATTCTTCGGCCGTTTACAGCAAAACGCCCGATAAAACCGGCCTTGGAAGAATGCAGATGTATCAAATCCGGCTTTTCCCTTCGGATCAGACTTCTCAGCTCGCTCCATGCCCTTACGTCATGCAGCCCGATACTGCGCTTAAAAAAGCGAAGCGGAACCAAACGGATGCTGTCGTCGAAATACCGCTGAAAGTGTTCCGGTGTCTGGGGACGAAGCGTATATGCAATCGTAATGTCGTAACGGTCGCACAGCGCGTTTGAAAGATCGGCCAGAAAAGTAAAAACGCCGCCGCCAAAGGACTCTACCACATGCAAAAGCTTTGGCTTATTCACCGCGTTTCCCTCCATTCTTTACAGCCTATCATTTATATACAGGTATTATAGCAGATTCGTATCCGCTTGAAAACCCTTTTTTCTGTCCTTGATTGACAAAAACACAAAATACGGATATACTAAATACAATATCATACAAAACGCGCGGAAGAGAAGAGTACGCATGGCGTACGCCGGAAAGAGAGCCCGGAAAGGTGAAAGCGGGCGGCGGACAATATGCCGAACATGGCCTCGGAGCGGCGCCGGCGAAGGAACGTCAGCCGGCGACGGTTGTCCCGTTATCACACAAAATAAGGCATACGATTTTTGTATGTGAATTAAAGTGGTACCACGAAGCAGGAACGCTCTCGTCTTTATTAAAGAAAGGCAGGGGCGTTTTTTCCTTTTTGCGCACAATTTATCGGAGGAGGTTTTTATTATGGCAGAAAAATTTTATATTACAACCGCAATCGCCTACACCTCGCAGAAGCCGCATATCGGTAATACCTATGAGGCTGTGCTGACCGACGCGATTGCCCGATACCACCGTCTAAAGGGCGACGATACCTATTTTCTGACCGGTACGGATGAGCACGGCCAGAAAATTGAGGACTGCGCAAAAGCGGCCGGCATTACGCCGCAAGCCTATGTTGATAACATCGCAGGGCAAATCCGCAGTATCTGGGATTTGATGAACACGTCCTATGACCAGTTTATCCGCACCACTAACAAAGAGCATGAGCGCGTTGTACAGAAAATCTTCAAAAAGCTCTACGAACAGGGCGATATTTATAAGGGCCGTTACGAAGGATGGTACTGTAAACCGTGCGAATCTTTTTTCACCGAAACGCAGGTTGTAGACGGCAAATGTCCGGACTGCGGCCGTCCTGTCGAAAGGACCTCGGAAGAGGCATATTTCTTCCGTATGAGCAAGTATCAGGATCGTTTGATGCAGTATATCGAGGAGCATCCGGACTTTATTCAGCCGGAATCGCGCAAACGTGAAATGGTCAATAATTTCTTAAAGCCAGGACTTCAGGACCTGTGCGTCTCCCGCACTTCGTTTAAATGGGGCGTGCCGGTCGATTTTGACGAAAAGCACGTAGTCTATGTCTGGATCGACGCGCTTTCCAATTATATTACGGCACTTGGGTACGATCCGGATGGTTCAAGCGAACAATTTAAAAAATACTGGCCCGCCGACGTCCACATTATCGGCAAGGACATTCTGCGTTTCCACACCATCTACTGGCCGATCATGCTGATGGCTCTGGATCTGCCGCTGCCCAAAAAGGTGTTTGGCCATCCGTGGATGCTGTTCGGTAAGGACAAGATGAGTAAATCCCGCGGCAACGTCATTTATGCGGACGATCTGGCAAATCAGTTCGGCGTGGATGCCGTGCGCTATTATATGATCAGCGAGATGCCGTATGCACAGGACGGCGCGATTACCTATGAGACGGTTATTGCGCGCTATAACGCCGATCTCGCCAACACTCTGGGCAATCTTGTCAACCGCACCGTATCAATGTGCCACAAATATTTCGGCGGCACGCTCGAAAAGAAAGCGCCCGCAGAGGCAGTGGATCAGGAACTCGCGGCATTCTGCCTGGATACCGTCGAAAAATATCAAAAGCTTATGGACGACCTGCATCTTGCGGATGCGGTCGACTGTGTCATGAATCTTGCGCGGCGCGCCAATAAATATATCGACGAAACCATGCCGTGGGCGCTTGCAAAAGACGAGGCGAACCGCGGCCGGCTGATGACCGTCATGTTCTGCCTGACTGAAGCAATCCGCCAGATCGCCGTACTTTTACAGCCGTTTATGCCGGATACCGCCGCGAAAATCTTCTCACAGATTGGATCTTCCCTTACTTCGCTTGAAAGTCTCTCTGCATTCGGCGAAAACGATATTACCGCTGTCGGTACGGCAGAAGCACTGTTCGCCCGCATTGACGAGAAGAAAAAGCTCGAGGAGCTCCACGCCTTTGCCGAGGCGCAGATGAAAGCCGCCGAGAAAAAGAAAACGGCAGAGAAAAAAGCAGAGGGAATTGCGCAGATCTCCATTGATGATTTTGCAAAGGTAAGCCTGCGCGTAGCAAAGATCAAAGCATGCGAGAAAGTGCCAAAATCCGACAAGCTCTACAAGCTCCTGCTCGACGACGGAGAGGGTGAACGCCAGATCGTCTCTGGTATTGCCAAGTGGTACGCAGAGGAAGAACTGGTCGGAAAAAAGGTTATCGTTGTGGCGAACCTGAAACCGGCCAAGCTGCGCGGCGTCGAGTCGAACGGTATGCTGCTGGCGGCTGACGCGGCTGACGGCTCTGCGAAGGTTCTCTTTGTAGACGACAGCGTCGAGTGCGGCGCCGCAATTCATTGATTCAGAATCCAAATAAACCGCCTCTCTCATAAAGAGGGGCGGTTTTCCACGAGGAGCGCTCTATGTTACACGGTATATTCGATTCCCACGCGCACTATGACGACCGCCGCTACGATGCGGATCGAATGGAGGTCTTCCGTCAGATCCGGGAAAATGGCGTGTGCCATCTTATAAACGTCGGCTGCGACATGGAAAGCAGTCAAAACAGTATTTCCTTTGCGGAGCAATACGATTTTTTTCCATGCGGCGGTTGGAATCCATCCGGAGTATGCGGAAGAAGCAACTGCCGAAAATCTTACTCGAATCGAGGCCATGCTGCTACATGAAAAGGTTGCGGCGCTCGGAGAAATCGGGCTGGACTATCACTGGGACGAGCCGCCGCGGGACATACAAAGGGAGGCGTTCGAGAGGCAGCTTAAACTCGCGGTGCGGCTTGATATTCCGGTCATTATTCACTCGCGCGACGCAACGGAGGACACGATGCGCCTGCTTGCGCAGTATCGCCCCAAGGGCGTCATGCACTGTTTTTCCGGTTCGGCAGAGACGGCAAAGGAGGTCGTAAAGCTTGGGATGTATGTAGGCTTCACCGGCGTAGTTACCTTTAAGAATGCACGCCGCGCACTCGAGGCGGCGGCTGTTGTCCCAATAGACCGCCTTCTTCTTGAAACGGATTGCCCCTATATGGCGCCGGTTCCTTTTCGCGGAAAGCGCACCACCTCTGACATGATCGCCTATTCGGCGGAGGTTCTGGCAAGGGTAAAAGGGATTTCTGCGCAGGAACTGATTGACCGAACCAGAGAAAATGCGATGCGCCTGTTCAACATCAGTCTCTGATTACGCGCCGGATGAATATCCTTTTTAACCCGTTTTAATCACAATATTCCTCTTGACAGAGCAGTATTTTCATGTTATAATTAGTATTGAGAACAAATGTTCTGAACTTGATTGTTAAAAAGCTTCCTCTGAAAAAGACAGAGGAAGCTTTTTCATTTTATCAATATACTTTTATTCTTTGTTTATTGCTTTGCTTTCTCTGTATTTTCTCTCCGGATGACAGGACGGAACCTCAATCCTGCTTTGCAGCATACGCTTCCGCATATTTTTCTACCATCGCAACTGTTCCGGAAAATGAGACGGTAAGCTTTTCACTTTCAAGCGAGCCATTCTTATCATATGTTTGGGTGAACAGGAAGCTTGCTTTTGTCAGCGGCACATCTTTAAAGCTTTCGGTTAACGACACACCATCCTTAAAAGCTTCCGGAGACGATTCATGGGCATAAGCATCCGCCGCTTCACGGATCTCTTTTGGAAGATCCGCCACTGTATTATTGCTGTAAACGCTGAAGCTGCGATTTGTCAATGCTGCGCCGTCTGCGTAAAGCTCATCTTCCGTCTGAACGGAAGTCATCACTATATCCGCGCTGTCATCCTCCGGCCACTCGCCGCGCTCCAGTGTTTCCCCGCTTTTCGTATAAGGAATGCTGTCTTTGTCAAGGCAGTCACACAGCGCGTCAAGGCGGGTTTGATAATCCGACGCATCACTGCCCTGATAGACCAGACGCACCTCGCTTAAAAAAGGTTCGCCGGCGCCCGACACACTGCTGTTAAAGATGAAGACCGCCTCGGCGAAAGCTCCGAATATCTCCAGCTCCGCCAGATAAGATTCATTGCCGTCAACCGCGTTTTCAAGACGGGTAAGCGACTTCTCCGACAGTCCGAGCGCAGATTTCACCTCTTCCACCGTCATGCCCCAGTCTGTTTCCGGATAGGTGAAGTATCCCATTTCTTTGCCGCGCTTTGCGTTTCCTCCGCCCGGCGAACAGGCTGAAAGCAGAAAAACGGCTGCTGTTAAGAGGGAAAATATTCTTTTCTTTTTCATATCAAATCCTCCTTTCAGGCTGGTATTGATTTCACTCCGGCGGGAACAGAACAACATATTTTCAGAAATACTGCATTGGACTAATCCCACCTTTGTTAATAATAAAATCTATATATTTACATTTCGATTATATACTTTCTGCAAAACTTTGTCAATATTAAAATCTAATTTATATAAACCTGCTTGTAAAATTAAAGTATTTTAACATACATCTCATTTGGTATATGAATCACATATTAAGACAATCAATCAAAACGCCATCCGAAGACTCTCAACGGATGGCGTTTTGCTTTTTATTTTCGTCTCACCCTGCGTTTGTTTCCTTTTTCGTCCACAATATAGGTGTTTTCAAGCTGGCTTTTCAGGTTATTCCGAAACTCTTCAATATAGGCGCCGCGCAGCATGGCGCGCTCCTCCTCTTCTGCCGGTGTGAGACCCTCCGCGCTTTTTGCCTTGCGCGCGAGCTCGTTGATCCGGTCGATCTCCTTCTGCTTCAAGCTGATTCTCCTATCTTCTCTCTGCGAGCAGCGGCGTAACCGTCTCCCACACGGCATCGAGAATCTCCTGTCCGCGGTCGCTTTTTGAATTAACGGCAATCACCGCATCGTTTTCCTCATCCACAATCAGAAACTGCGCATAAGCGCCGTCCGCACGATACGTACCGTTATGACACATCCAGAACTGATAGCCATAGCCGCAGCGGCTGTCTTTCGGCGCGTCCGGCTGTGTATCGATCTGCTTTGAGGTTGCCTGTGCGAGATAATCCGCGCTTACAAGCCGCTTTCCATTATATATGCCATGCTGCAAACAGAGCTGTCCAAACGGCAAAAGCTCCTTTGTACGCAAAAAGAGTCCCGCGCCGCCCAGGGAGCGGCCCATCGGCAGGTCTCCCAATAGGGCTTTTCGATTCCCAGCGGTTCAAACAGGCGCGGCGTCAGAAAGTCGAGCGTTGTTTCCCCGCTCACCTGCTGCACCACGGCAGACAGAATATACGTACAGCCGGTATCATAGGAAAAGCGCTCGCCCGGCATCCGGTCAAAGGGCTTCGACAAATAATAGCGCACCCAGTTTTTATCTTCAATCAGCCCGCGCTGGTTCGCCATCATGGATGGCTGATCCCGTCCCGGCGCCATGCGCAGAAGATCGCGCACCGAAAGCGCCAAAAGCTCCCTGCTGGGATGCGCAGGCAAAAGCTCCGGAAAAAACGACGCGATTCGATCGTCAAGCGCAAGCCTTCCCTCGCCGATCAGCATGCCGACCTCCACCGACGTATAGCTTTTGGTAAGCGAGTGCAGAATGTGCGGCTCATCGGGAACCACACGGTACTCCCCCAAAAACGCTCCGTGCTGCATAACGGCGGCGGCATGCACGCCAAGCTGTTTTTCCTCTACGAAGGACGCAAACGACTGCAATAATTCATTCCTCATTCGGTTTCCTCCCGCATTACTCTCTCTTTACGTTGATTGTAGCACAAACCGGCATTCAATGCAATGCGGCGCCCTGTCATTTTCTCTTTCCCGTTTTCTTTCTGTTTCCCGTCAAAAGAAGGGCGGGATCGTGCCGTTCTCCCGACAGCGTTCTTTCCTTTTTTCCGGCGGCGCCTGCTATACTGACAGCATACACCGTATTTTGGACAGGCAATGGGAGGAAATATAATATGAAGTCAAAAGCCATCCGCGTGGAACGGACACGAACCCTGACGCTTCTGCTGCGCGCGCTGTTTTCCGGCGCACTGCCGTTCCTGCTTGCCGCCACGCGCATGCTGGGCGCGCTCTCCCCGTTTTCCGCCGCGTTTACCGGTGCGGCTGACGTCTCCATGCTGATACCGGCGGCAATCGGCGCGACCGCCGGCATCTTTGTATTCCGTCCGGAGCATATTCCACTGCGCGTAGTCACCGTACTGCTGATCTGCGCGCTTCGCTTTCTCCTGCAAAGGCTGCTAAAGAAAAAGAGCAGACCGCTTTTAAACGCTCTGCTTGTTTTTGGCGCAGGCGGCGTGTCCCTCACCTTTTACAGTCTGTTAAACCATCTGTCCACCGCATCCCTGTTCCTGCTCATACTGGATCTCGTCCTCTCCGCAAGCTGCTGCGCGCTCTTCTCCGCCGGCATTGCCGCATTCGGCGCACAGGGACGCGCCGCCTATTCGGAGCCGGAACAAATCGGCGTCTGCACGCTTGCGGCGGCGGCAGTGGCTGCCGCGGCGGCCGTCACACTGTTTCATATCAATCTGGGCATTGTTCTCTCCTGCGTTCTGATCCTTTTATGCGCGGCCGCATTCGGCGCGGCGGGAGCGAGCGTATGCGGCATCTTATGTGCGGGCGCGCTGTGCGCCGCCTCCTCGGAGCTTTTTTCTTTTGCCGTCATGCTGGTACTGGCCGCCTTTTTTGCCGGCGCTTTTCACGGCGCGGGCCGTTTTGCACAAATGCTGGTGCTTCTGTGCTGCGGGGTGTTCACCCTGTTTCTTTTTGGCGCGCCGATCGGTTTTTCCTATTATATTATCGCCATGTTTTTGGGAAGCGCCGTCTATGTCGTACTGCCGCAGCGCTTTGCCCGTACGCTGTTCGTCCCCTTCCGCACGGTCCATGCCGCGCCGGAGGATCATTCCCTCGCGGATCGAATCCACCTGCTTTCGGAAACGGTGCGTTCCATTCACGGAGAGCTTTCGCAGGTCACAGACAAATTCAATCAGATCGATTACAACAACATCTCGTCCGTATACGACAGCGCGGCCTCTTCCGTCTGTAAAAGCTGCGATCACTGCCTTTCCTGCTGGGACACGCGCTATAACGAAATTATGGACGCCTTCGGACCGCTTGACAAGATTCTGCGCCAAAACGGCATGGTCACAGCCGAGGCGCTGCCCCGCTATTTTAAAGAAAGCTGCCGGAGGACGGACGCCCTCTGCCGCGCCATCAACACGCGCTACCGGGCGTTTCTCTCGCGCGAAAGCAGCCAGCGTCAAATCAGGGAATCGCAGCAGCTCATGTTCGACAATCTCTACACGATCGGCGACACCCTCTCCGCTTTGGAAGAGACGCTTCGCGCGCCGGAGGAAGAGGAGACTGCCATGCGCGCGGCGGCAGAGCGCGCTTTCCGCAAACTGGACGAGCCTTTTACCTCTATGGACGCAAAAAGGACGTCCGGCGGAAGCCTTCACCTTACCGTCTGCACAAACGCTGAGCCTGCCCACGCCGCCGGAGAGCTGTGCGTCGCCGTTTCTGAAGAAACCGGCGTTCTCTTTAGCTCCGCCGCGATTTTCTCCTCCGGCACATGCTGCCGCATTCTTTTTGCACAGGATGCGGTCTATCAGACGGAAAACGGTGTACAGCAGATTGCGCGCAGCGGCAACCATGTCTGCGGCGACAGTGTGAGCACCTTCTCCGACGCTTTCGGCAACCACTGCTTCCTGCTGAGCGACGGAATGGGAAGCGGCGGCCGCGCGGCCATCGACAGCCTGATGACCTGTTCCATGCTGAAGCGTCTTTTATGCGCCGGATTCGGCACCAGCGCGGCTTTCCGCCTGATAAACGGCGCACTGTCCGTAAAATCCGCCGACGAGTCGCTTTCTACTGTCGATCTTCTGCAAATCGATCCCGCAACCGGACAGGCCGCCTTTTTAAAAGCGGGCGCCGCCGTATCGCTGCTGTGCAGGGATGGGCGCGTGCGTGAAATTGGAAGGGAATCGCTTCCTCTCGGAATCTTGCAGAATACCGAACGCGCACAGGAAACCCTCCAGCTTGCAGACGGCGACGTAATCCTGATGATGAGCGACGGCGCATGCGCCGCAGGCATGGAGCCCGCAGCGCGCTCGCCGCCCATGCGCACCGCAGCGCCAGAGAGATTGCGTTCGCGGTTTGCAGCGCCATCCGTCCGCAGGACGAAAAAAGCGATGATTTAAGCGTTGTCGCAATTAAGATAACAAAGCAGTAATACAGAAAAGCGGGACGGCTGCGGGCTTCCCGCTTTTTTTGTATGCAGGCCGTCCTATTCTGCATATGCGCCTCATGCATAAAACGTATACACGGAAAGAGCGTTTTCCC